>JALSPC010000165.1 GCA_026986155.1 bacterium
CAAGGGTTTCGTCCTCACCGCCACCTTCGGCAATCGCGCCATCAAGACCCTGGAGAGGGGGAAGGAGCTGCTTGATTACGTGCGGCTGGAGCCTATGGAGATCGCCCGGCTCTACGGGAAAGAGCGGGAGGCCAGGGAGCTCATTTCGTTCCGGGAGGCCCCCCGATACCTCGTGGACGCCATCCTCGTCACGGAGGATCGGCGTTTCTTCCAGCACGGGGGGATGGACTGGAAGGGGATCCTCCGGGCCCTCTGGGTGGACCTGCGCCACGGGAAGATTCTCCAGGGAGGCAGCACCATCACCCAGCAACTGGCAAAGAATTATTTCCTGCGCCCGGAACGGTCCTTCTCCCGGAAGGTAAAGGAGGCCCTGATCGCCTTGATCCTCGAGGGTCTCTATTCCAAGGAAGAGATCCTGGAGATGTACATGAACGAGATATACATGGGACAGCAGAGGGGGGCATCCATCAACGGGATGGGCGAGGCGGCCCGGTTCTATTTCGGCCACGATGTCGCGCGCCTCACCCTCTCCGAGGCCGCCCTCCTGGCGGGGCTCATCCGCGCCCCCAACCTCTACTCCCCCTTCCTCCACCCGGAGCGGGCCAGAAAACGCCGTGACTTCGTTTTGAAAAGAATGCTCCAGGCCGGTCTCATCACGCGGGAAGCTTACGGGAAGGCCGTCGAGGAGCCCGTCACCCTGCCGAGCAACCCGGGAAGTTCGCGGGACGCCCTCTACTACATCGATTTCCTGAAACGTCAGATGGCGGCGCTCTACCCCGCCGAGGCCCTGACCGGCCGGGGACTCCGGATCTTCACGGCGCTCCGACCGGGAATCCAGGCGGCGGCAACCCATGCCGTGAGGGAGGGCCTGAAAAGGCTCGAACACAGGCATCCCTCCCTCCGGCGCCCCGGCAACCCCCTCCAGGCGGCCATGATCGTCATCCAGCCGAAGACGGGAAAGATTCTCGCCATGGTGGGAGGAAGGAATTACGCGAAGAGCCCTTTCAACCGGGCCGTGGACGCCCACCGCCAGCCCGGATCCCTTTTCAAGCCCTTCGTGTATCTCGCGGCGCTGGACATGGTCACACCCGCCACGGTCATCCGGGACAACCCCGTCCGCTACCGCGTCCACGGAAGACCCTGGACCCCGAGAAACTATGACGGCCGCTATCACGGGAGGGTCACGGTGAGAACTGCCCTGGAATTTTCCCTAAACGCGGCCACCGTAAATCTCGCCATGCGAACCGGGTTGAAGAGAATCATCAAGACGGCCCGCGCCCTCGGGCTGCGTTCGCGGCTCGCGCCCTATCCCTCCCTGTCCCTGGGGGCCTTCGAGGTGACTCCCATCGAGATCGCCAGGGCCTATTGTATCTTTGCCAACGAGGGGCGGCTGCCCTTCCTCCTCGCGCTCCGCGAGGTGGTCAACGAGGAAGGAAAAATAGAGCAGAAACGGAACGTTTCCGTAAAAATCGTGTGCGATCCTGCCATGGCGTACCTCGTGACCAGCATGCTGGAGGGCGTGACGCGCCGAGGCACGGCGAGAAAGCTGGCGAAACTGGGTATCCCTTTTCCCTGCGCGGGGAAGACGGGCACGACCTCCGGCTACCGGGACTCCTGGTTCATGGGCTTCACGCGGGACCTTCTGGCCGTCGTCTGGGTGGGATTCGACGACAACCGCAACACGCACCTTTCGGGGGCCTCAGGGGCCATGAGGATCTGGGCCGATTTCATGCGGCGGATCGCGACGAGGATGGAACCACACCCTTTTACCCGACCGGCCGGGGTCGTGTCGCGGTGGGTAAGCGTGGACGTGGACTGGCCGCCGGAGAGGGTGCAGCCGAGGCGTTACAAGGAGGTGTTTCTCAAGGGGCGCGTGCCGAAGACGGCGGCGCGATCAGGCAGGAGAAAACACGGCCGCGGATCCGTCGTCCGTGACCTGTTGAAAGGCTTCTGGAAGGGCATCCGGGATATCTTTCGCTGAGACACCGCCGCCATGGGAGGTTCCGTGGCTCGAAGGCCGCGGAATACCGACGGAAAGGGGGCATCGCCCGAGAAAGGCATTTTACAAAACCCGAATCGTTCTGTAACATGTTTCTAACGTTCCCGTAGGATATTCGCGGCATGGCAGGCTCCAAAAAGGGCCGCGGGAGGTCGGAAACTTGACGAAAAAGACGGTCTTGGTCGTGGAGGACGACGCTGACATCCAGGAGGTAGTCTCCTACAACCTGGCACGGGAGGGGTTCAACGTGCAACGCGCCCTCACGGGCGAGGAAGGGCTTCGAATGGCGAAATCCCGCAAGCCCGACCTGATCGTCCTGGACCTGATGCTTCCCGGCATGGACGGGATGGAGGTCTGCCGAAGAATCAGGAAAGACCCGGAAATCAGGAAGATGCCTATCGTCATGCTCACGGCGAAGGCGGAAGACGTGGACGTGGTCACGGGCCTGGAGATCGGGGCGGACGATTACGTCACCAAGCCCTTCAGTCCCAAGATCCTGACGGCGAGAATCCGGGCCGTTTTGCGCCGCGGGGAGGCGGCGGAGGAAACGGCCGCCGATTCCATCACCCTCGAGGGACTGGAAATCCACCTGGGCCGACACGAAGTCCGGGTGGAAGGCAGGCCCGTCATACTGACGCTGACGGAATTCAAGATCCTCCAATTGCTGGCGTCCCATCCCGGCTGGGTCTACAGCCGGGAGCAGATCGTCTCCTACGTCCGCGGGGAAGGATACCCCGTGACGGAGCGCGCCGTCGATGTCCAGATCGTGGGCCTGAGGAAGAAGCTCGGGGACTACGGGAAGATGATTGTGACCGTCCGTGGCGTGGGCTACAAGCTGGCGGACGAGGCATGAAACGCCGCCCCCTCATCTGGAAGATATATCCAACCTACCTCTTCATTGTCCTGGTTTCCATCCTCGCCGTGAGCGCCCTCGCGGTTACCACCATCAAGCATCTCTACATGAACCGGGTGACGGCCGACCTGCGCGCCCGACTCCTCCTAACGGAACCCGGGATCGCCCGCCGGCTGGCACGCTCCGACTACGCTGGAATCGACGCGCTCTGCAAGGACCTGGGAAACCGGGTGAACACCCGGTTCACCGTGATCCTTCCCAGCGGAAAGGTGGTGGGAGATACACGCAAAGATCCCGCCACCATGGACAACCACGCCGACCGACCCGAGGTCGTGGCGGCCAGGAAGCGGGGGTGGGGCCGCTCCATCCGTTTCAGTTACACCCTGAAAAAGCGTTTGATGTACGTGGCTCACCCCGTGAAACAGGACGGCAGGCTCCTGGCTGTCATGCGGGCCGCCCTCCCTGTTTCCCTTCTCGACCAGATTCTCGGCACCATCTACAGAAAGATTTTATGGGGCGGGATTCTCATCGCGGTCCTGGCGGTCCTGGTATGCTTCGTCGTAGCCAAGAAGATCACCTACCCCCTCCGGGAGATGACGCAGGTGGTTCAGCAGTTCGCCAGGGGAAACCTGGATGAAAGGGTGCCCCCCCAAAAGGCTCTGGAGCTGTCCCTCCTCTCGGAGGCCATGAACGAAATGGCGGAGCAACTTCGGAAGACCATTGAGACGGTCACCCGCCAGAAGCAGGAACTGGAGGTCATCCTCACCGGCATGAGCGAAGGGGTCCTCGCGGTGAACCTGAACGACGCGGTCATCTCCCTCAACACCCGCGCCGCGGCATTGTTCGGCGTGGACAGAGAGACGGCCCAGGGAAAGAGTTTCTACGAAATCGTCCGCAACTCGCGGCTCCAGGCCTTCATCAAGGAAACTCTCGAGGCCTCGGGTCCCCTGGAGGCGACCATCCCCTTCGGGGAACAGGGGAACATTCAACTCCAGCTTCACGGCGCGCCCCTGAAGGGAGAGGGTGACCGGAAGATTGGCGCTGTCATCGTCATGAACGACATCACCCGGCTTCACCGCCTCGAGATCGTCCGGCGAGACTTCGTGGCGAACGTCTCTCACGAGCTGAAAACCCCGATCACGGCCATCCAGGGCGCCATTGAAACCCTCCAGGAAGTGGCCTTGGAGGACCCGTCCGACGCCCGCCGGTTCCTTGCCATGCTCTCGCGGCAGGTGGAGCGCCTGGGCGCCCTTATCGAAGACCTGATGAGCCTGGCGAGGCTCGAACAGGGATTGGAGGGAAACGCCATCGATTTCGAGGAGGTTTCTCTCAACGAACTGGTGAAAAGAACGGTGGACGATTTCCGCCCAATGGCGGAAAAGGCGGGGGTATCCCTCGCGTTCACGTCCGAGGCTCCCGTCACCCTCCATGCCAACGCCCACCTGTTGGAACAGGCCGTGGGAAACCTTATCGACAACGCCGTCAAGTATACCCCCAGGGGGGGAAGCATCACCGTCGGGACGCGGAGGGTGGGGAAAGAAGCCGTGGTATCCGTGAAAGACACGGGAATCGGGATCCCCGGGGAATCCATTCCGCGGATCTTCGAACGGTTCTACCGCGTGGACAAATCGCGCAGCCGCCAGCTCGGCGGCACCGGCCTGGGACTCTCCCTCGTCAAGCACATCATGAAGATTCACCACGGGCGCGTGGAGGTCAAGAGCGAGCCCGGAAGGGGAAGCCTCTTCATGCTCGTTTTCCCCTTGTGACTATCCGTGTCAAGCGCAGAATAACCTTACATTAATCCCGCAAACTTGATTCATTAAATCCTAATCATAATCCAACGAAATTTCCACTTTCCCCTCATTTTTTCCTAACACGTTTCCTTTAACCTCACCCTCGAAAACAAAAACGGAGGGAGGTGAGAGAGGAAGCACGCGCAATTCCCAACCGGAAAAAGAACAAAGGAAAAAAAGAAAAAAGGAGGAATTCTGGAATGAAATACTGGATACGAAAGGGATGCATCGCCTTATGTCTCGCCGTTTTCCTAACGGCGGGAACGGGTTACGCCGCCGTCACGCCGAAACAATCCGAAATCGAACAGTTGCGGAAACTCATCGAAAAACAGAGTGAAACCATCAACCAGTTGAAGGAACGTCTCTCGAAGGTGGAGGCGGGCCAGAAAGAAGTAGAGGTGGAGGTCTCGAAACAGAAGGAAACTGCCTCCTCGGTGAAGATTCCCGACTGGGTCTCGCGCGTCAAGCTTCACGGCGATTTCCGCTACCGCCACGAATACATCGACGAGGAAGGGAAACACGACCGGACCCGTCACCGGATCCGCGTCCGCCTCGGCCTGGCGGCGAAGGTCAACGACACCGCCGATTTCCATTTCCGCGTGGCCAGCGGTTCCGAGGACCCGGTTTCGACGAACCAGACCCTGACCGGCGGCTATACGAGCAAAGACATCTGGATCGACCGGGCCTACGTGGACTGGCATCCGGCCTTCGCCAACGCGAATGGCAGCAAAGGCCACCTGCTCCTGGGCAAGATGAAAAATCCGTTTCTACCGGTCAAGTCGAGCTCCCTTATCTGGGACGACGACCTGAATCCCGAGGGCGGCGCCATCACCTACCAGGCGAAGCTGGGAAACATCAACCCCTTCATCAGCCTCGGGGGGACCTGGATCGTGGAAAGGAGCGATTCCACGGACTCCGGAATGGTCGGCGGGGTCATCGGAGTCAAACCCGCCTTCGGAAAGGTCAAGGTCACCCTTGGGACGGGATATTTCGATTATCTCCACACCCAGGGAGAGGCCTCCTTCGTTAAGAAGAACAAGGGGTTTGGCAACACGCTGGACGCGGACGGCAACTACGTCTACGACTACAACCTCTGGGAGCTTTTCGGAGAGGTGGGAACGAAGATCGGGAAGATCCCGGTGGCGGTTTATGGAGATTACGTCTACAACACAGATTCCGAGGACAAGGGTTGGCTCGCCGGCTTCAAGGTGGGAAAGTGCAAGAAGAAGTATTCCTGGGAGTTCAAGTATAACTACCGGGACGTGGAAAAGGACGCGACGGTGGGGGCCTTCTCCGATTCCGACTTCATCGGCGGCGGAACGGACGGCAAGGGACACAAGTTGAGCGCGGGATTCCAGCTGGCCAAGAACTGGAAATTGGCGGCCACCTACTTCATCTGCACGAAACCAATTCACGATTCACACGACTACAACAGGCTGCAGGTGGATTTGAAGTTCAAGTTCTGAAAAAGGGGGATTTTGCCCGAACCTAACACCTTCCTAACGAAACCCTAACAGAAAGAAACCAGACTATGGTCGAAAACAAAAAAGGAGAAAAGAGATGAAGAAATTCCTGACAACCCTGTTCATGACTGCCTTCGTGCTGGTCATGGCCCACGCCGGCTTTGGCATGACCATCAACGGGGCGGGGGCCACCTTTCCCTATCCCGTCTACGCCCAGTGGGCCTACAAGTATGAAAAACTGAAAGGCGTGAAGCTGAACTACCAGTCCATCGGTTCCGGCGGCGGCATCGCCCAGATCAAGGCCAAGACCGTCGATTTCGGCGCCTCTGACGCCCCGCTGAAGGCGGAAGCGCTGGAAAAGTTCGGCCTCATCCAGTTTCCCATGATCATGGGCGGCGTGGTCCCCGTGGTGCACATCAAGGGCGTGGGCCCGGGCAAGATGAGGCTGAGCCCCGAGGTCCTGGCGGACATCTTCCTGGGTAAAATCAAGACCTGGAACGATCCGGCCATCCGGAAACTGAATCCCGGTCTTGTCCTCCCGGACAAGAACATCACGGTGGTCCACCGCGCCGACGGCTCCGGAACCACCTGGATCTTCACCAACTACCTGGACAAGGTCTCGAAGGAATGGCATGCGAAGGTCGGCACCGGCAAGGCCGTTTCGTGGCCCGCCGGGGTGGGCGGCAAGGGAAACGAGGGCGTCTCCGCCTATGTCCAGAAGGTCAACGGCGGCATCGGTTACGTGGAATACGCCTACGCCCTTCAAAACAAACTCGCCCATGTCCTTCTGAAGAACAGGGCGGGAAAGTTCGTGGCCCCGACCATCAAAACCTTCCAGTCCGCCGCCGCCAACGCCGACTGGGCCCACGCCCCGGGTTTCTACATGGTGCTGACCGACCAGCCCGGTGAAAAGAGCTGGCCCATCACCGGCGCGTCGTTCATCCTCGTCTACAAGGTCCAGAAAAAGCCGGAAACGGGGAAGGCGGTTCTCGCCTTCTTCGACTGGGCCTACAGGCACGGCGCGCAGATCGCCATGAAACTGGACTACGTTCCCATCCCGGAAAAGGTGGTCCGTCTCGTGGAGGCCACCTGGAAGAAGGAGATAAAAGACACGAAGGGGCATCCTTTGTGGAAATAGTCTTTCCCTCCAACCCCCATCCTGCGGGGACACCCTCGGGCGTCCCCGCTCCCCCTCTCGAAAACACCTCCCCGTCCAAGGTGAGGCGCAAAGACGGGGACAGCCTCTTCCGCTTGGTGACCCTCGGTAGCGCCCTCGTCATTCCTCTGCTCATCGCGGGCCTGTTCGTCTCCCTGACGGATATGTCCATGCCGTCCATCCGGCATTTCGGCCTCAAGTTCATCCTTTCGAGCGCGTGGAACCCGGTGAAGCACGACTTCGGGGCCCTGAGCAGCATCTACGGGACCCTGATATCCACCTTGATCGCTATGGTCATCGCCGTTCCCCTGAGCCTGGCCATCGCCCTCTTCCAGGTGGAGTTGATCCCCCCCCGATTGGGGCGCTTCATAGGAAGTTCCATCGAGCTCCTCGCGGCCATTCCCAGCATCATCTACGGCATGTGGGGACTCTTCGTCTTTGCACCTTTCATGGCGGACCACGTGCAGCCGTTCCTGGCGGACATCACGGGGACCCTCCCCTTCTTCCAGGGCCCGCCCATGGGTATCGGCCTGTTGACAGCCGGTCTGATCCTGGCCCTGATGATCCTCCCCTTCATTACCTCCGTTGCCAGCGACGTGTTCCGGATGGTTCCCGTTCAACTGAAGGAATCGGCCTACGGGATGGGATCCACCACCTTCGAAGTGGCCCGCAAGGTCACCCTCCGTTACGGCATCGATGGTATCGTGGGGGCCGCTTTCCTGGGCCTGGGACGCGCCCTGGGGGAGACCATGGCCGTGACCTTCGTCATCGGAAATTCTCACAAGATCTCCACGTCCCTCTTCACCGGCGCCAACAGTATTGCCTCCACCCTGGCAAACGAGTTCACCGAGGCCTCCGACCCTCTCTATCTCAGTTCCCTCGTGGAACTGGGGCTGATCCTCCTCGTTATCACCATCGGGGTTCAGATCCTCTCCCAACTCTGGCTCAAGCGGATGCGCGGCAAATCCGGCAGGGGACTGTAGGATGAAAAGAAGACCCGCCACGTTTCGGAAGCTGACCAATCGCCTCGTCGTGGGTCTTTCCGGGGGTGCCGCCCTGCTGGGGCTCTTTTTCCTGGGTTGGATCCTCATGGGGGTCATTCTACGGGGAATCTCCGCCCTTTCACCCGATTTTTTCACGAAGCTCCCCACCCCGCCGGGGGTTCCGGGCGGGGGGCTGGTCAACGCCATCGTGGGAACCCTTCTCATCACGCTGGCGGCGGTGTTGCTGGGGGTTCCGCTGGGAATCCTCGGGGGAATCTACCTCTCGGAATTCGGGGAACATTCAAGGGTCGCGGCCACCGTCCGTTTCGCGGCGAACGTCCTGATGGGGACCCCGTCCATCATCGTCGGGGTGTTTATCTACGCAATCATCGTCTTCCCGACGGGGCACTTCTCGGGCTATGCCGGCGCGGTCTCCCTCGCCGTCATCATGCTGCCCGTGGTGGTGCGCACCACGGAGGACATGCTGCGCCTCGTACCCAATACCCTTCGCGAATCGGCCCTGGCTCTGGGCGCGCCCCGGTGGAAGGTCACCTTCCAGGTGGTCTTCCGGGCGGCCAAGTCGGGACTTTTGACGGGCGTGCTGCTGGCCGTGGCACGGGTTAGCGGGGAGACGGCCCCCCTGCTGTTCACCGCGCTGAACAGCCCCTACTGGGTGAAATCCCTCTCCGGGCCCACGGCCAACCTGACCGTGACCATCTTTAACTACGCCATGTCCCCCTACCGGGATTGGCAGCGGCAGGCCTGGGGCGCCTCCCTCCTCATCATGGTGGGGGTTCTGCTGGCGACGCTCCTCGGCCGACGCGTTCTCAAGGAGAAAAAACGTAAATGAGCCCTGTCATCAAACCCCTCTACTTCGATTCGGCGGACAAGCGGGGTTTTCGAAACGAGGTTTCGATCGAAAAGCCCGGTAACCGGCCAGGAAACGAGGAACCCCGGCACGGCGACCAGGCAAAAGACTCCCTGGCACCCAAGATCTCCGTGCGCCATCTCGATTTCTTCTACGGAGACTTCCAGGCCCTGAAGGACAATACCCTGGACATCTACGACAAGAAGGTGACGGCCATCATCGGCCCTTCGGGCTGCGGCAAGTCGACACATATCCGGGTTTACAACCGCATCTACGACCTCTACCGGGAACAGCGGGCGTCCGGAGAGATAAGGATGGACGGAGAGAACATTCTCTCCCCGGGATACGACCTCATCGAGCTGCGGCGCCGGGTGGGCATGATCTTCCAGAAACCCACGCCGTTTCCCATGAGCATCAAGGACAACGTGACCTACGGCCTCAAGATGCACTACAAGATGAGTCGATCGAAGATGATGGAACGGGTGGAGTGGGCGCTGAAACAGGCGGCCCTCTGGGACGAGGTCAAGGAAGACCTGGACCGTCCGGCCACCGCCCTGTCCGGGGGGCAGCAGCAGCGGCTCTGCATCGCCCGCGCCATCGCGGTGGAGCCGGAAATCCTCCTCATGGACGAACCCACCTCGGCCATCGATCCCATCGCCACCTCCAAGATCGAAGACCTGGTGGTCAACCTGAAGGACCGTTTCACCATCGTGATCGTCACGCACAACATGCAGCAGGCGGCCCGCATCTCGGACTTCACCGCCTTTTTCTACCGCGGGGTCATCGTGGAATACGGAGAGACGGAAAAGATCTTCACCAAGCCGGCCAAGAAGCAAACGGAGGAATACATCACGGGGCGGTTCGGGTAAGAGTCCCGAGCGCCATGTCCAACGGTTACCGTCCCGGGACCTTGCGTTTTGCGCCCAGTTGAATTAAAGATAGATGGAAAGGGAGAAAAGATGTCGGTTCACCTGCAGAAAGAGATAGAAAAACTGAAAAAACTGATTATCGCCGAGGGAACGGTGGTGGAGGAATCGGTGGCCATGGCGGTCAGCGCCATCGAGAAACGGGACAGGGGCCTGGCCCGAGAAGTCATCGACATGGATGAAAAAATCGACCAGCTGGAGGTCAACCTGGAGGAGGAGGGCCTCAAGATCCTCGCCCTCTACCAGCCGGTCGCCATCGACCTGAGGTTCATCGTGGCCGTCTTGAAAATCAACAACGACCTGGAGCGCATCGGCGACCTCTCGGTGAATATCGCCGAGCGGGCCCTCTTCCTGGCGTCCCAGCCCCCCATCGACGTCCCGTTCGACTTCAAGACCATGGCAGCCAAGGCCCGGGAGATGCTTAAAAACAGCCTGGACGCATTGGTGAAGATGGACACGGGAACTGCGAAGGAGGTCTGCGCCGCGGACGACGTGGTGGACGAAATTAACCGGCAGATGTATTCCCAGGTGAAGGAAGGCATTCGCGAGCAGCCCGCCCGGCTGGAATGTCTCATCCATTTTCTCCTCGTCTCGCGCCACCTGGAAAGAATCGCCGACCTGACCACCAATATCGCCGAGGACGTCATCTACATGATCGACGGGATGATCGTCCGGCACAAGGTGGAAGATTACGTGGCGCAAGCGCCCTCAAGAGCCTGAAAGGAACGGCACGCTACTTTTTATCCAGCGTTTTCCGGATTTGATTGCGAGGTCTCTCGCGTGAAAGACTTTTAAAAATCATATTGCCTCCTTCACGTTATTCACTGTCACCATTCCCAAGTTTCTCAAGAACCCCAGGGGGCACCACAAAGACATCTTTCTCGGTCTTGACCAGAACCCACAACCCGCGGGATCGGAACCATCAAATGTGCAAGGTGGGCAGGAGAAGATACCGCTTCTGTTCCAAGGAGAAGAAGATCCACTTAACCGTGCTCCGCGCGGAGAAGAAGATCAAGATCTTTCGCGAGAAGTATCAATGGCGATTGGGGATTAAGGCGACATAGTCCGCCCTGAATCGGCTTAAAGGATCCAGGCGGTTGCGATCCAGAGGGATAGACGCGCGAAGATGAGTGTCCTGCTTAGACTTCTTGGGTTAAAGCTGTGTAGCGGAAATTCTGCCTTGATAACCACAATGAGAGGTCAAACAGGCCGACAGAAGTCGTATTTTGGATTTTTATGGTATTTTTCAAGGCGTTTATGGTCGAAATCTGGGGCATGATGAACGAATCAAGGCTGTCCAAAACAGCTTTTCCACGGATTCAGCGTCCCAGGCTGCAAATGACAATTTGAACCCTTTTGGGGTCTCCCAAACCATCATGCTTGTCCTGTTGACGAAGGAATTGACACCTCTTTTTGGATAGGTTAGAAATCATATTCTGGAGGCAACGATCATGGCGAAATGGAAAATGAATTGCCCTTTTTCTGGAAAGGGTTGCAAGGAATGCTCAATATATCGGGGGAGACACTATTTTCTTTGTTTTTCTAAGAGGTATAGAGGTGTCATTGGAGACCGGGTGGATAATTTCGAGGAGGTCTTGAAGAACACCTCCTTTTTCCCTTCGTCGAGAGACGAAAAAAGAGAGCCGAAAGTTTCCATGGAGAAGTGGGATAAATCCGTTTTCGGCACGGAGACGGTTTTAATTGTGGAAGACGACGATTTCTGGCAGGATTTCCTGCGTTGGGCTCTTGACGACACGGGATACAATATTATCATTGCCAGTGGCAAGGAGGCTATTGATATCTTCGATAAGCGTTGCGATGAAATAGACCTTGTCATCGCGGATGCGGCATCGTCGGGAAGAGGAATAATCCGTTACGCGAAGGAAAAGAAACCTTCCGTAAAGGCCATACTGACGACTGGAAACTATTCCGCGGTTTCAGATTTTCACGATGAAAATCGGGTGGCCGCGGTTTTGCAAAAACCCTACAGCTCTTACACGCTGGTAAGGACGGTGCGAGATGTCTTGGACGGGAAAGTTTTTTCTCGACAGGATCTTGAAACAGCAGCGGCAGTTTCGTAAGAATCAAGACGGGGAAAACAACAAAAAAGGAGGAGATACCATGCCTGACGTTGAAAAAGCCAAATCTCTCATCCCGTATTTCGAGGAACAGTTGCCGGGGTACACCATTGAGTTCAAGTATGTCACCCACATGCGCTTTGAATACCGGTTTATCCAGAAGGGCAAGATTCAATACCGCGTGGCCTTGTCCATCGATCTGGTGGACAAACATTCTAAGGAAGAGATCATTGCCCATTTGGAAAAGAAAAACTGGAAGGCGGAACTGGAGAAGCTGGATCCCATAACCAACACGACAGCCTATTTTGGAGAGGATTAACCTCCTTTTCCATCATGGTATTCAGGACACTGGACGATGTCAGAAAGGTGTGGGACCAGATACAATGGGATCTCACGCCCCAAAAGGTGACGCTCCGATTGAGGAAGGCCTTTGCGGAGCCCGATAAAAATCAGGCATTGATTGCGTCCATGCGGGGGTACTATTTTTGTATCAACGTATGGGGATGCAAGGCTTATCTGGCCCTGGTGGATCATGTGGAGAATTTCGGGGAACCGTATATCCTGGAAGACGCTGGAATTCCAGAGGAAATTTTGGAGAAGGCCGTTTTCGAACAGGGGGGATCCATGCTGATAGCCGGCCTATATGCCATTGACGACGCCATAAAAAAAATGATTATGGAAAGGATCGGGGGTGAACGGAAATGAAGAAATTCATGGGACACGACGGGAGGCCATGCGGCCTCCCTTTTTTGTGCGCCTGACAGGGTATCGATACAGCGAAATGAAAATCCTCTACGAACCGAGGTGATGGGAAACGTTAACTGAGGGCAAGAGTGTTTTTGCGAAGCGGGGTTTTTTATTTCTCTGTGTTTGTGTATAAAAACATAAAGAGATTTTGAAATAGAAGGAGACGAAAACCATGCAATACGCGCTGGTTCGGGGTATCCCCGATAGTTTCGACCAGTGTATCAAGCCCAAGGACAATCCGCGGCCCATCGACGTGGCACTGGCGAGGCGGCAGCACCAGCGTTACTGCGAGATTTTGTCCCAGTTGGGCTGGACGGTGATCCTGGCGCCCCCGGATGACCGGCTTCCCGATTGCCCCTTCACGGAGGACACGGCCGTGGTGGCAGGGAAACGGGTCCTTATCACCCGTCCCGGCGCGGCCTCTCGGAGGGACGAGGTTAAGGTATCAGCGGAGATCTTAGGACATTTTCTGGACCTGACCCGCATGGCTTCCCCCGCCACCCTCGAGGGCGGGGATGTCCTCCAGGTGGGGAATACCCTCTTCGTGGGGCGGACGAAAAGGACCAATGACGCGGGAATCAAGGCGCTGTCGGACTGGGCGGGGGCCTCCCGCACCGTTGTTCCCGTCGCGCTCACCGGCGCGCTGCACCTGAAAACCATCGTGAACGTCCTGGACGCCGGGACCGTGGTTGTCTCGGGCGACGGGGTTGACCCGGGGATCTTCTCGGCCTGTAAAGTTTTAAAGGCCCCGGAGGCGGAAGCCTCCCGGCTGAGCTTTCTTCCGCTGGGAAGGCAGGTTATTCTCCCCGCCGACTGCCCGGAAACGGCCCGGCTTTTCGAACGGGAGGGTTTTGCGACGATTCCCATCGACATCTCCGAGATACGCAAGGCCCAGGCGGGGCTGACCTGCATGTCTGTCTTGTTCGAGGCTTGATCTGTCCATGACACCCGCGGAAAAAATCCTTGCGGCACGCATTGCGCGCGAGGGCCCGATTCCCTTCCGGGACTTCATGGAAACCGCCCTCTATCACCCGGAGACGGGCTATTACACGGCCCAGGCGGGGCAGATAGGGGAGGCGGGCGATTACTACACGGCAAGTTCTCTGGGATCCCTGTTCGGAAGGATGCTGGCGCGTCAGTTCCAGGAGATGCTCTCCGGCATGGACGCGACCATGATTGTCGAGGCCGGGGCGGGTAAGGGCATCCTGGCGCGCGATATCCTCGAGGCCTGGTCGGGGGGCAGGGATGAGGCGCGGTATGTCATCGTCGAAAGGAGCCCCGCGTTGCGGGCGGTCCAGGAAGAGGTCCTGGGCGGAAGGAAGGTGTCATGGGTTGAGACCGTGAACGACCTTCCAGAAATCGAGGGCGTCATCTTTTCCAACGAACTTTTCGACGCCTTCCCCGTTCACGTGGTGGAGATGACGGAGGACGGCCTGAAAGAGGTTTTCGTGGATTGGCGCGAGGGGTTCGAAGAGGTGCTGATGCCCCCGTCAACCCCTTTGCTCGCCGATTATTTCGAGACCCTCGGGGTTTTACTTCCGGCCGGCTTTCGCGCGGAGGTGAACCTGGAGGCCCGCGCGTGGCTGAAGGCGGCCGCTTCGAAACTGGCGCGGGGGTATCTGGTCACCATCGATTACGGCTATCCCACGCGTGAACTCTACCAGGATTACCGGCGGCGCGGCACCCTCATGGCCTACGAGCGGCACCAGGCGCTGGAGGACCTTTACGAGAACGTGGGGCGCAGGGACCTGACGGCCCACGTCAATTTCTCCGCGCTGGCCACATGGGGGAAGGCGTTCGGACTGAACGTGACGGGGTTCACTGACCAGGCCCATTTCCTGATGAGTCTGGGGATTCTGGATGTCTTGTCGGACGCCGGCACGCCGGAAGAGGTCAAGGCCCGCCTCAACGCCAAGTCCCTCCTCTTGCCGGGGGGGATGGGCGAGATCTTCAAGGTCCTCATCCAGCACAAGGGGCTCACGCCGCCGCCTCTTTCGGGATTGAGCCACTTGCCGAGACGGGCGAGCTGCCGGTTGTAATAATTTTTGGAGATTAAGATGTCGAAAAAAAAGAAGATTGGGCGGAATGACCCGTGTCCCTGCGGGAGCGGGAAGAAGTACAAAAACTGCTGTCTGAAAAAGGAGATCCAAACGGTGGATCTTTTTTGGCGGAGGACACGGGAAGCCCTGCAAGCCTCCTCGGACGCGCTGCTGAATTTTGCTGAAAAAAGAGTGGGTGATTGGGGCCTGTCTGTTGCCGCGGGCGAGTTTTTTTTTTGTGGCCTGATGATCCTTTGGTTTTGACTGATTTATTGAGAGGACACTTCGATATTTTTGCTCCGTGGTTTATCTACAATTGGGTCTACGACCCCGAGGAATTGGAAGATGAGGGCATAGAGTTGCCTATTCCTCCCAATATGACGCTTTCGCAGATCTTTCTGGAGAAGAGAGGGAAAAACCTGGACAGCCTTCAACGCCGCGTGCTGGAGGCGAATATAAGACGGCCCTACACCTTTTACGAAGTAAAAAGCTGCCGTCCGGGTGAGGGGGTTCAACTCGAAGATCTCATCCTTGGTGATGTCATCGATGTGTTTGAAGAGAAGGGATCGGAAAACTTGAATCCGGGAGATATCCTTTTCGCGCGAACCGTCACGATCGATCATGTCACCATGCTCGACGGGTGTGGCAAACATAAAATTCCGAGCGATTTCAAGGAAAACATCCTTGAGTTCAGGGATAGGATATTACAAGCTTACGATACGCTGACGTGGGAGGTTCTCGAGGAATATGACATGGAGATACGGGATTTTTATTTCTATGTCTGCGATGATTTTCTGGAGCCGCTTGTTTCCCAGAATACGGATGGCGATCCGCTTCTCTTCCATACCCTTTATTACGAAATTGATGACCCGGGGGAGGCGTTTGAAAAATTGCGCCCGCTCGCCAAGGGCATCAGTAAGCAAAAGCTGCTGGACGAGGCCCTTTACGACAGAAACGGCAATCTGGTCGAGATTGAATTTCCTTGGCTGCGGAAGGGATTTAAGGGGAACGCGTTGTTTGACGATACCGTTCTTGGGAATATCTATATTAAGAAAGATATCTTAATCATTGATGTGAATTCAGCTAAGCGGGCGGAGAAGATAAAAAATGAGATCACAAAACGTCTGAAGGGACATGCCAGGTTGCGTGACACGGATATCCAGACCCTTGAAGAGGTCCGAGGCGGGGAGGAAGATGACTGGGATGAGGACTTGGAAGACGAGCTTGATGACGAAGCTTTGCTGAAGAGACCGGAAATCCAGGAAGGCCTCGTGAAAATACTCAACGGTAAATGGGAAGAATGGCTTGACGAGGAAGTCCCGTTCTTCGGCGGGAAAATACCCCGCGAAATGGTCAAGACAAAGGAGGGCCGCGATCGGGTGCGGGATTTCTTGAAGTTTATGGAAATGGAGGTGCGTAAAGATGAAGTGATGGGCGCCGCCCATCTGCGCGGTATCCAGAAAGTGAGAAAGGCCCTGGGGCTTCCCGTTGATGGCGAGGAGGAATAAGAGCTTAAAAGGTCCAAGCCTCGCCATTTCAAGGGCATTAAGCATTATTTACGGCTTCATAAAAAGTCCAATGCCCGCACCTGCCAGCGCGTGACCGCGCGCAGACAGGTCGCGTTGCGTCCCTCATATTGCGACTGGCTTCAAATGCGTTTCAGCCCTAACAAATCGCGCTTCTTGAACTACTTTGCCTTATAAAAATATAGGTTTGGCGAGATTATCAGATTTGACATAACGGGAAAGGCGTGCTATTGATAGGCTCCTAATAATTAGGAGCCAAAATATCGTGTGAGGTAAAAATGTTGGAAAAAATCAATGAAAAACTTCTCGCGAATTTGAAGCGGGAATTTCCCACGAGTGATACGGAGTTTCTTGTGACGTTCATTCGCGTGATTCACTTCCAACACGCGGTTCCCAGCCTTTTCGACCAGTATTTCTCACGGATGGGGCTGTCCAAGGCCCGGTTCATGGTTTTGATTCAGCTGTTTCTCCGCGGGGGCGAGGAAGGGCTGGGGATCTCGGAAATTAACCGCTTCTACGGCGTCAGCGCCGCCACGATGACGGGGGTGGTGGATACCCTGGAACGGGAAGGGTATGTAAAACGCTCCCACAGCGCGAAGGACCGGCGTCGCGTCATCCTCAGGCTTACGAAGCACGGCGAGTTGTTTATGCGACGGTTCATCCCCGTTCACGCCTTGAACCTGAAGAATATGATGCGGTCTTTCTCGCGCGAGGACCTGACGAACCTGATGAATCTGAACGCGCGGCTCGTGGAGAGTATCGAGTCGTTTTTGTCATCGGATCGGCTGAAAATTCCCGGGGAGGGGGTTGGGAAATGAAATCGGTTAGTAGCGTGAGAACAGGAATTCTTGAGAGGGCCTTGGCGTGGGCCGGCGCTGTGACGGCGTTTGCCCTGTTTTTGCCGTGGTTTTATGGGTGTTCGCTGGCCCCGCCGATGAAGAAGGTCGAGATTCCCGGCGCTGCACGGACGTCGTTTTCGGGGGACAAAACGGGGCGACCCTTCTCGGATTCCGCGTGGTGGACGCTTTTCGGGGACACAAGACTGACCGATCTCATAGCCTACGCCCTGAAACAGTCCCCGGACGCGCGGCACGCCCTCCTCAACGTGGAGGCCTTTCGCCAGCAGATGATCATCGCGAGGGCCCCCCTCCTGCCGGGGGTTGATTTCAACGGAGACATCGGACGGAGCCGCCAGCCGGTCTATGACCGGAAGGGTAACCGAAAGGGCGAAGAGGTCAACAATTTTGGCTTGCTTTTGACGGCCTCCTATGAGGTGGATCTTTGGAAGAGAATCGCCAACTCGGCGGAGATGGCCCGTCTCGCGCTTTTGTCCTCAAGGGAAAACCTGAACACGGTTTACCAGACCCTGACGGCGAATGTTTCCCGCCTCTACTTCGAGATTTCGGAACTGGAGGCGGAGCTTCCCCTTTGGGGGCAGCTATTGAAGATAACGAAGCTCCAGGCGGATGACGCGAAGCGCGGCTATTTCAACGGCATCATGGACGGAAACACCTATCTTACCATCCAGCAGCGGGAGGAGAAGGCGCGCCAAGACCTCTTCGCGAACCGAAGAAAACTTTCTGTCTCGCGGTTTGGGCTGAACACGCTCATGGGGAAGGAACCGGCCGCCCGCCTTGTCGTTTCCCCGTTTGACATCTTCGAGAAGGGGCTTGCCCCGGTTCCCGCGGGTTTGCCTTCGAAGCTGCTGGAGAGGCGGCCAGACGTTCGTATTGCCGAGCTTCGTGTCCGCCAGGCCCTGTTGAACATCGGGGTCAAGAAGGCGGCCCTGCTTCCCGCCTTGAGGCTCACCGCCAACGGGGGCTACCGGAGTCCCGAACTCTCGGACTTGACCGGCGGGAGCTCCAAGGTCTGGGCGCTCCTGGGCGGGTTGACCCAACCGATTTTTCACCGGGGCGCCAAGAAGGCGGCGGTAAAAAAGGCGGAAATCGAGGCGCAGATGGCCGTGGAGGCGTATCGCAAGGTGGCCCTGAACGCCTTCAGGGAGGTGGAATCCGCCCTGACTGTCTACGAGGAGTTGGTCCTGCAGTTGGAGCAGGAAAAGAAGGCGTATAGAAACGAGGCTATCGTCTACCGCAGGGTTCACAACGGCTACCTCTCCGGGACGCGTTCGTTCCAGGGCTTTTTGTCCGCCAAGATTTCCCTCTTGAGCCGTCGAATCGTCGTCTTTCGCCTCTATCTCCGCCTGCTTCAGAATCGTGTCCAGCTCTACACGGCCCTGGGGGGCGGGATCGCGAAATTCAAAGAGATTGCGGGAGGTGGTCATGAATAGATTCATGAAGGTTTTCCTGCCGGTTGTCATTATCGTCACGGCCGTCTTTTCCGTTTACCTGTTCATCAAGTTCAAGAAGGTCCCGCCGAAAAAGGCGGCGCGCGCGAGGGGGCCCCTGGTAACCGTCGAGGTGGCGCGCAGGGTGAAAAACCCCATTGTCATTGTTGGATACGGAACGGTAAGACCGGTACACACGCTCAACCTGGTTCCGCAGGTTTCGGGAAAGGTCGTGGCTGTGTCGAAAAACTTCATCGAGGGCGGCTTCGTAAAACGCGGTGAGGTTCTCGTCCAGCTCGAAAAGACCGACTACGCGATCGCCCTGAAGCGGGCCGAGGCAAATCTCTTGAACAGGGACGTGGCATATAAAAAGGCCTTGAAACAGGCCCATATCGCGAAAAAAGAATGGGAAGAGATCCTAAAAAACGTCCTTATGGATAAGAAGGTGGTTCCGGACGCCCTGACCTTCTATCTCCCACAGCTCAAGGCGGCCAAGGCGGCTTACGACGCGGCGGCGGCGGACCTCCGCCTCGCGAAGTTGAACCTGGAAAGGACAACATTACGTTCGCCCTACGACGCGCGGGTCTTGAAACGTCTCACCGACCTGGGGCAATTCGTCACACCGGGCAAGGTCATCGGACACCTTTTCAGCACGGGGGTGGCGGAGATCGAGGTCCCCCTCAGGTCCCGGGATGCGGCATGGCTCACGGTGCCCTCCACGGCGGAGGTGATATCGACCCTCACGGGAAAAAAGGTCCGGTACCCCGCGATGCTTGTCCGCACGGCGGGCGCTGTCGACCCGGGCTCACGGATGCTCCACGCCATTCTGCGGGTGAAGGCCCCTTACCGGTTCACTCCCCCCTTGGAAAACGGGGATTTTGTCACGGTCCGAATCCGGGGAAAGACGGGGGAAGGTTTCTGGATCTCCGCCAAGGCGGAGCGCGACGGCAAGGTCTGGATCGCCCGGGAGGGGAAACTCGTGATCCGAACCGTCAGAGTCCTCTACCGTGAGAAGGAGAAGGTCTTCGTTTCCGGTCTCCGTGAGGGAGACCCGGTCATCACCACCTCCCTGTTTGCCGTGACGAACGGGATGCAAATCCGGGTGAGAAAGAGCGCGAAATGAAACGGGCGATACGATGGATGGTGGAAAACCCCGTTTCCGCTAATCTCCTGCTGGTCTTCATTATCGGGTTTGGGATCCTGCAGGCCCTTTCCATCAAGAAAGAGGTTTTTCCCGAGTATTCCCTCGATATGATCTCGGTCACGGTTCCTTATCGCGGTGCCACGCCGACGGACGTGGAGGAAGCCGTCTGTACGCGCATCGAGGAAGAGATCAGCGGCCTGGACGGCATCAAGCGAATTACCTCCACGGCACGGGAAGGGCTCGGAACCGTCCTCGTGGAGGTTCAGAAAGGATACGACGCCAAGAAGCTGCGGGACGACGTCAAGAGCGCCGTGGACCGTATCACGAACTTTCCGAAGGATATCGATCAGCCCGTCGTGACCGAGGTGTCCCGGAAACGGGAGGTCTTGAAGGTGGTTCTCTACGGCGGCGTGGACGAGAAAGACCTGAAACGTTCGGGGGAACGGCTGCGGGACGATCTATCGTCTTTGAAGGGAATTTCTCTCGTCACCCTCGACGCGGTTCGCCCCTATGAGGTTTCCATCGAGGTGCCGGAGACAATGCTCGAGAAGTACAACCTTACCATCCCGCGCGTGGCTGCCATCGTGGCCGCCAATTGCCGGGACATTCCGGCGGGGAAAATCCGTCAAAAGGGGGAAGAGATCCTGGTCAGGACAAAGGGGCTCAAGTATACCCGAAAGGATTTCATGGGCATCCCCGTCATCCGGGATCCGGCGGGGGGATATGTGCGCCTGTCGGATATCGCGAATATCGTGGATGGTTTCGAGGAGACCGACGCCGCCACCTATTTTGACGGCCAGCGCGCTGTCCTGCTGAAGGTTTATCGCATTGGGGAACAGTCGGCCCTGGATATCGAAAGGGCCGTCAAACGCCAATTGCCGCGTTTGACACAGACCCTGCCTGACGGGATTCACTGGGTGATTACGAACAACAGGGCCCGGATCCTGCGGGACAGGCTTGACCTCCTCGTCCGGAACGGCAAGTACGGGCTCATCCTCGTGGTTCTGCTCCTCGCCATGTTCCTGGAGCTTCGCCTGGCGCTCTGGGTGGCCATGGGTATCCCCGTGGCCTTCTTTGGATCCTTTATCCTCCTGCCATATTTCGGGGTCTCGGTCAACATGATTTCCCTTTTTGCCTTCATTATCTGCCTGGGAATCGTGGTGGATGACGCCATTATCATCGGGGAACATATCTTTACCAAGATTCAGGATGGCGTTCCTCGTAAAGAGGCCGCGGTGGAGGGGGCCTACGAGATGGCGGCGCCCGTCATCCTGACGGTCCTGACTACCATCGCCGCGTTTCTGCCCCTGCTGTTCGTGTCGGGGATCATGGGGAAATTCATGTTCGCCATTCCGGTAGTGGTCATCTCGGTCCTCTCCATCTCCCTGGTGGAGGCGATATTTATCCTTCCATCCCACTTGGCTCATCTCAAGGAACGGAAAGACAGCCACATCGTCCGGTTCCTGCCGAAATACTTCGATAGCTGGCTCGAGGCCTTCATCGAAAAGGTTTATCAACCCGTGCTGAAACTTGCCCTCTCTTGGCGGGTGACCGCGCTGGCGCTGGGCATCCTGATGCTTTGCCTGATGGTGGGATACGTAGCCTCGGGCCGGATAAAGATTGTCTTTTTCCCCAAGGTGGACGCGGATTTCGTCATCGCCGAGGTGAAGCTTCCAGAGGGGGCCAGCGCGGACCAGACTCTCCACGCGGTCCGGCGCCTCGCGAAGAGCGCGGACGCGGTCCAGGCCTACTACGAAAAGCGTTACGGTAAATCGATCGTGAAGCATCTCGTGCTGACAGTGGCGTCCCAGCCTTACGGTTCCCGTCACGAGGTTACCCGAAACGCCGCGCCGAACATCGGGGAGGCGGCCATCGAGCTGGTGGCGGCGAATGACCGGAAGGGCATCAACAGCAACGAGGTGGCGAACGTGTGGCGGCGGCTGACGGGGGAGGTCCCCGGCGCGGAGAGCGTGACTTACAACGCCAATCTCTTCTCCGGGGGCGCAGCCATCGATATCCAGCTTTCCTCCGACGACTTCGAACAGTTGAAACAGGCATCCGCGCGTCTGAAGCGGGAACTTGCCAGGTTCAACGGCGTCAAGGATATTCACGACAACATCGAAGGGGGAAAACAGGAGATCAACCTGAAACTGACCGACCGGGGAAAGGCCTTGGGCCTGAACCTGATCGATCTGGGGTTGCAGGTCCGCGGAGCCTTCTACGGAACGGAGGCCGTTCGAATCCAGCGGGGGAAGGACGATGTCCGTATCATGGTTCGGTATCCCACAAACGGAAGGATCTCCCTCCTGGACCTTGAAAAGATGGAGATTGAAACCGCCAAGGGCGCGCGGATCCCCCTCCCTGAAGCGGCCACCTGGACTATCCGCCCGGGATATTCGGTGATAACCCGTTCGAACCGGCGCCGAGTCGTCGATGTCAAGGCGGACGTGGTAAGAAGCATCTCCAACGCGGATGAAATCATCAAGGAACTCCAGGGGAGTTTTCTGGAGCGCCTCAAGGCTGATTACCCCGGATTGAACTACTCTCTTGAGGGTGAGGAGAAGGAAAGGCGGGATTCCATGCGGAGCATGATGTACGGCTTCATCGTGGCCTTGTTTCTCATTTTTGTTCTCCTGGCGATTCCCTTCAACTCCTACATTCAGCCTCTCGTCATCATGACGGCTATTCCCTTCGGGATCATCGGGGCCGTCCTGGGCCATCTCCTCCTGGGATTTAATCTCAGCATCGTGAGTTTTTTCGGTATCGTCGCCCTGGCGGGGGTTTTGGTCAACGATTCCCTCGTTTTGCTCGATGCCATCAACAAGCGGATGGCATCTGGGGCCCCCAACAAGATAGAGGCCGTGATTGAGGCGTCGAAATCACGTTTCCGGCCCGTCATCCTGACCTCCGTGACCACCTTTGGCGGCCTGCTCCCCATGATTACCGAGACCTCCGTGCAGGCGCGCGTCTTGATCCCCATGGCTATTTCCCTGGGGTTTGGCGTCCTTTTCGCCACGGGTATCACGTTGATTTTGATTCCCGCCCTCTATATGATGATTTCAAAGGACGAACAGGATGCGAGATAAGGATACGAGCGAAATCGATCCCCGGGGACTGGATGAACTCTGCGAGGCGCTGGGATACGCGTTCCGAGATCGTTCCCTCCTCATCCAGGCCCTGACACATAGCTCCTACCGCTACGAGACCACGGGAAACATCCACGGAAGCAACGAGGTCTTGGAGTTCCTCGGGGATGCGGTGGTCAACCTGGTCACGGCGGCCATCTTGATAGCGTTGTTCCCGGAAAAAACGGAGGGGAGCCTTTCCAAGATGCGGGCGGAACTGGTCAACGAACGGTCCCTGGCGGACGTGGCAAAACAGTTCCGCCTGGAGGAAAGGCTCCTGGTGGGCAGGAGCGCGCGCGTTCAGAAAGAGGGGATTCCCCGCTCACTTCTGGCGGACGCCGTGGAGGCCTTGGTGGGTGCCGTCTTTCAGGACGGGGGATTCGAGGCCGCCTCCCGCATCGTGTCGGGTTTCATCCGCCCCCTCATAGACCTGGACGCGCTCGAAAAAGGGACGGATTACAAGACCCGACTCCAGGAATTCACGCAAAAGACTTACAAGACCCTGCCCGAATATCGCCTGGTAGATACCTTTGGACCGGAGCACCAGAAAACGTTCGTGAGCTCCGTTTACGTCCAGGGGAAGAAACTGGGAACGGGAGAGGGGAGATCCATCAAGGCCTCCGAGCAGAAGGCGGCAAAGGTGGCCTTCGAGGCTTTAAGCGAAGCGGAATGATTCAAATAAATACGAAGTTATATATTAATTTCCATGTCTAACTATTGGATATTCCCAGTATTTATTCCAAATTACGGATGCCCCCAGCGGTGCGCGTTCTGCGACCAAAGTGCGGTGACGGGGGAATCTACACATTTTCCCGAAACGGCGGACCTGGAGGTGCTTTTTACCAAGGTGTGGTTTTCTGGAAAGCGGGCGAAGGATGCCGCCCTCGTCCGGCAGATCGCCTTCTACGGGGGGAACTTTACGGGGCTGCCCCGTGATACGCAGCGCCGCTACCTGGACTGGGCGGCAAAAAAGGTTGCGCAAGGTCTGGTCCATTCCATCCGTTTTTCCACGCGTCCCGACGCCCTGGGGAAAGATGAGATAGCGTTTTTGAAAGGGTATCCTGTTCATACCGTGGAGATCGGCGTCCAGTCCCTGAGCGACGCCGTGCTCGCGGGTGTAAGGCGGGGCCACACCGCCCTGGAGGCCAGGGAAGCGGTCTATAGGGTTCGGGACGCGGGGTGGGAAACGGGCGTGCAGTTGATGCCGGGGCTTCCGGGTGAGACCATGAATGGATTCCTCGATGGGGTGAGAAACATCGCCGACTGGAAGGTCCAATACGCGCGGCTCTACCCGACGGTGGTCTTGGAGGGAACCCGACTGGCCAGGGATTTCGAGGCGGGGACCTACGTGCCTTTAACCCTTAAGGAAGCCGTCACCTGGTGCGCCGCCGCCTGCCGAATCCTCGAGTCGGCCGGTATCGAGGTTATCCGCCTGGGGCTTCCCGCTTCACCGGGCCTCGAGTCGGCAGTCATGGCCGGTCCCTACCATCCCGCCTTCGGCTTTTTGGTTCAATCCTTTCGGTTCCATGAGGGAATTTGTGAAATGATTCGCGCCTTGCCCCGAGACGCAAGGAAGCTCCGAGTTCATCTTTCTTCCTCGGATCTATCGCGTTTCCTGGGACATCGCCGCGCGTCCTGGAAGGCCCTGTGCGAGACCTTCCCGGATAAAGAGATAGACTACGTGACCGACTGTGCGGTTGGGGAAGTTTCTATTGAAAGGGTTTAAAGACCGGTCGCCGGCCTTTCATCCCTTTTCCAAACGTGATTCCCGGATGAGCCTGGGTATCCCGGCGATGGGCCTTGAGGTCATTTGCCACGGCATCGATCTTGCGACCGTTTTTTGAGGCCTGCTTGACTGACTGTCCGATAGACACGTGGTTTTTGCGTGAGGCAAGAGGATGAGGAGGAGAGTCGGAGTGTGTGTTTTACCATGATTGAAGGACCCGGAAGGAATGGGTATCAGGTCCTCTCATTTTTGCCTGTGACGTTCAGGTAGTGTTCGAGGGCTTTCTGAAGGGTTTCCGCGGCAAGAAATGCGCAGTGCCGGTCGTGGTCCGGCAACCCACCGAGGATATCTAAAATGGTTTTCCCCGTGATGTTTGAAAGCTCCTCCAGCGTCTTGCCCCTGGCCAGTTCCGCGGCGTAGGAACCACAGACCATGCTCGAGGCGCAACCATCCGTCCAGAAGGAGGCTTCCTTGACCTGTCCCTCCTCGAATCTCAAAAAGATTTCCATCGTGTCTCCGCAGGAGCCAGTGACACGGGCGTAACCGTCCGCCAGGGCCATTCGACCCATGTAGAGTGGCTCCTGCCATCGCTTGAAAACCACTTCCCCATAGGTTTCAAGCGTGCCACGGTTTATTTCAGCCTGCAACTCGGCGACGAACTTGTCCAGCGTATCTTCCAAATTCAATCCTTGTTCACAATCCATGTTATTGTCAAATATATTATATTCTATCATGGAAATTATTTTATGTCACGCGAGTTACTGGGATTTTATTTTAGGCTTGCCGATTTTTACCGTATGCTTTAGAATTCCCCATTGTTTGGTGCCTCGTGGTCCAGGGGCGAGTGAAGGGGAACGAGAAGATGCGCGAAGACGGCCCGCTGTTACAGGTCGATTCCCGGGGGTTGAAGGGGTTTTTCGAGGCGGTGAACCGCTTCGTGGAAGACCTGAAAGACGCGGCCGCCCTCCAATTGGCGGGCGTGAAGGGGGAGGCGCGCGCCTTTGTCGCCTGTGCCCTTTGGGCCGCGCGCCGGGGCCCGGTTGTCATGGTTTTGCCCGACATCCGAACGCGGAACCGGGTGGCCCAGGCGCTGGAGGCATTCCGCGATCTCTTGGGGCAGCCCCTGGATATTCCCTCCGAGGCCCGTATTCTGACCTTTCCCTCCTACGAGCTGACCCCCTACCTGGACGAATGGATGCAGCCCAGCGTGGCGTCCGGACGGGTCAAGGGACTCTTCGCGCTCCTGAAGGGGGCCCCGACGGCCCTGTTGACGACGCCGGAGGCCCTGGTGCCCCGTCTGGTGTCGCCGAAAGATTTCCAGAAGGGAATCATGACCCTGACCCCGGGTGATGCCTTGGGCGACCGAGACGCCTTTTTGCGCGAACTTTTCTACCGGGGCTACGCGGGCGTTCCCTCGGTGGAGCTGCCCGGAGATATGGCCGTGCGGGGAGGGGTCATGGACGTGTTTTCCCCCATGGAGGAGGATCCCGTCCGTATCGAGTTGGAGGGGGACGAGGTGGCGAGCCTGCGGGTGTTCGACCCGGCGACCCAGAGGACGACCCGGGTCGTCACGCGTTACGTCATCGGGCCCGCCCAGGAGCTGTTCCCCCAGAGCCCCGTTGCGGAGATAAGGAAACGTCTCTATGCCCTCCAGACCACGCGGCGGGGAAAGAACGCGATCCGCAGGCTGCTGAAGTCTCTGGAAGCGGGGGAATCCTTCGAGAACCGCCTCTGGCTGTCTTCCTATCTTTTTGAGATGACCTCGGACTTTTTTGCCTACATGCCCCCGGAAACCCCTGTTTTCTGGTGGGATCCGGAGGAATGTCTTACCAACCTGGAAAGGTTCCACGAATCGGCCCGGAAGCAACACGAGAGGAAGTCGGCGGAATTTCCCCTGTTTCCCCCGCCGAAGGCGCTTTTCCTGTCTCCCGGCGAGGCCGTTGGAAGGTTGGAGAAACGGCCCCTCGTTAGCTTTGGCCTTTACGTGACGAAGCGGATGACACCGCGGACTGTTGATATCCTGGCGTCCGAGCCGTTCCAGCCGATGGGACCCGCGACGGATCGCGCCGCCGCATGGCCGCCGCAGGTGGTGGCGGACGAGGCGCGCCGACTGCACGGGGAGGGCTACGAGGTCTGGATCGCCGAGCCGGAAAAACGCCAGCGAGCGCGGTTGATAGAGATGTTGCTGGAGAGGGATCTTGCTTTTCCCGTTCTTGCCCACCCTGAGCCTGACAGGGAGGATAGCCGGGGCGGGATCATCGAGGCGGCCGTCCCGGAGAGTTTTCTGCTTCCCCGGCTCAAACTTGCCCTTCTCACCCGGTCGCGCGCGCGGGAAGGGATTTTACGGCGCGGGAAGGAGAAGCCATCCGGGCTGCGGGTCTCCGACCTTGCGGTATTCAAGGAGGGGGATCCCCTGGTGCACGTGGATTACGGGATCGGTCTCTACCGGGGGCTGAAGCGGGTGGACGTCCTGGGGAAACCGGGGGAGTTTATGGTCATGGAATACGCCAAGGGCGACAAGCTCTTCGTGCCCATCGACCGATTGGACGCCGTTCAGCGTTACGTGGGGTCCAGCGACACGCCGCCGCCCCTCGACACACTTGGCACGGCCTCCTGGGAGAAGAAGAAGGCGCGCCTCCGGGAGGACGTGGCAAAAATCGCCCGGGAGCTTCTGGATCTCTACGCCACGCGGAAGGCCGTCAAGGGATACGCCTTCGACGGCGCGACGGAGGGACTGCGTGAATTCGAGGGGTCGTTTCCCTACCAGGAAACGCCTGACCAGAAGCGGGCCATCGAGGAAATCTACCTGGACATGGCTTCAGAGACCCCCATGGACCGTCTCGTCTGCGGAGACGTGGGGTTCGGGAAGACGGAGGTGGCCATGCGGGCGGCCTTCAAGTCGGTGATGGAAGGTAAACAGGTTGCCATCCTCGTTCCCACCACGGTGCTCGCGGAACAGCATTACGTCAACTTCTCCCGGCGCTTTTCCCCCTATCCCGTCCGCGTGGAGCTGTTGAGCCGGTTTCGGAGCCGCCAGGTCCAGAGGGAAGTGGTGGCGGACCTGAAGAAGGGGAAGGTGGACATCGTCATCGGGACCCACCGCCTGCTCCAGAAAGACGTGGCCTTCCGGGACCTGGGCCTCCTGATTATCGATGAGGAACACCGTTTCGGTGTCACTCACAAGGAACTTCTCAAGAAACTTTCGGCCACCGTGGATGTCCTGACCCTCACGGCCACGCCCATTCCCAGGACCCTCCAGATGTCCCTATCCGGGCTGCGGGACCTGAGCCTCATCAACACCCCGCCCAGGGCCCGCCTGCCGGTCATGACCAAGATCGCCCGGTTCCGGAAAGATGTCATCGCGGAGGGTATCGAACGGGAACTCGCCCGTGGCGGACAGGTATTCTTCGTTTACAACCGGGTCAAGACCATCGCAAAGATGGCGCGCCTGGTCCAGGAGCTCGTCCCAGAGACCCGTGTGACCTACGCGCACGGGCAGATGGACGAAAAGGCCCTGGAAGAGGTGATGCTCGCCTTCATGCGCCACGAAATCGATGTCCTCGTCTGCACCACCATCATCGAATCGGGAGTGGATATCCCCAACGCCAACACACTTTTCGTCCATCACGCCGAACAGTTCGGCCTTTCCACGCTCTACCAATTGCGGGGGCGCATCGGGCGCTCCGACCGGCAGGCCTACGCCTACTTCCTCGTCCCGCATCGCGCGATTCTTCCCAGGGAGGCCATCAAGCGTCTCCAGAGTCTCCAAGAGTTCTCAAACCTGGGATCGGGGTTCAAACTCTCCATGACGGACCTGAACATGCGGGGGGGCGGCGACCTCCTCGGGCGGCGCCAGTCCGGACGCATCGCGGAGGTGGGATTCGATCTTTACATGAAAATCATCGAGGAGGAGGTAAAGAAACTAAAGGGCGAGTGGGTGGAGCCCGCGCCCCAGGCGGATCTCACGCTCCCCTTCACCCTGTTGCTGCCCGAGTCCTATATCCCGGAGATGGGCCTTCGATTGATGTTCTACCGCCGTCTCTCTACGGCCACTCGGACCGGCGAGGTTACGGAGATCGCGGACGAAATGCGGGATCGGTTCGGGCCGCTTCCCCCTGAGGCGAACCGGCTTCTTGACATGGTCCGTCTCAAGATATGGTTGACCGAGCAGGGTGTGATCACGCTCCACGGGAAGAAAAACGAGATCGTCGTGGGCTTTTCCGAGGGAAGCTCCCTCGACCGTTCCAGGCTTGTAGCCCTGCTCCAGGAAGACCCGCGCCATTACCGAATGGCGCCTTCCCAGAAACTGATTGTCCGGATGAAGATGCCCGATTCCTTTCCAGACTACCTTGAAAAACTCACCTCCATCTTGAAGCAATTCCTGGGGTATGATAAAAATTCGAACAGCCCGATATGACGGGAAACGATACTTTTAAAGGGGTCGCCATTATTCTTCTGAAAAGATGTTCATGGTTCCTCGTCCTTGTTGTGGGAGGGATGTGTCTTTTTGCCTGTGGAAAGGAGGCGACTCTTTTCAAGAAGGAAAAGGTCATAGCGAAGGTGGATGGCGCCCGCATAACGAATAGGGATCTGGTAAGGTATTACCGATCCGTTGTCCCTACCATACCGGGGGATCCCGGTCAAAAGGATCCCGTTACCCAGGACCTCAAGAAGTCCCTCCTCGAGAGGCTGATCGATGATAAATTACTGTTGATTCAGGCGGCCAAGTCGGGAATCACCGTGAGTGACGAGGAGGTTCAGAAACTCTATGAGGGAATAGCACGGGATTATGGCAAGGATTTTAAGACATACCTCAAGAGTCTCCATCTCACGCCGGAGGCGTGGAAGAAGGCCTTGCGCGAGGATCTTCTTATCGACAAGGTCATCAAGCGGCACATGCGGACGATCCAGGATGTAACCCGGAAAGAGATAGAGACCTATTACAATGCCCACCGGGACGAATTCCAGATTCCCATGGAGTATCACATCGCGCAAATCGTGGTGCCATCCAGAAAACTGGCCGAACAGGTTATGGAAGAGTTAAAAAAAGGAAAGGAATTTCAAAAACTTGCGAAACGTTTCTCCATATTCCCTGAGGGAAAGCGGGGCGGGGACCTGGGGTTCTGGCGCGAGGATCGCCTCCCGGAGGAGTTCGAGATGGTTCGGCAAATGCGGGTGGGGGAAGTCAGCGGGATCCTTCATTCCCCCTACGGTTACCACATCATCAAGCTGGAAGGGCTCAAGGAGTCGAGAATCCTCAGCTTGAAAGAGGCGGGACCCCGCATCGCGGAGAAACTTCGGCGCGAGATGCGCGAGAAGGAAAAGGCCCGGTGGCTCGAGGAACTCAAGAAGAAGGCGCACATCGTTCGTGACATGAAGGCGCTGGAGGACGTTTCGTTCAATTGAAAAGGGGGGAACTAAAGATGAAAACCGGTTGCAGAACCTTGTTTTTTCTATTCCTGTTCGTTTTAGGTCTGAACCAGGTCGTACACGCGAGAATCGTGGACCGGGTGGTCGCCAAGGTCAATGAAAAGATTATTACCCTGTCAGACGTGACACGGGAGGCGAAGGTCATGAAGCTGGAAAATCCCGGGAGATTCAAACACCTGAACCTGAATGATCCCCGGATGTTGAAATTCTTCCTGGACCAGATGATCTCGACGATCCTTATAGAAAGTGAGTTGAAGAAAATCGGCCGCCAGGTTACGGACAAGGAGGTCGAGGCCGCCTACGCGTCGATCAAAAGAAAAAACAAGATGTCAGACGAGCAGTTCAAGGCCTTCCTGAAAAAAAAGGGACTGACGCTGGAGGAATACAAGGTCGCATTAAAGCAGCGGATAGAGAGAATACGTTTTTTCAGTTTTACCATCAAGAGCCATATCACGATCACGGACGCGCAGGTCAAGGCCTACTACGAAAAGCACAAGGAGGAATTCGGCGGCGATGAGCGGGTCCGGATCGCCCAGATATTCGTTCCCGTTCCGAAGGATCTGCCCGGAGACGAGCGGCTTCAGCGGCAAAACATCATCATGAAGATCCAGGGCGAGCTTTACAAGGGAAAGGATTTTTTCGATATCATAAAGAAATACGCGAAGAATCCCCTCGTGAGGGGATACGCCGACATGGGGTGGTTCAAGCGGAAAGACCTGATGAAACCCATCGCGGACGTGGCGTTCAAGCTGAAGAAGGGAGCGGTTTCAGACGTCATCGAAACCAAGCTGGGGTTTCACATCATCAAGGTTCTGGGTATCCAGCGGACAAAAGGAAGAAAGTTAGAAGACGTGAGACCTAAAATCGAGCGGATTCTCTACCAGGAAGAATCTGAGAAACGCCTGGACCGGTGGCTCGAAAACGCCAAGAAACAGGCCAACGTCCAGATTATGCTGTAAAAAAGATCCAGATTGCCGTTCGGGGGATGAAGCGATAAATCTGTCCTGTGAAAGGATAAAATCGTGAGAGAGATCGTTATCATCGGCGGAGTTCGAACCCCAGTGGGAAGATACCTCGGCGCCCTGAGGGAGGTGGAGGCCTACGACCTGGCCGCCCTGGTTTTGAACGAGGCGATCCGCCGCGCGGGAGTTGCCCCCGGCGCGGTGGACGAGGTCATCATGGGCCAGTCCTACCAGAGCGGGGAATATGTCAATATCGCGCGGATGGCCCTGCTCAAGGCGGGGTGGCCCGAGGAAATCCCAGGGGTGACCATCGACCGCCGGTGCTGCACGGGGCTGGACGTGGTCAAGATGGCCGCCGCCGTCATCCAGGCGGAGCAGGCCGAGATCGTCGTGGCCGGCGGGGTGGAGTGCATGAGCCGCGCCGAGTTTTACCTTCCCGGGACCATCAAGTGGGGCGTGGGCGGAACGGGAGGGATGCCCAGGGGACACGGGGACCTATCCATCTGGGGCCTTCCTTTCTTTGACCGCATCCAGCGGGCACGCGTCATGTCACAGCCCGTAGAGCGGTTCGGCGTGCTTCCCTCCATGATGTCGTGGGCGGAGACCGCCGCGAGGGAGGAAGGTATTTCGAGGGAGGCGTGTGACCGGTGGGCGTTGGAAAGCCACCGGAAGGCCTGCGCGGCGATGGAAGACGGGAAGTTCGACGAGGAAATCGTTCCGGTTCTTGTTCCGCATAAAAAGGGAGACCCGGAGATCTTCGGCAGGGACGAAACGCCCCGCCCCGATACCTCCCTTGAAAAGCTCGCGCGCCTGCGTCCCGTGCTGGGGGGGGTCTGCACGGCGGGGAACTCTTCCAGCGAGAACGACGGGGCCGCGGCGGTGGTGGTGACGCACGCGGAGAAGGCCGCGGAGCTCGGCGTGGAACCCCTGGCCCATTTCCGGGCGTGCGCGGTGGCGGGAGCCGACCCGAGAAAGGCCTACGAAACCGTTCCCCGCGCCGTTTCCAAGGCGCTGGCGATGACGGGCCTTTCCCTCGATGCCATCGAGCTCATCGAGATCCAGGAGGCCTTCGCAGCCCAGGTACTGGCAGACCTGAAGGGCATGGGGGTCGAACCCGGGGACTATCACAAGGTCAACGTGAATGGGTCGGGGATTTCGCTGGGGCATCCCATCGCCTGCACCGGGACCCGGGTGCTCGTAACCCTCCTGCACGAGATGCGCAGGCGCGGGACGCGGTTCGGCCTGGAGTGTATCTGCGGCGGCGGCGGACTGGGGATCGCCGCGATTCTCGAGCGAGAAACAACATGAGATAATAAGGATAACTTACCTTGGATTTTGAACTTTCTGATGAACAAAAGGATATTATCAGAGCCGCCAGGGAATTTGCCGAGGGGGAATTCCCCGCCTACGCGGACGAAGCGGACGCAACCGAGACGTTCCCGCGGCCCCTATGGAAAAAGGGGTGTGACCTGGGATTCGTCGGCGTGTTCTGGGACGAGGCCTACGGCGGTGCAGGGCTTGGATTTTTCGAGCATGCCCTCATTATGGAGGAATTCTGGCGCGTGGATCCCGGGTGCGGGCAGGCGGTACTCGGCGCGCTTTTTGGCTCCCAGATGATTCACCTCTTTGGCACGGAGGAACAGAAGCGCCGCTACCTTACGCCCCTCGCGAGGGGGGAGGCCATTATGGGTTCCGCCATCACCGAGCCTGACGCGGGAAGCGACGTGGCCTCCGGAACGACCCGCGCCGAATTGAAGGACGGCCGCTACGTCATCAACGGCAACAAGATGTTCATCTCCAATGGAAGCATCGCCGATTACATGACCGTCCTGTGCGTGACCCATCCCGAGGGGGAAAACCGGCATCGCCGGCAGAGCGTCCTGATCGTGGAGACGGACCGGGAGGGATTTGAGGCGAACAAGTTGAAAGGAAAACTCGGCATCCGCGCCTCGGACACGGCGGAGGTCACCTTCAGCAACGTGGCTGTTCCCGCGGATCACATCGTCGGTGAACCGGGGCGGGGATTCTACCATTTCATGGAATTCTTCAACCATACCCGGATCCATATCTGCGCCCAGGGGGTTGGGGTCGCCCAGGGAGCCCTGGAGCGGTCGATCCGCCACGTGAAAACGCGGCGGCAATTCGGGAGACCCCTGGGGAGTTTCCAGGCGATCCAGTTCAAGCTGGCGGAGATGGCGACACGGATAGAAGCGGCCCGCTCACTCTACTGGCGGGCGGGATGGAACATCGATCACGGCATCGTGGACCACCGACTGGTGGCCATGGCCAAGTGGTTTGCCGGGGAGGTCGGCGTTTACGTCACGAACGAGGCCCTGCAGATTCATGGGGGATACGGATATCTCAGGGAATACGGAATCGAACGCCTCTACCGGGACGCAAAGATCGTGGAGATCTACGAGGGCACTCGGGAGATCGAGAAGCTCATCGTGGCGAGAAACATCCTGGGAAGACTGTAACATCCGCGATGATCACCCTGAAGAAACAGTCCAAGGTCATGAGCGCCCGGGAGGCGATCGCGGAATTCGTTCACGACGGGGATCTCATCACCTTTGGCGGGTTTACCATCACGCGGAACCCCATGGGGTTGTGCCACGAAATCATCCGTCAGAATAAAAAGAACCTTCACGTAGCCGTCCATTCCCAGGGCCAGGCCTTTGATCTGCTCGTCGGGGCGGGGTGCGTGGCGGTCCTCGAGGTTGCCTACGGTGGCACGGCGCGTTTCTCTCCCGGCGGGGGGCCCTGCTTCAGGCGGGCGATCGAGAAGGGGCGGGTCCTATTCGAGGATTACACCAATTTCCAGATGACCCTTCGATTTCTGGCGGGGGCTATGGGGGTTCCCTTTCTGCCCCTGCGCGGATCGCTGGAGATCGACGTTGTAAAAAAATGGGGGATCCCTCCCGAGATCCGGCGGCGAAACCCGAAACTTACCAACGAAAAGATAGCCCTTGTGGAGAATCCTTTCAGTGAATCGGAAGAAAAAGAGACACTGGTTGCGGTTCCAGCTCTTCGTCCCGACGTGGCATTGATCCACGCCCAGCAGGCGGACCCGGAGGGGACGGTGAGATTCGGGGGCTTGACCTTTACCGACGTGGAGCAGGTAAAGGCCGCGGAAAGGGTCATCGTGAGCTGCGAGGAGCTGGTAGACCCGGAAACGTTGCGGAAAGACCCCGTTCGGAACCAGGTTCCCTTCTTCCTGGTGAACGCCGTGGTTCCCATACCCTTTGGCGCGCATCCGACGGCCTGTTACGGCTACTACGACTACGACCCCGTCCACCTGAAGCGCTACGCGGAGGCGGCCAGGGAGGAAGCGTCGCTGAGGGAATACTTGAAGACCTACATCCACGGGACGCGAGACCACGGGGAATATCTCGCCCTTATCGGCGACCAGGCCCTGGACAAGCTCCGGGCCGAACCGAGCGTGGGATACGCTCCCGGTCTCGACAGGAGCGGCCGATGAGGGAAGTCACGCCGAGGGAGCGGATGGTCCTGGCGGCGGCCCGCCGTATCCGCGACGGGGAGATCGTCTTTTGCGGCACGGGCATCTCCATGATCGCAGCCATGGCGGCCAAGCGGATTCACGCCCGAAGCAGTGTCATCTTTTTTGAGACGGGGGCCATCGACTCGCGTCTCGAGGAACTGCCGCTCTCTGTGGGTGATCCACGGGTCGTGACGGGGGCGAGCGTGGGAACGGGTCTGGTCGATTCCTTTGCCATCCTCCAGAATCCCCGCACGGCCTCGCGCGTGGTGGCCGTCCTGGGGGCGGCGCAGATCGACCCCTACGGGAATCTCAACTCCACCTGTATAGGGGATTACGCGCGTCCGAAGGTCCGTTTCCCTGGCAGCGGCGGGGCCAGCGACGCGGCGGTTTACGCGGCCAGGACCATCATCTTCATGCGCCTGGAGAAGCGGCGGTTCGTCGAGCGGCTGGACTACTTTTCGACACCCGGCTGGAGGAACCCGGGCGGCGAGCCGTCACTGGCGCACGGCAGGCCGGAGGTGGTCATCACGGACGAGGGAACGTTCATGTTTAATGAAAGCTCACGCAGGATGTATCTTGCCTCCTACTTTCCAGGGAGTAGCCCGGAATCGATAGAGGATAAGGTGGGATTCGACATTGACACGGGTCGGGCCGTCGAGGAGCCTTCCCCTGCACACGAGTCCGTAGATCTTCTCCGGAAACATATTGACCCGCAGCATTTGATTCTGTAAAATGAAAATCAAAAGGGGTTAACATTTCACAAAGGAGGGAACATCATGAAAAAGAAAGCGTTTTTGTTCAGTGTGTTGGCGGTTTGCTCTGTGGCATTGGTGGTCTCTGGAACGGCGTTTGCCGGTAAGTACAACCGCAAGTTCCTCAAGATGGTATCGGGACCGGAGGGGGGCTCCTGGTATCCGCTGGGATCCGGCATCATGAAGCTGGTGGAGCAGGCCACGGGCATTTCCACCTCCAACGGTCCTGGGGGCGGGGTCGGGAACTGCAAGGCCATTCAGCGGGGGAACGCGGATCTCGGATGGACCTATTCGCACACGGCCTACAATGCCTACAACGGCAAGGGAAAGTTCAAGAAGCCCCATAAGAAACTGCGTTATCTCTGCTCCCTCTATCCGGGAATCTTCCAGGTGGCGGTGCCGAAAAAGAGTAAGATCTTTTCCTTCGCCGACCTGAAGGACAAGCGTATCGTTCCGGGTAAGGTGGGATTCACCGGGACGGCCATCGCGGAAGTGGTCCTCAAGGCCTACGGAATTACCTTCGACAGCATCAAGAAGAACGGCGGGAAGGTGGACTTTGTGGGCTACGCCGACGCGGCGGCCCTGATGAAAGACGGGCACACGGACGCCTACATGGCGGTGACCTCCTGCCCGCAGTCGACCATCATCGATCTCAACTTCCGCCCCGGCATTCGCTTCCTCGGCATCGACAAGGAACACATGAAGAAGGTGCTTGCACTTGAGCCCGGTCTCTTCGCCACTGTTATCCCGAAGACGGCCTACAAGGGCATGGACAAGGATGTTCCGACCGTAGGGACGGTGACCAGTATCGTGATTTCTTCTGACGTGGAAGACGACGTAGCCTATGCCATCGTCAAGGCAATCTTCGAGCACCTGGACGAACTGGCCAAGATCAAAAAGAAGGCCATCTCCCAGGTCAGCCTGGAAAACGCCTTGCGCGGGTGCAAGATTCCTGTTCACCCGGGTGCCATGAAGTATTACACGGAAAAGGGCGTCAAGATAAAGTAAGAAGCCTATCAATCGTGGGGCCCCTGGGTTTGTAATCCAAGGGCCCTTTTTCCATCTTTCTTTAATAGGTTCACGGGAATGCCCGTGGAATTTTTGCAGGAGGTGGCGTTGGCGGGAACGGTTGCCTACGAGGAAGAAAAGAATCCGACGATCTTACAGACCCTTTTCCGGGAGAAACCTCCCCATTACATTGTCGCGTTCTTCGCGGCCTCCCTGAGCATTTCCCTCTCCCTTTATCACCTGTTCATTTCTTACGCGGGGACGGTAGAGGCCCACGCCTTCCGATCGACGCACCTCGCCTTCGTGCTCGTCATCGCCTTCCTCATCAAGCCCCTGGGCAGGAAGACTTGGCGGGACCCCTACAAGTGGTATTCCTTCATCGATTTTATTCTCGTCGGGGCGGTCATTGCCATCCAGGTTTACACCCTCTACGACATCGAGGCATTCATCTTTCGCCGGGGCGACCTGACGAACTGGGATATCTGGATGGGAACAGCCATGATCTTCATCCTCCTGGAGGCGACCAGAAGAACCGTCGGGTGGGCCATGGTGCTCATTTCCGGTTTTTTCCTCCTACACACCGCCTTTTCCAACCATTTCTTCTGGATCTTTTACGGCCCTCCCAACTCGTGGTTTACTATCGTCGATTATCTCTTCATGCGCGAGAACGGGATTTACGGCATCCCTCTCATGGTTATGGCGACCTATATCTTTCTCTTCATTCTCTTCGGGGCTATCCTGATGGAATCGGGGGCGGGAAAATTCTTCATCAACCTGGCCCTCGCGCTTACGGGGAGCCGGCGCGGCGGTCCCGCCAAGGCCTCTATCGTATCCAGCGCCTTGATGGCGACAGTCTCCGGAAGCGCCGTGGCCAACGTGGTCACGACGGGCACGTTTACCATCCCCCTCATGAAAAAGATAGGCTACCGCCCCCGGTTTGCCGCCGCCGTGGAGGCCTGTTCCTCCAGCGGAGGCCAGATTATGCCGCCGGTCATGGGAGCGGCTGCCTTCATCATCGCCGAGTTCCTCTCAATCCCCTACCTGAAGGTCTGCCTCGCGGCCTTCTTTCCCGCCATCCTCTACTTTTTCTCCATCTTTGTCATGGTGCATTTCGAGGCCGCGAAACACGATCTTGCCATGCTGGAAAAGGATGAGCTTCCCAACGCGAAGGAGGAGCTGAAACGGGGAGGACACCTATTCATCTCCCTCGCCGTCATCATCGGACTGCTGGTGGTGGGATACACGCCCATGTACGCGGCGTTCTGGGCCATCGTTTCCGTCCTGGTCTTGAGCTTTATCAAGAAGGAGACGCGCATGACGCCCCAGCGTCTTCTGTCGGCACTGGAGGACGGGGCGACCAAGGCCATTCCCGTGTCCATCGCGTGCGCCTGTGCCGGCATCATCATCGGATCCGTCTTCGTTTCCGGCCTTGGGCTCAAGTTTACCAACCTCATCGTGACCATCGCGGCGGGAAGGCTCTGGATGGCCCTGTTTCTTACCATGATTGCCTCCCTGATCCTGGGCATGGGCCTGACCACGACGGCGGTCTACATCACCGTGGCGGCCCTGGTGATTCCCGCTTTGGTCAAGATGGGCGTGGAGCCCATCGCAGCGCACCTCTTCGCCTTCTATTTCGGCTTGGTGTCCGCCATCACTCCGCCGGTGGCTCTGGCGGCCTTCGCCGCGGCCGGAATCGCCGGATCCAATCCCATGGAGACGGGGTTTTCCTCTTTTCGACTGGGAATTGCCAAGTATATCCTTCCCTTCGTTTTCGTTTACGGCCCGGGGCTGGTCTTCGTGGGCTCGTGGATCGACATCTTTCGGGCGATCGTGGCGACGACTCTGGGACTGTTCGCCCTGACTGTCGTCACGGAGGGTTGGCTCTATGGCCATGTTAACCTTGGGGCAAGGATCCTGATGTTCATTCCATCGGTTTTCCTCTTCCTGCCCCACATCCATTACAATTTGCTTGGAGTAGTTATCTTTGTGATTTTGGTTGTTTACTTGAAGAAAAAGAGCCGCCGGTCCGCGGCTTACACCACGTGAGGGGGGGAAGGTATGAAGCGAAAAATCGTATCCTGGTTTCCATTGATTCTATGGGTTGTCCTGTTCTACTTCATCGCCGTTTACCACGTGGCGAGCATCCACTACAATCTCTTCCTGCTTTCACTGATTGCGTCTGCGTTTCTCATCGTGGGGATCTACGTTTTGGGGTCGAAAAGACCGACAGGGAAGGACGGCGTTTAGGCCACGCCAGCGCGGTGTTTTGGGTTCGTCAACTCTTCGATCAAAGATACCAGCTGTGTGATACGAAAGGGTTTTTTCAGGAAGTTCAGGGTAGGGGAAAGGTTGTTTTTCAGGGTGAGGGCCGCATCTTTCCCCTCGGCCTCCCGGCTCGCGTCGAACCAGCCGCTGATAAAGAGGATGGGCATTGTAGGATCCAGGTCGTGGATTTCCTTTGCCATCTGAAAGCCGTTTTTGCGCGGCATGCGGATATCCGCGATGACAAGATCGATTTCCTTTTCTTTCTTGAAAACTTCGATGCCTTCTTCGCCATCTCGGGCCTGAATGATTTCGTAGCCCTTGAATTCGAGGATTTCAACGAGCATGTTGCGAAAGAGGGGATCGTCGTCCACAACGAGGAGTCTTTTCGGCATGGTGCTTTTTTCCATTTCAAAAGATATCCGCGGAGAAGACGTAGATCTTCGCGTCCGGGTCCTTATAGGCCATGGGATGGAGGCCCGCCTTGAGACAGGTCTGCTGCAGGAACTCTTCCCGGTTCCACCCGTATTCCGTGGCAACCTGGGGGAGAAGCAACCCTGAGTAGAGGCCTTTTTGGATGTAGAGGCCGTGGGTGCCTACCTGGATCTCAGACAGGTCCGCAATCTCCTTGAAAGGGGTGAGCGCGGAGATCTCTATCTCGACGGACGGCCATTCATCTTTGGTAAGCGGAGGGAATCTCGGGTCCTGGAAGGCGGCAGCCACGGCCATCTCCTGGACGGAGGCGGCCAGGGGTTTGACGGGCTGGATCAGACCGATGCAGCCCCGCAGGTACCCGTTTTTCGTGAGGGTAACGAAGGCGCCCCGGGTTTCCTCGAGGGTGGGTGTGAGCGGGGGAAGGGGCGGCATGGGTTTGCCTTCCAGCCTGCTCTCGATGGCTTCCCGCGCGATGGTGTGGAGGATCCGTTTCTCTTCATCCGTCAGACCCAGATCAACCCCGACCTTTTTGCCTGATTTTCCATCTTCAGGTTTGAAAAAGACGGCGGACAGGTATCCTACCACGGCCTGGCGGTCTCCCGTAATGTCCCCGGAGTTCGCGTAGGCCAGAACCTTGGCGCTCGTGGCCCCCAAGGCGCGGGCCGTGAGCATGGCGGTGATCATGGGCCCGCCGCCGCAAGCCTCGGCCTTTCCCGAGTTGAGAACCTCGTGCAGCCCCGCCGGATCAAAACGATCCAGGGCTTCAGCCACCCGCGCGTCCAGCTTTCGTGCCTCCCCGTCGGGATGGTAGTGGGAGAGGTCGGAGCTGGCCACCACGAGGGCCTTTTTCCCCTCGAGAACCTGGGTAAGCGCCGCTTTCAATCGCTCACACGTGGCATAGTCCTGGGATCCCATCACGATGGGCAGGAGCCTGAACTCGGCAAGCGCCCTTTGGAGGAAGGGCACCTGAACCTCGAGGGCGTGTTCCTGCTCGTGGACCTGGGGATGGAACTGGATAACAGGATCCTGCGCCATCAGGGCCTCGCAGGCCTCCCGGTCCACACGGGCCGTGCCGAGAGGCGTGAGGTAATCCCCCGCGGCGTAGACCGAGGCCCCCTTGAAATAGGCACGGTGGCTCGGCGAGATGACCACCACGAGGTCGTAACGGTTGCCTCGGACGGTTTTATAGCCGTAGGCGGCGATTTGCCCGGAATAGATGTATCCCGCGTGGGGACTGACGAGCGCGAGGATCTCTCCTTCAACGGGGGGAGGGTCGGCGTTTTCCAGAAAGGTGTCGATCTGCGCGGAGAGTTCATCGGGCGCACCGGGGTAGAACATCCCGGCCACGGCCGGCCGCCTGTCTCTCTTGATCTTTTCCATTTTTGCACCTCCCGTAAGAGGTTTCTGAGTCCTCCATGCTTCCAGAGGAGGCTTTCGTCAGGCGCGGGGCGGGCTTTCCAAGAGGAGCGTGAAGGGCCCGTCGTTGACGAGGGTCACCTCCATCATCTCCCGGAAGACCCCTTCCTGGATGGGAACGCCCTTCAAGGCCAACCTGCTCACGAAGTCCCTGTAAAGGGCCTCGGCCCGCTCGGGGGATTCCGCTTCCGTGAATGAGGGGCGCCGTCCCTTGCGGCAGTCTCCGTAGAGGGTGAACTGGGACACCACGAGAATCTCGCCCCCCACGTCTCGGACGCTGAAATGGATATGCCCCCGGGTGTCCTCGAACATGCGAAGCTCCGGTATCTTCTTCGCCAAGGTCTCGGCGTCTGATTCCGTGTCGCCTCTGCCGATGCCGACAAAAACGAGCAGGCCCCTGCCGATGGCGGCGACGGTTCTTCCCGTCACCTTGACGCCTGCCTGAGACACCCTTTGGAGCACCGCTTTCATATTATATCCCGATGTCGCGGGTTGCAAGTGGCGGGAATCGTGCCGGAAAAGGGGAGATGCGGCCTATTCCTCTTCCGCCGCCTGCTTCTGCGCCACGATCTTGTCCTTGAGGTGGGCGGGGACCTCCTCGTAGTGAGAGAACTCCATGGTGAAGTTCCCGCGCCCCCCCGTCATGGACCGCAGGTCCGGGGCGTATTTGAGGACCTCCGCCATGGGCACCAGGGCTTTGACAATCTGGTATTTCCCCTTGGAGTCCATGCCCAGGACCTTGCCCCTCCGGCTGTTGATGTCGCCCATGATATCCCCGAGGTTTTCTTCGGGTGTGATAATTTCCATCTTCATGATGGGCTCGAGCAGGATGGGACTGGCTTCCTGGACTCCCTTCTTGAAACACATGGACGCGGCGATCTTGAACGCCATCTCCGAGGAGTCGACCTCGTGGGACTTTCCGTCGTAGAAACGGACCTTGACGTCCACGACCGGATACCCCGCCACAACGCCGCTGGCCATGGCCTCCAGGATTCCCTTTTCCACCGCCGGGACGAACCCGCGGGGAACGTTCATTCCCGTCAGGGCGTTTTCGAACTCGAAGCCCTTGCCGCGGGGCAGGGGAGAGATATCGAAATGGACCTCGGCGAACTGTCCATGCCCTCCGGTCTGCTTCTTGTGGCGGTAAATGACGCCCTTGGCAGTTTTCTTAATGGTTTCTTTATAAGGGACCTTGGGGATGCTCAAATCCACTTCCACCCCGAACTTCCGTTTCATCTTTTCCAGGGTTGTTTCGATGTGCAACTGTCCCATCCCCGTGATGAGGATTTCGCGGGTTTGCTCGTCACGGCCCAACTGGATGGTGAGATCCTCTTCCATCAGGCGCTGGAGGGACGAGGCGACCTTGTCTTCGTCTCCCCGAGACTTGGGCCTGAGGGCGAAGGTAATCATGGGGTTGGGGAGCCTGGCGGGCTCGTAGACAATGGGATCTCCCTCGTCGCAGAAGGTATCTCCCGTGGTGGTTTCCTTTAGTTTGGCCACGGCGATCAGCTCACCCACCGAGGCGGACCCGACCCCTTCTTGTTTCTTGCCGACGAGGCGGAAGATCTGTCCGATGCGCTCCTTCGCGTCCTTGGTGACATTGTAGAGGGTGGTATCGGCTTGGACCGTTCCGGAATAGACCCGAAAGATGGTAAGTCGTCCCGCGAAGGGATCACTGATGGTTTTGAAGACGAATGCGGAAAAGGGGGCGTCCGGGCTCGGTTCACGGGTGATCTCTTCATCCGTTCCCGGTTTTTTGCCCTTGACGGGACCCCGGTCGATGGGCGAGGGGAGGGCGGCTGTTACCAGGTCGATGAGATGTGAAATCCCGATGTTTTTTGCGGCGGAACCGCAAAGGACGGGAACGAACTGACGTTCACACGTTCCTTTCTTGAGGCAGCCGAGGAGCTCCTCGTCGGTTAGTTCGTTGCCTTCCAGGTATTTCTCCATCAGTTCGTCGTCGGCTTCCACGAGGGCCTCCACCATCCGTTCCCGGAACGTGGCGACCGTGTCCGTAAACTCCTCGGGAACATCCTGTTTTTCGAACTTGCCGGACGCGTCATCAGAGAAGATATAGGCCTCCCGGGACAAAAGATCGACGAAGCCCTTGAAGTCGGATTCCTTCCCGATGGGGTAGACGAGGGGCACCATGCGCGTGCCCTTGAAGTTAGCCTCCAGGTCCTCGAGCGCGGATTCAAAGTTCGATCGTTCCGCATCCATCCGGTTGATGAAGACGACCCTTGGAATTTCGTATTCGTCGGCGAAGTCCCAGACGGTGCTGGTCTGAACCTTGACGCCGTCGTTGGCCGAGACAACCACCACGGCCCCGTCCACGACCCGCATGCAGGCCTTGGTATCCCCGATGAAGTTGGCGTAACCGGGGGTGTCGATCCAGTAAACGAGGTGACTGTTCCATGGGAAATTGGCGATGGAGGCGAGAATGGAGCCCCCGCGTTTGATTTCTTCCGGCTCGAAGTCCATCAGGGAGGTTCCGTCATCCACTCTTCCAAGCCGGGTGTTGACGCCCGAAAGAAAGAGGGCGGCTTCCGTTATCGAGGTCTTTCCGTCTCCCCCGTGTCCAATGATCGCGATGGTCCTGATGAATTCCGTGTCAACACTTTTCATGGATAGTAGACTCCTTTCTCCGGGGCCGGGCCTTGCGCCCTCCCGCCGTATTTTTGTCGTGTCTCTTTTTATGCGAGTATAAATACCTACCGATAATTCCCCTAAAAGTCAAGCGTAAAGGATTTGATCCGTTGGGAAGCAAAGGCCTTTCCGGTCAAGGTTTTTTACGCCAGCGAGGCGTCGCGTATTGACAGGAAACCCTCTTGTGGTAAATTTCCAAAAAAAGAAAAGGAGGGTTTTATGAAGAAGGGAATGATTGGAATTTTGATGGTGGTTTTATGCTTGGCCGCCGTCGTTCCGATGGCATCCGCCGGGGACCCGCTGGTCATCGGCCTTCCCACGTGGGTGGGGAACGGTCCTCTCTACCTGGCGCGTGACAAGGGATACTTCGGAGACCTGAAGGTCGATCTTAAGATCATGGACGACATCACTATGCGTTTCGCCGCCCTGTATTCCAAGAAGCTCGACGGGGTTTCCACTGTCATCAGCTCTTTCGTCCTGTTGAGCAAGAAACACGTGCCCTGCAAAATGGTCATGGCTCTGGACGACTCCTACGGGGGGGACGGCATCCTGGCCAAAAAGAGCATCAAGTCCCTTAAGGACCTGAAGGGAAAGAAGGTCGCCTACAAGTTCGGCTCCGCTTCCGAGTGGTTTCTCGTCCACCTTTTGAAAAAGGTGGGGCTGAGCATCAAGGATATCAAGAGCATCAACATGGAGCCGGGCGCCGCGGGTACCACCTTCATCGCTGGCAAGGTCGACGCCGCCGTGACCTGGGAACCCTACCTGACCAAGGGTAAGAACACGCCCCACGGACACTTGCTCATCGACAGCCGGAAGACCCCAATGCTCATTATGGACACGGTCCTCTTCCGCGACGAGGTCATCAAGAAGCGGCCGGCCGACGTCAAGAAGTTCGTCAAGGGTGTCCTCAAGGCCATCGATTTCTACAAAAAACACCCGGACCAGTCCTATGCCATTATGGCAAAGGGTATCGGCGGCTGGCTGAAGAAGCCAAAGGCATTCGCCGAGACCATGAAAGGCGTCCGGCTGTATGACTTAAAGTTCAACAAGAAGTTCTTTGGAACACCCCAGAAACCGGGAGACGTCTACAAGGCCCTGAAGGATCGAATCGAGGTCTGGGAAAGCCTGAAGAAATTGACGTGGCATCCCAAGCCGGAGGATTTCTTTGACAGTTCCTTCATCGCGGGGATCAAGGGATTGTAGAAATACCAGATAGCATTTTACCGCAAGGGGAGGCGTGACGCTTCCCCTTTTTTTATGGATGACAGGTTACGTTCTTGAATTCCCTTATTGACATGCGACAAACGTTGTATTAAAGTCAGACTTATGTTAAATATGAAAAATAACAAAACTAAGAAAACAGATCAGAAAAGAGGAGGAGAAACATGGGTAAAAAGCAGTGGGCGGTAATCTTCAGTATTGCGGTGATGGCCGTCTTTTTCATCACCGGGGCGGGGCATGCCGCGGGCGGTACCTGGCGGATCGGGACGATCTATCCCCTCACGGGCCCCCTTTCCAAGAACGGGGTGAAGAATTTTGACGGGGTCAAGATCGCGACCCAGATGATCAACGACGCTGGAGGCGTCTTGGGGAAAAAGGTGGTGCTGGTCAGCGCCGACGCGCCCAATCCCCAGGCGGCGGCGAGCGAGGCGAACCGCCTCATCACAAACGAAAAGGTGACCTGCATCATCGGGACACAGGCCAGCAGCCTTTCCCTGGCGGCCACCGTGGTGGCGGAGAAGAACAAGGTCTTCTACATTGAAACGGAGGGGGTCTCCGGCCTCATCACGGCGCGTGGTTTCAAGTACCTCTTTCGGACCACGTTCAGCAGTGGGATGATGTCCGCCCAGATGGTGGACTACATCGCCAAGGTAGTTGCCCCCAAGATGGGCAAGAAGCCTTACGATTTGAAGATCGCGGTCATCCACGAGGACGGGGGATTCGGAACGGCCATCAGCAAGGGATTGAAGGCGCGGGCCGAGGGCCTGAAGCTGAACATCGTCTCGGACCTGAGTTACAGCGCCAAGGCGACGGATCTCTCAGGCCTGGTGTTGAAGCTCAAGCAGGTCAAACCGGATATCGTCCTGGCCGTGCAGTATATCAACGACGCCATTCTCTTCCACCGTCAGGCCAAAGAGCTCCGCCTGAAGAGCATCATCATGGGAACGACGGCTGGGCAGGGCAATCCCGATTTCGTCAAGGCCCTGGGAAAGGACGCCGACGGGGTGATCGCCTTCGGAATTCCCTCGGAGTTTTCCATCAAGAATCTTTCCTCCCAGCCAAAAACGGACGCGGCAGAGTTCGTGAAGCGCTACAAGGACTCCCATAACGGGGCGTATCCCAGCCCCACCTCGTTCGTGGGGTTTGCCGGTGCGTGGATTCTCTACAAGTTCATCCTGCCACGTGCCAAGAGCCTCGATCCCGAGAAGCTCCGCGAGGCGGCGCTGAGTTTGGACGTTCCCAAGGGCCAGGGGGTGTTGAATTGGGGGATCAAGTTCGCCGGTCCCGGCGCGAAAAACGCCGGCCAAAACCTGCGGGCCTCCGCCGGGATCAACCAGTGGCAGAAGGGGAAATTGCGCCTCATCTGGCCCAAGGAAGTGGCCACGGCAGACCTTATTGTGAAGGTCAAGTAGTCTGAAACCCTCCTGACCGCGGGTTCGGGATGGTCATGGTGTCCCGAACCCGCGCGAGTTTTTTATGAGTTCAACCCTGGTCGTGCAGCTTGTGATTTCGGGTATCCTGCTGGGGGGAATCTACGCCCTTTCCAGCATCGGCCTGACCTTGATCTTCGGGGTGATGAAGATCGTCAATTTCGCCCACGGCGAGTTTCTCATGCTGGCCATGTATGTCTCCTTCTGGCTGTTTCACTGGGCGCATCTCGACCCCTACCTCTCCATGCTCATCAGCGTTCCCCTCTTTTTCATCATCGGCATCCTCACCTACAAGGTCTTTATCAAGAAGACCATCGGCGCGCCCATCCTCTCGCAGATATTCGTGACGGTGGGGCTTTCCATCATCATCGAGAACCTCGCACTGTTGTTCTGGTCCGCCGACTTCAGGACGGTCTCCCTTTCTTACCTGAGTCGTCCCATCATCCTGGGCCCCTTTTCCGGCCTGGGGCTGGAGGAAATTATCGTCAACAAGGCCCGGCTCATCGCGTTCATCCTGGGGATTTCCCTTTCCATCGCCTTCTACCTCTTTATGCGGTTCAGTTACCTTGGGAAGGTAATTCGTGCCACGTCCCAGGACCGCACCACGGCGCTGCTCATGGGAATCAATATCGACCGGGTCTACACGATAAGTTTCGCCATGGGGATCCTGCTGGTGGGGATCGCGGGGGCGCTGATGATTCCCATCTACACGGTGCATCCCTTCGTGGGATTCGAGTTCGTGCTGATTATGTTCGTGGTGGTGGTTTTGGGGGGCATGGGGAGCATCGTGGGCGCGGTAGTCGCGGGTCTTTTCATCGGGGTGGTGGAGGTCTTTTCGGGGTTCTTCATCGGGCCCGAGAGCAAGCAGGCCGTCTATTTCCTGGTCTTCATCGCCGTTTTGGTGCTTAAGCCCTCCGGGCTGTTCGGTGAGAAGGGGGAAGAGGAACTTGAACGCATCGAGGCCATCGGTGAGTAGCGGCGGAAAGCGGGACGGGATCATCCTGCTGGCGGGAATGGCCGTTTTCGCCCTGCTGCCGCTGTTCGTGAAGAACGATTTTTACCTGGACGGCTTCATCCTGATCTTCGTCTGGGGGGCTTTCGCCGGAGCCTGGAACATCATTTCCGGTTACGGTGGGATGGTTTCCCTGGGACACAACGCATTCTTCGGGATCGGGGCGTATACCTCCACCCTCCTCTTTCTCCGGCAGGGGGTGAGCCCCTGGATCGGGATGTGGGCGGGGGCGGCCATCGCATCGGCATTGGGAATTGTTCTTGGCGTGATATGTTTCAGGCTAAGGAGCCACTATTTCGCGTTGGCGACCCTCGCCTTCGGGCAGGTGGCCTCCATCATCGCGCTGAACTGGCGGGGGCTCACGGAGGGCGCCGAGGGGCTGACCCTTCCCATCCGCCCGGGTTTCGCGAAAATGATTTTCGCCACCAAGTTGGGATACGTTTACATGGGACTAGGTCTTCTCGTCGCGGTTCTGCTGATAACCTATCTCATCGATAACTCCAAGCTGGGCTACTACCTCGTCGCCTTCAGGGAGAACGAGGACGCGGCGCGCGCCCTGGGTGTCCGGACGGGGAGGGTGCGGCTGGCCGCCATGGCTATCAGTTCGGCCCTTTCCGCCCTGATCGGCTCCTTTTACGCGCAGTACCTCCTCTACATCGACCCGAGCAGCGTCATCCGGATACAGATTGCCGTGCAGGTAGCCTTATTTGCCATCGTGGGCGGGGTAGGAACCGTGTTTGGCCCCTTTGTCGGAGCCCTGATTTTCATCCCCATCACCATTTTTCTCAGGGCGAGGCTGGGGACCGCCCTGCCAGGGTTGCACATGGTCATCTACGGGGGCATCCTCATTCTTGTGCTCTTCTACATGCCCAAAGGAATCTACGGGATGCTGCGCGAAAGGTTTTTCCCCTCGTCAAGGATATTTAAATGAATGGGGTAACGGGATTACCTAATGCTTGAAGTAAGAAACGTGAGCAAGTGGTTCGGGGGCAATCCGGTTCTGAAAGACATCTCCTTCGAGATCCACAAGGGGGAGATCGTGGGCCTCATCGGACCTAACGGGGCGGGCAAAACGACCCTGTTCAACGTCATCAGTGGATTTTATCGCCCGAAGACTGGGGACATCTTTTTCCAGGGTGAAAACATCTCACGTCTTACGCCGGAGGATATCTGCCGCAGGGGACTTTGCCGGACCTTCCAGATTACGAAACCCTTCAGTAACCTGACGGTCTTCAAGAACGTGGTCATCGGGGCGCTGAGCCGGGAAAAGGGGATACGGGAAGCGGAAAATAAGGCGGAAGAAATCCTCGAGTTAGTTGAGATGACTCCGAAGAGGGATCTCCTGGGGCGGAGTCTCACGATCGCCGATAGGAAGCGGCTGGAGGTCGCCCGGGCCCTGGCGACGTCTCCCGATTTGCTACTCCTGGACGAGGTCATGGCCGGGCTCAATCCCAATGAATTGAAAGAAATGATTGCCCTGGTGAAAAAACTGTCGCAACGCGGGATCACCCTTTTCGTGATCGAGCATATCATGACCGTAATCATGGGGATTTCCCACCGGATCATCGCCCTGGACCACGGGGAACAGATATGCGTGGGGTCACCCTGCGACGTTGCCGAAGACCCGAAGGTTCTCGAGGCGTATCTTGGAGAGGACTATGTCGCTCCTTAAAATTGAAAAACTCAATGTTTTCTATGGAGATGTCCAGGTCCTGCGCGATGTTTCCCTGGAGGTGAAGAAAGGAGAGGTCGCAACCATCGTGGGGGCGAACGCGGCGGGAAAGAGCACCCTCCTTCGCGCCCTTTCGGGATTGTTGAAAAAGGCATCCGGTTCGATTCGATTCAATTCCGAGGAGTTGCTTGGTCTGCCCGCCTTCGAAATCGCGGCGAAGGGATTGATTCATGTCCCGGAAGGACGGCGGATTTTTCCCCTGCTAACCGTCCAGGAGAACCTGGAGATCGGGGCCTACACGCGGAGGACCGAAGGGAATCTGAAAAAGAAGTTAGACGAGGTGTATGCGATATTTCCCGTTTTGGCGGAACACAAGGGACAGGCGGCCGGGTCCCTGAGCGGCGGGGAGCAGCAGATGCTGGCCATCGCCCGGGGCCTGATGGCGGAGCCGACCCTTTTGATGATCGATGAACCCTCCCTGGGGCTCGCCCCCCTGCTCGTGGCCAAGACCTTCCAAGTGCTTGAGAGGATCAAGGGTGAAGACGTAACCATCCTTCTCGTGGAGCAGAACGTGGTCAGGGCCCTCGAATTTTCCGACCGGGCTTACGCCCTGGAAAACGGGCGAATCACACTCCATGGAACCGGCCTGGACCTCTTGAAGGATCCCTACCTCAAAAAGGCTTACTTGGGCCTTTAATTCCATTATCCGTCTCAACAGCCAGACGCGCTTTTCCCGCGAGTTAATTGACAAAGTCCGGGGACTTTGTTAGGTTCATCGGCAAGAAATCTGAAAGGAGGCGCGCGTGGCAAGCGACAAAGGGATCAATATCGGGTCCAAGATTAAGAAGATGCGTCGGTCGAGGAAGATGACCTTCGAGGAACTGGGCGCGGAGTCCGGCTTAACCCCTGACACTATTCGGGAGATCGAGCGGGGCGATATTCTCCCCCCCGTTTCGTCCATTATCAAGATCGCCAAGGCCCTCCAGATAGATTCCGGCGACCTGTTGAGCGAAGAGGAGCGGGAAAGCGCGGAGAAGCGGAAGGTCGAAAGTTACGAGAAACGGACACGGGAATACGCCTACCGGCCCTTGACACCCAACGCCAGAAACAAGCACATGAAGGCCTTTCATGTGACCATCGAGCCGGAGCAGGCCCACAAGATGGTGGAATACCAGCACGAGGGCGAGGAATTCATCTACGTCCTGAAGGGGAACCTGGAAATATCGGTGGGCGACAACACCTGGACCTTGAAAGAGGGCCAGTCCATCCATTTCAATTCCGCGCTGGTTCATAAGTTGAACAATCCCAAGCCGGTGACCACGGAACTTCTCGTCGTCGTTTACACGCCGTAGCCGTACCGGGCCCGCGATTACGACCGGGCGAAACATTCACGAGACAAGGAACTTGAGATATGCTAACGGGCAAATTCGCGCGAAAAGCGCTGAGCGAAGAGGAATTTAGCAATCTGAACGAAATGGCGCGGCAAGTGCGGGGGGATATCCTACGCATGACCACCCTTGCTGGATGCGGCCATCCGGGGGGCTCCATGTCCTCGGCGGATATCTACGTGACGGTCTGGTCCCAGGCCAATATCAATCCGGACAATCAGATGATGGACCCGGCGAGGGATCGTGTCGTCGTGAGCCATGGTCACACCTCGCCCGGCGTCTATGCCGTTCTGGGCCGGCTGGGTTTTTTTGACCTTAAGCAGGCGGTGGCCACATTCCGCCTGGCGGGAAGTCCCTTCGAGGGGCATATCGAGCGGAGCGTGCCCGGCGTCGAATGGAGCACGGGGAACCTGGGCCAGGGATTGTCCGCGGGGTGCGGGTTCGCCCTTTCGTCGCGTCTGAAGGGAATCGAGACGAACCATGTCTTCGTTCTCATGAGCGACGGTGAACAGCAAAAGGGCCAGGTTTCCGAGGCGCGCCGTTTCGCCAAGAAGTTTGGCCTGAACAACCTGACCGTCATTATCGACACAAACAAGATACAAATCAGCGGCGCCACCGAAGAAGTAATGCCCCAGCGATTGCGAGAGAACTACGAATCGGACGGCTGGCGGGTCCTGGAGGTGGACGGCCACGATATCCGGGCCCTTTATGAGGCCATCGTGGAAGCCCAGTGGGACGAAAGCACGCCAGTGGCCATTCTTGCGCGGACCATTATCGGCAAGGGGGTCTCTTTCATGGAGGGAACCCCGACCTACCACGGTAAGGCCCTTTCGGCGGAGGAGTTCGAGAAGGCCATGGGGGAACTGGGATTGTCGCCGGACCTGACAGAATACAGGAACCTGCGCGAGACTGCCGAGTTCGAACCTATTAGCTTCCCGGAGGTGAATTGGCCCAAGGTCGTGATGGGGACTCCGAGGATCTATGCGCCGGATGTCAAGACGGACAACCGATCGGCCTACGGAGCGGCCCTCGCCGACCTGGCCGAGGCCAACGATCCGAAGACTGTTCCTTTCGCTGTCTTCGACTGTGACCTGGCTTCGTCTGTCAAGACGGATGGGTTTGCCAAGGTGCGGCCGGGGCAGTTCTTCGAAAGTGGTGTCCAGGAGCACAGCACGGCCACCACGGCCGGGGCGGTCTCAGCCGACGGCATTGTGACCTTCTTTTCCGATTTCGGGGTCTTCGGTGTGGATGAGACCTACAACCAGCACCGCCTCAATGATATCAACCACGCCAATCTAAAACTCGTCTGCACCCACAACGGCCTGGACGTGGGAGAGGACGGGAAAACCCATCAGTGCATCGATTACCTCGGTCTCTTGCGGAATCTTTTTACCTTTAAGGTCATCGTTCCGGCCGATCCCAACCAGACCGACCGGGTCATCCGCGCCATTGCCTCGGAACCGGGGAACGTCTTCGTGGGGATGGGGCGTTCCAAGACCCCTGTCGTGACCACGGAAGAGGGGGCGCCCTTCTTTGGGGAGGATTATGTCTTCGAATACGGTCGAATCGATCGCCTGCGGGACGGCGACAAGGGAGCGATCTACTGTTACGGCGCCATGGTGCCCCGCGCCCTCCAGGCCTGGAAGACTTTGAAGGCAAAGGGAATTCGGGTCAAGGTGTTCAACGTTTCCTGCCCCCTTGACCTGGACATGGAGAAGGTGGCGGAAGGGGCTACGACGGGCCTGCTGTTTTCCTATGAAGACCACAACAGGAACACGGGCCTCGGGGCCTCCCTTGCCCTCGCCCTGTGCAGCATCGACCGTCCGGTCCGCCTGATGCGGATGGGGGTGCGCGCCTACGGGGAATCGGGCAAGCCCGACGCCATCATGGCCCGGATGGGCATGGCGGCAGAGGACCTGGTCCGCCTGGTGGAATCCGCCCTGGCGGCCAGCGCCACGAAGATCGTGGAAAAACCGGAAAAAACCTGACATCTATTATGTCCGGGATCATGCCCTATGCGGGGTTGGTTTCCTTCCTGAGGGCGACAGCGCATCTTGAAGACGTTGCTCCCCAGGCCGTGGTTCTGGGGATTCCCACCGATTTTGGGGCCAGTCACCGTCCCGGGACCCGTTTCGGCCCCCGGGTGATCCGTGAGGCCTCCCTGCAATATGCCTACGATCCAGTCGCGGAGGGTCTTTACGATATCGAGCTGGGCAAGACGATTCTCAGTGGGCTGAAGATAGAAGACCGGGGAGACGTGCCGGTAGAGCCCGCGGCGATAGAGGCCAACCTCGCCGCCATCGAGGCGGCAGCGGGGACACTGTTCCGGCAGGGGGTGTTCCCCGTCTTCCTGGGCGGAGATCACAGCATTACGTATCCCATCCTGAAGGGCTTGGCTCACCCGTCGGTCTTCCTCGTGCACCTGGACGCCCACGCCGATTTCGACAGCACCTTCGAGAGTCCTTATACCCATGGGAGCGCCATGCGCCGGGTGATGAAAAACGGCCTGGTTTCCGGTATCGTCCAGGTAGGATTGCGAGGGCTGCTGAGCGACAAGGCGGACGTGGAGACGGCGCGCCGGCACGGCGCGCGGCAGTTCACCGCTTTCCAGGTGGAGGAAAAGGGGATCGGGCCGGTCCTGGAGGTCATCCCCGAGGGCGCAGAGGTTTACCTCTCCCTCGATATTGATGTCTTCGACCCCACCGTCGCCCCTGGAACGGGAACCCCCGAGCCGGGGGGACTTTCGTACCGGCAGGTCACGGCCCTGCTCCGGGGAATCGCCCGAAAGGCCAGGATCAAGGGCCTGGACGTGGTGGAGGTCAATCCCCTGTATGACCCCGCGGGGATCACGGCACTTCTGGCCGCCCGGGTGATTATCGATGTCATGGGGATGATTTTGGGTTAACGAATATCACTGATATCATAAACGGATTTTAAAACTGGATCAGGATGGTTGCCAAAAACGGTATGATCATCCGCAAAAAGCAGATAACTGGCGGAAGGTGTCAGGAGGAAGGTATAAAGATGAAGATGAAAGTGAAACCTTTTGGACGTATTCATCAAGGAATCTAAGCCTACCTTTTAGAATTTTTATTAAAAGTGGCGCGGTTTGGTCCGATTTGTCAGGCCAATTTTTTGAACATCTATGCAGGTAAATTTACGTGAGTGGAATGAAATACCCAGGAGGAAACATGGATAAATCCCGGACTTGGGAATCGGACCTGCTATTGCTTATAACCGCCATGATCTGGGGATTCGCGTTTGTTGCTCAGCGGGTCGGGATGAAGTACGTAGGGCCCTTTACCTTCAACGGCGTCCGTTTTTTTCTCGGATGCCTTCCCTTGCTTCCCTTCCTGGCGCGCAGCCGCCGGAAGACCTCCCCTGAGATTCCCTTCGCATCGAAAACAGTCTTGTTGGGAGGTATTCTCGCGGGTTTGATTCTCTTTACCGGGGCCTCTCTCCAGCAGGTGGGCCTGGTCTATACCACGGCGGGTAAGGCTGGGTTTATCACGGGTCTTTACGTGGTCATCGTGCCGATCCTGGGGCTCTTATGGCGGGACAAAACAACCCACCCGGGCACCTGGGCGGGCGCTTTTCTGGCGGCGGCGGGAATGTATTTCCTGAGTGTGACCAGCCGTTTCACCGTTTCGAAGGGGGATTTTCTCGTCCTGCTCGGAGCCTTTCTCTGGGCGGCGCACGTCCAGTTTGTTGGGTGGCTGGCGCCACGGATTGGCGCGACCCGCCTCGCGGTGCTTCAGTATTGCGTCTGCGGGGGATTAAGCCTGCTTGTCGCCTTTTTTCTGGAGTCCATCACGGTAAGCGGCCTTGGAAACGCGGCGGTTCCTATTCTCTATGGGGGTTTCCTGTCCGTGGGCGTTGCCTATACCCTGCAATTAGTGGCCCAGAAGAGGGCGCCGGCGGCCCACGCGGCAATCCTCATGAGTTTGGAGACGGTCTTCGCCGCGGTGGGTGGTTGGCTTATCCTCGGAGAGGTTCTTGCTCCCCGCGCCCTATTCGGCTGCGCCCTCATTCTGGTGGGGATGCTTGCCTCACAGTTGTATCCTATGGTGCACAGAGATAGACGGAGCGGGTGATGCCGATTCAAGTATAGTTCGACCATCGTGGCTGATGGTTGACGGCCGGTGGGGGAGGCATTAAATTAGATGGTGACCGTTGGAAAAATCGACATCGAGGTTTTTTTATGACAAAAAAAGATTACTATAAAATCCTCGGGGTGAAGAAAGACGCCTCGCAGGACGAGATAAAGAAGGCCTTCAGGAAGCTGGCGCGGAAGTATCACCCGGACGTGAACCCCGGCGACAAGGAAGCCGAGGCGAAATTCAAAGACATCTCCGAGGCCTACGAGGTCTTGAGCGACCCGAAGGCGCGGGAGGAATACGACACGCGGGATTCCTTCGATTTCAGCGACTTCTTCAAGCAGCGGGGCGCGGGTCCCGGGGGATTCCACGCGGGGGCCTCCGGCCGGGGGTTCCGAACCGGTTTCACCCACGTGGATTTGAGTGATATCTTCGGGGACATCTTCGGCGAGGGGATGTCCGGGGGCGGCGCCGAGTCCGCCTATCGGGCCGGGCCGATGCCGCGGAAAGGGCGCGACGTCTATTACAAGATGTGGGTCGATTTCATGGACGCCATCCGGGGAACGCGCACGGAGATCTCCCTGGACCACGAGGTGCCCTGCGCCGTTTGCGGGGGGACCGGCGTCAGCCCTTCCGGGAAATGGGAAACCTGCCCGGACTGCGGCGGCAGCGGCCGCATCCAGATGACGGGGCTTGGAATCCCCGTCCAGCAGACCTGCCCCACCTGCCAAGGAACGGGCCGTGTCAACACGACGCCCTGCGCCGCCTGCGGCGGGACGGGGCGCCGGCGGAAGGCGGAGCGTATTTCCGTCAGGATTCCCCCCGGGGTGGACAACGGCTCGAAGATCCGCCTGGCGGGGAAGGGGGAACCCGGCCTCAACGGGGGACCCTCGGGCGATCTCTACATCGAGATACAGTTGCGACCTCACCCCGTCTTCACCCGTAAGGGGGGGGATCTCTACTGCAAGGTTCCCATATCCATCCCCGAGGCGGTCCTGGGGGCGAGGATCGAGGTGCCGACCATCGACGGCACGGTGAAGATGCGTATTCCCCCCGGCACCCCCAACGGAAAAAAATTCCGCCTGGCGGGAAAGGGGGTCAAGCCCCTCAAGGGGAGCAAGAAGGGTGACCAGTACGTGGAGGTGGAGGTTGTGATTCCCAAGAAGGTGAATGACCGGGCGAAGAAGCTTTTCGAGGAACTTTCAACGCTCTTGCCGAAGGTGCGAGGATGATGGCGGGAAAGGTGAATCGGAAGATGGAGGAGACCTACACCATTGGGTTCGTGGCGAGGGAACTGGGCATCAGCCCCTCCACCCTCCGTTACTACGAGCGCGAAGGCTTCCTGGAACCCCTCGTGACGGAGAGCGGCGTCCGACGCTATACGCGGGAGGATATCGAAAAATTGCTGGTGCTCCGGCGGCTGCGGGAGGACCTCGGCGTGAACCTGGCAGGGGCCGAGGTGATTTACGAGATGCGAAGAAAGATGGAACTGATGCAGGAGGAGATGAACCGGTTCGTGGAGGAGCTCGTCCGCGGCGTGCGGCAGCAACTGCGGAGAATGGAGGCGGAGGTTCAAAAGCCCCTGATTCCGTCTGAGCGGCGGACCATCATTCCCGTAGATGACACGGAATCCGCGTAGATTCTTTTCCCTCCCCTTGGTGCCCTTCGTGGCTGCCCTCGCGGGGGGCGCGGCGGCGGGGGGCATGGTAGACCCGGTTGCCGCCACGGCCGTTTCTCTCGTCTTCTTTACGCTTCTAACTGCGGGGTTTTTGCGCCGATGGATAGGACTTCCGCTTAAGGCGATTATCGCCGTCGCCGGGTGTTTCGCCGTTTCCTTTTTCTCCGTTTACGCCCTCCTTCACCCGACCCTGCCGAAGAACCACGTGGCGAACTTCGCCGGGCGGTCCCGGTGGATCATCGAGGGGAAGATCCTGCCGCCCTTCGACCCGGGCCTGACCAAGTCGCAGGTCACGGTGGATGTGCGCGCCCTTTTTACCCACGACCAGCGCCGGATCCCCGCCTGCGGGAAGCTGCGCGTGTCTGTTTACGGTCCCTACACGCGGACCGTCTTCGTGGGAGACACGGTCCGGTTCGTGAGCGCCGTTTCGCGTCCCCGGCCGCCCGGAAATCCCTTTTCCTTCGACTACCGCCGGTTCCTCGCCCTGCGGCGCATCTACGCAACGGCGCGGCTTAGCGGCTTTTCACGGTTTGTCGTTCTGGACACGGGTAGAAGGGTTTCCTGGCGGGGGGCCGTCGATCGCCTCCGGCAGCACCTGAACCGCTGGATCACCGCCGCCATCCCCGCTCCCTACAACGCCCTGGCCTCCGCCTTCCTCATCGGGTACCGGGGACAGGTCCCGCCGTCCATACGGGACGTCTTCATCCGGTGCGGCGCCGCGCACCTCATCGCCATCTCGGGGCTTCACCTGGGCATCGTTTCCATCCTCCTCTTTATCATCATCCGCCGCCTGCTTGCCTTGTTCCCCCGCGTCTTCCTCTACATGGATGTCCAGCGGATTACGGCAATCCTGACGTTTGTTTTTCTCCTCTTTTACCTCGTGCTGACGGGAGGGAGGGTCTCCACGGTGCGCGCCTTCATCATGGCCGCGGCCTTCCTCGCCGTCCTCTTCTTTCGCAGGACCTCCCGTCTCGCGGACATCCTCCTGCTCGCCGCCCTCGTGATTCTCTTCTTCCAGCCCCAGGCGGTCTTTTTCGTTTCGTTTCAACTGACCTTCGCGGCGGTGGCGGGGATTATTCTGGGCGTGAGCCGTGACCACGCGCCGGAGACAGGACGGACGGAACGGGGCCCGCTTGGAAAGGCCGGTCTCTGGGTGGGGGCAACCCTCGTGATTACACTCCTGGCCATGGCGGCCACCTTTCCCATCGCCGCGTATCACTTCCACCGGGCCAGTCCAATGGCGCTTCTGGCCAATCTCTTCGGGATTTCCTACGTGGCCCTAGTCATGCTTCCCGTGGGCCTGATAAGCCTGATTCTCTACCCCTTTTCCACCCTTCTCGCCACCTTGCTGCTGCGCATCGACGGGTTTCTCATTGAGGGGCTCGTTGACGTCTTCCGGTTCCTCGCCGGATTTTCTTATTCCAGGGTCTACGTCTATCCCCCCCGGTGGTACGAGATCGTTTTTTACTATGTCGCCTTCGTTCTCACGGTCCTGGCCATCAAGGCAAAAGACAATGAAGCGCGAAAGCGTACATGGGCACTGGCGGCGGGGTGCGCGGGGCTTCTTATCGTTTCCTTTTGGGTGCCGCGTGCCTTCCGGAGGCCGACGGTCACGGTTTTCAGCGTCAAAAAAGGGGTCTATGTGGCGGCAACCTGGAAAAACGGGCATGCCGTTCTGATTTGCAACGGCATGGGGGACGGCACCTTCCAGGACGACGCCCGGTGGGTTCTTCTTCCCTACCTTCTGAACCGGAGAATCGGTGCCCTCGATGCCTTGGTAGTTGCCAACAGCTCTCCCGTCAACCTCCGGGCCGCCGCGGAGATCCTCTCCTACCGGCACCCGGCATATCTCGTGGGAACCCGCTCGGCCCTCTATGGTCTGGAGACGGTGTGTCCCTCGAAGGATTCACACATCACGCGGGTAACGGTTCCCCGACCGCTGGCGCTTAACGGGATGAGGTTCGAATATCTCTCGCCTAAAGAGGGCGCCGGGCCGTCCCGGAGAAGAAGATTCCAAACGGTTCGATTAACTTTCGAAGGACTTCGCGTCCTGATCCGGCCGCCCGGAGGAAGGGGAGAGAGGGGCAGGCCGCAGGGCCGCCCGGATCTCCTGCTGACCACATCGAAGGGGCCGGAGGTGGCCGGGGAGGAGACCCCGGCCGTCATCGTGCGTTACCCCGGCATGTATCCCAGGCACGCGAGACGGAGGACAGGCGCCGGGGATTTCGACCTGCGCCGCGACGGGGCGGTAATCCTCGAAAATGCAGGGAAGTCATGGCGCCTGAAGTCCTATCTTACCCGCCGGTCATTTCATTTCTGGCGATCCGCTACCACCAGGTGACGTCGAAACGGTCGAGGTTCATGACCTTGACCCAGGCCGCCGCGAAGTCCCGCGCGAACTTCTCCCGGTTGTCGTCCTGCGCGTAGAATTCCGACAGGGCACGAAGCTGGGAGTTGGACCCGAAGACCAGGTCCGCGCGGGTGCCGGTCCACATGAGCGCGCCTGTCGCGCGGTCGCGCCCCTCGAAGAGGTTATCGGAGACGGCCGTCCATGCCGTGTCCATGTCGAGCAGGTTCACGAAGAAATCGTTGCTGAGTGTCCCGGGCCGGTCGGTGAAGACGCCGTGTTTGGTCTGCCCGTGGTTTGCCCCGAGCACCCGCATCCCGCCGACGAGGACCGTCATCTCCGGCGCGGTGAGGGTCAAGAGCTGGGCCTTGTCCAGGAGCAGTGCCTCCGCGCGGAGATTGCTGCCTGGTTTGAGGTAGTTGCGAAACCCGTCCCCAACCGGTTCCAGCACGGCAAAGGCCCTCACGTCGGTCTGTTCCTGGGTGGCGTCCACCCGGCCCGCCGTGAAGGGAACCTCGAGGGTGATCCCGGCGTTCTTCGCGGCCTGCTCGATGGCGGCACAGCCGCCCAAGACGATGAGATCGGCGAGGGAAACCTTCTTGCCGCCTTTAGCGGAGGCGTTGAATGCCTCTTGAATCCCTTCCAGAACCCGCAGAACCTTCGCCAGACGCTCCGGCTCATTGACCTCCCAGTCCTTCTGCGGCGCCAGGCGGATCCGCGCCCCGTTGGCCCCCCCGCGCTTGTCCGAGCCGCGAAAGGTGGATGCCGAGGACCAAGCGGTGTAGACCAGTTCCGCGATGGTAAGCCCGGACGCGAGGAGCTTGGCCTTGAGGACGGCGATCTCCTCCGCGCCGATACATTCATAATCCACCGGGGGCAGTGGGTCCTGCCAGATGAGGTCCTCTTCCGGCACCTCCGGTCCGAGATACCTGGATTTCGGTCCCATGTCCCGGTGCGTCAGCTTGAACCACGCCCGGGCGAAGGCGTCGGTGAATTCCTCCGGGTTGTCCCGGAACCTCCGCGCGATGGGCCCGTAGGCCGGGTCCATCCTGAGCGCCAGGTCCGTGGTGAACATGATGGGGGCGTGACGCTTGGAGGGATCGTGGGCGTCCGGCACGAGGCGGGCCGCCTCCGGGTCGGTCGCCACCCATTGCCAGGCCCCGGCGGGACTCTTTTCCAGGTTCCAGTCGTACTTGAACAGGATTTCGAGGAAGCTGTGGTCCCACCGGGTCGGGGTTGGGGTCCATGCCCCCTCCAGCCCGCTACTGATGGTGTCGGGGCCCTTTCCTGTCCCGAAGCTGTTCTTCCAGCCGAGGCCCTGTTCCTCCATGGGCGCGGCCTCCGGTTCGGGGCCCACGTATTTATCGGGATCGGCGGCCCCGTGGGTCTTGCCGAAGGTGTGTCCCCCTGCAATGAGGGCGACCGTTTCCTCGTCGTTCATGCCCATGCGCCGGAAGGCTTGCCGGATGTCGCGGGCGGCCGCGAGCACGTTCGGTTCCCCGTTCGGTCCCTCCGGGTTCACGTAGATAAGCCCCATCTGCGTCGCCGCGAGGGGATTCTCCAGTTCCCTGTCGCCGGTATGACGCTTGTCTCCCAGCCACTCGCTCTCGGGTCCCCAGTCGATGTCTTCCTCGGGTTCAAAGATATCCACCCGCCCGCCGCCGAAACCGAAGGGGGTAAATCCCATCCGCTCGAGGGCGCAGTTGCCGGCGAAGATCATCAGGTCGGCCCACGAAATCTTGTTGCCGTATTTCTTCTTGATGGGCCACAGCAGACGGCGCGCCTTGTCCAGGTTGACGTTGTCAGGCCAGCTGTTGAGTGGCGCGAGGCGCTGGCCGCCGCTCGACGCGCCGCCGCGGCCGTCCAAGATGCGGTAGGTGCCCGCGCTGTGCCAGGCCATGCGAATGAAAAGCGGGCCGTAGTTGCCGTAATCGGCGGGCCACCATTCCTTCGAATCGGTCATGAGCGCGAAGAGATCCTTCTTCAGGGCCTCGAGATCGAGCTTCTTGAATTCCTCCGCGTAGTTATAATCCGCGTCCATCGGTTTGATGAGGGGCGGATTCTGGTGCAGGATCTTGAGGTTCAACTGGTTCGGCCACCACTCGCGGATCAGGTTTCCTCCCAGGGTCGTGTGCCTGTAAGAACGGGCGTCCTTTTCGTGTTTGCGGTTTTTGTCCATTTCCATCCTCCTTTTACGTTCGGGTTTAGGGTTTAAAGCGTTTTCCAAGCCTTTCGTTTACTTATAGTCTATACTTCATATGTGAATATAGCATAAATAGAAATCGATCCATGTTCCTCCCATATTTCGAAATTATATTATATAAGAATTATTCTTATTTTTTGCCAAAAAAAAATGGTTTATTCTTTCCCCTCTTTCAAGCAGTCCCGGCAAATGCCTCGCAGCTCCACGTATCGGTCTTCCACGCTTCCCCACTGGGAAACCCCTTCCGGCATGGGAACACGGTCTAGTTCTTCCCAGGTGAAATCGATGATTTTCTTGCACCGGACGCAGACGAAGTGATGGTGGTGCATCATGTTCGTGTCGTAGCGGGTCTTGTCGGCCAGGTGGTGGACCTTTTTTATCAGGCCGTGTTTCTCGAACTGGGAGAGGGTCCGGTAGACCGTATCGAAGGAGATGCTGGGAAAGCGTTTCCTGACCCGTTCATAGATGTCTTCGGAGGCGGGGTGACCGTCGATCTCGTTCAGGATCTCGTATATCTCGAGCCGTTGGGGCGTCGCCCGCAGGCCGATTCTCTTGAAGACCTCGCGGGGTGACGCGGCAGGCTTGTTGTCCTTTTTCATAATTAAGAATATATCCTATCTAAAAACGAATGTCAAGAAAAATTTTTCCGGTCCGACAGTGATACCGTGCACTGGGAGATCCGCGCTATGCCGGTTGGAAAAAGTCCCGGATGAGCTTGAGAAAAAGGTTTACACCGTATAACAGAGCACGTTCATCCAGGTCGAACCGGGGGGAGTGGAGGGGATGGGTCAGGCCCTTTTCCGGGTTTCCGCAGCCGAGGCGGGCGATGGCGGCGGGGCACTTTTCCCCGTAGAAGGCGAAGTCCTCGCCGCCCATGGTCGGCGGCTCCTCGATGATGTTTTCCTTTCCAAAGGCCTTTTCAGCGGCACTGCGAAGCAGATTAGCCGCATCGGGGTCGTTCTTTATGGGGGGACAGCCAGAGTGGAGCTCGAAGGTGGGAGTCACTTGGAAGGCGCCGGCGATTCCCTCCGCCATCTCCTTGAGCCGGTTCACAAGGGTTTCCCGGACGTCGGGATTGAGGGCCCGGAGGGTTCCCTCGAGGGTGAGGGATTCGGGAATGATGTTGGGGGCCCGGCCCGCCTGGAGCCTGCCGACGGAGACGACGGCGGAATGGAGGGGTTTCACGTTCCGGCTCACGATGGTCTGGACGGCGGTGATGAAGTAAGCCCCCGCCGTGATGGGGTCCCTTCCCTCGTCCGGGCGGGCGCCGTGCGTGCCCCGGCCTGTCAAAGTGAGTCCGAAGGTGTCGGTGGCGGCGTAGGCCAGCGACCCGTAGAGGCCGATCTTGCCGGCGGGGATGTGGGGACCGAGGTGCAGGGCGTAGATACGGTCCACGGGCGGGGATTGTAGGGCGCCCCGCGCGATGAGGCGCCGCGCTCCCTGGAGGGTTTCCTCCGCCGGCTGGAAGATGAGCCTGACCGCGCCACCGGCGTGGTTCATGACGTCGCTTTCCGCCAGTTTCTTTGCCACACCCAGGAGGATGGTCGCGTGGGCGTCGTGCCCGCAGGCGTGCATGACGCCGGGCACCTCCGAGGCGTAATCGGCCCCCGTTTGCTCCTCCAGAGGAAGGGCATCCATGTCCGCGCGCAGGGCCAGCGTGGGCCCCGGTTCCTTTCCCCTCAGAAGGCCCAGCACGCCGGGCATGTCCTCAAAAGTAGTCACCTCCCAGCCAAATGCCTCCAGGTATTCGGCGATGCGTTGGGTGGTTCTTTTCTCCAGCATGGAGAGCTCGGGGTGGCGATGAAAGTCCCTCCGCGTTTCCACCAGCCAGCGGAAGAATTCGTCGTCTCCGGAATTCATATTTGTCTTTTCATTGATCCCGTCCATCCTTGACATCCCCCTTCCGCTTTTCTATAAATAGAAAGTATACAGGAAAGTCGGGAAAAGACCAAGAATACAAGGAAAATGGAAAGGGCCGTTTCCCGCTATAGGGTGTAATTATCTAATTTGAAAGGAAAGGTGGAAGAAATGAGAAAGGGTTGGCGCAAGGTTTTGATGGGAGTGGTGGCAACGGTCATCACGGTCGTTTTCGTGGCGGCTCCCGTCCAGGCGGGAAAGAAGGATGATACCCTGAACATCGCCTTTACGAAGGAACTGGAAACCCTGGACCGCTATTTCAACACGGCCCGGGAGGGAATTGTCTTCGCCCGGCACGTCTTCGATAATCTCCTTTGGCGGGATCCCAAGACGTTCGAATACAAGCCGTTGCTTGCCAAGTCTTACCGGTGGGTCGACAACCTGACCCTCGAAGTAACCCTGCGAAAAGGTGTCAAGTTCCACGACGGCACTGAGATGACGGCGGACGACGTGGTCTATACGCTGAATTTCGCCGCCAATCCCGCCAACAAGGTCAAGACCCAGCGTTATTCAAACTGGATCAAGAAGGTGGTCAAGGAAGGGCCCTACAAGGTAAAGATCCTCCTCAAGACCCCCTTCCCGGCGGCGCTCGAGTTTCTGTCCGGGGCAAACCCCATTTATCCAAAGCATTACTACGCTAAGGTGGGTCCCAAGAAGTTCGGACTCAAGCCCATCGGGACGGGCCCCTACAAAGTGGCGGAGGTGGAGCCGGGGAAACGGATCGTCCTGGTCAAGAATCCGGACTACTTCAAGGACAGCCCCAAGGGACAGCCCCACATCGGCAAGATCGTCTGGCGGACGCTGCCGGAGAAGAATACGCAGGTGGCGGAACTGATGACCGGCGGGCTCGACTGGATTTGGATGGTGCCGCCCGACCAGGCGAAGAAACTGGCGGCTATGCCCAACATCAAGGTGATCGCGGCGGAGACCATGCGGATTGGTTATCTCACCATGGACGCGGCCGGCGTGACCCTGAAACACGGGATGAAGAACGATCCTTTCACGAAATTGAAGGTGCGTCAGGCGGTCAACTATGCCGTCAACCGGGAGGCCATTGCCAAGAACCTGGTGGGGGGGCAGTCTAAACCCGTCTACTCGGCCTGTTTTCCCAGCCAGTTCGGCTGCACCCAGGACGTTGTGAAATACGAATACAACCCCGCCAAGGCGAGGAAGCTCCTGGCCGAGGCCGGGTATCCCGACGGGTTTACCACGACCCTCTATGGCTACCGGAACCGGGATTTCGCCGCGGCCATCGTGGGTGACCTGGCGGCCGTCGGGATCAAGGCCAAGCTGGTCATGATGAAGTATTCCGCGCTGCGGGAAAAACTCCGGGGCGGCAAGGTCCAGTTCGCCTTCCTGACCTGGGGGTCCTACTCCATCAACGACGTCTCGGCGATCACCAGCAACTTTTTCGAGTTCCAGGAAGACGACCTGGCCCGGGACCCGGTGGTGCGGGACCTGCTGCTCAAGGGGGATACGAGCATCGATCCCAAGGTCCGGAAAGAGGCCTACCGGAAGGCCCTCCAGCGCATCGCCGCGCAAGCCTACTGGGCGCCCCTGTTTACCTACGTCTCCAATAACTGTTTCACGAAGGATCTCGATTTCACGCCGTATCCGGACGCCGTCCCCAGATTCTACCAGGCCAGGTGGAAATAGGCCGGTTCGCGGAGGGTCGCGGCGTTTCCCGTTGCCGCGGCCCTCTTTTCTGATGGAATCATTGGACGAGACATGCTCCAGTACACGCTCAAACGACTCGTCGTAACCTTCTTCGTCATCCTGGTCGTTTCCCTGGTGAGCTTCATGCTGATCCGGGTTTCGGGAGATCCCGCCATCGCCCTGGCCGGGGAGGGGGCCACCCAGCAGGAGATCGAGTATGTCCGGCACCACTACGGGTTCGACCGCCCCCTGATTATCCAGTACGTCGATTGGGCAAAGAAGGCCCTCCAGGGTGACCTGGGGGAGTCCCCCTATTTCAACGAGCCTGTCCTCAAGATGATCAGGGAACGCATCGGTGTGACCATGACCTTGGGCGTCTCCGCCCTTCTCTTCGCTCTCTTCGTTTCGATTCCCCTGGGGGTGCTGGCGTCCATACGGCCCAACACCTGGATAGACCGGGTGGCCCTCACTATTTCCGTGATGGGTCAGGCCATGCCTTCCTTCTGGTTCGGCCTGATCATGATCATCTTCTTCGGCGTGACCCTTCGATGGCTTCCCATCTCGGGGAGCGGGTCGCCGGCCCACTACGTCATGCCGACCATCGCCCTGGGATACTATGCAACGCCGGCTTTCATGCGGCTGATCCGTTCCGGCATGCTCGAGGTCCTGAGTTCCGACCACATCCGGACCGCCCGGGCCAAGGGCCTGCGTTGGGGGAAGATCCTCTACAAGCACGCCCTCAGGAACGCCATCATTCCCGTGGTAGCCCTGGCGGCGGTGCAGCTCGGGTTCATGCTGGGGGGATCCATCGTCATTGAGTCGGTGTTTGCCCTGCACGGCATTGGCTACCTGGCCTGGGTCTCCATCGGCCGGTCGGACCTACCTGTAGTCCAGGCCATCATCCTGCTTCTGTCCATGATTTACGTGGTCTTGACCTTCCTCGGCGACCTTTTGAACGCCTTTCTTGATCCGAGGATCCGGGTGCGATGAGCGACGCGGCGACACACCCGGGCCCAAACGGCGCCGTGGCACCGGACGAAGGACTGGGACGGCAGGTGGTTTTTCCCACGCCGGGCCAGGTGATGCGCATGCGCATGCGGCACCACAAAGGATTCATCTTTGGGGCCGTTTTCGTTCTCGCCATCTTTCTGATGGCCGTCTTTGCCCCCATGCTTACCTCCTACAACCCATACACCCAGCATCTCTCGCACCGGCTTGTTCCCCCCGTCTGGGATGCCAAGGGGACATGGAAACACCCACTTGGCACCGACAATCTGGGTAGGGACTACCTGAGCCGCCTGGTTTACGGAAGCCGGGTTTCCCTTCTCATCGGGTTTTCCTGCATGCTCATCGCCATGGTGATAGGAACCCTCCTGGGCATGTCGGCGGGGTATTTCGGGGGGAAGGTGGACATGCTCGTGGGATTTATCATCACGGTGCGTCTCGCCCTGCCCGCCGTTCTCGTGGCGGTGGCCGTGGTGGCCCTCATCGGGGGATCCATGCAGGTGGTCATCCTGGTCTTGGGATGCCTCATCTGGGACCGTTTCGCCGTCGTTCTCAGGACCAGCACCCAGCAGGTCTGTTCCATGGACTACGTGGACGCGGCGCGGGCGGCGGGATGCTCCACGCTTCGCATCATGTTCCGGGAGATCCTGCCCAACCTGTTCAACAACCTGATGGTCATCGCCACCTTGGAGATCGGGCGTGCCATCCTCCTCGAGGCGGCCCTCTCCTTCCTGGGAATGGGGGTTCAACCGCCCACTCCTTCCTGGGGATTAATGATCTCCGAAGGGAAGGAATACATGCTTTTTCAGCCCTACCTGATTACCGTTCCCGGGGTGGCCCTCTTCATCCTCGTGTTGGGGATGAACCTCCTGGGCGACGGGCTCAGGGACGTGACGGCCCCGGAGGGACAGGCGTGACCGCGCTTCTCGAGGTGGAGGGACTGCGCGTTGATCTCTCCCTTCCCGCGGGCGTCCTGCACGCTGTCCAGGACGTGAGTTTTCACGTGGAGAAGGGGGAGACCTTCAGCCTGGTGGGCGAATCAGGGTGCGGCAAGACCATGACCGCCCTGGCCGTGATGGGACTGTTGCCCCGCAGCGCGACGCGGTCCGCCGAACGGATTCTCTTCGAGGGAGAGGACATCACCCACGCGCACGAAAGGCGGATGACGGCGATCCGCGGCGCCCGGATGACCATGATCTTCCAGGAACCCATGACCTCCCTCGACCCCTGTTACACCATCGGGGACCAGTTGGAGGAGGTACTCTTGGAACATCGCCGGGTGAGCCGGCGCGAAGCCCGCGAGAGGGCCGTCTTTCTCCTGGAGAAGGTGGGTATCACGGCGGCGGCTTCCCGCCTGAAACAGTATCCCCACCAGCTTTCCGGGGGGCTGCGCCAGCGGGTCATGATCGCCATGAGCCTCATGTGCGGTCCGAGCCTCATCATTGCGGACGAGCCCACCACGGCCCTCGACGTGACTATCCAGGCCCAGATCCTGAGCCTGCTCGTTTCCGTCCAGAAGGAGTACGAGACGGGAATGATCCTTATCACGCACGACCTCGGAGTAGTGGCCCGGACGGCGGATCGTCTGGCCGTGATGTATTGCGGACAGGTGGTGGAAACCGGCACCGTCGCGGAGGTTTTTACCCGACCCCTTCACCCCTACACGCGGGGATTGATGCGGTGCATCCCCATCCCCGGGAAGACGCGGCCCGGCCAGAAGCTGGACACGATTCCGGGAATCGTGCCCACACCCATCGGCGACCTGCGAGGATGCCTCTTCCGCAACCGGTGTCCTCATGCCAGACCGGCGTGCGCCGGGGAGGGAATCGAGGAGGTCCGGCTGACGCCTGGGAGATCCTACCGGTGCATCTTGCAGCCTGAAGAAAACCCGGAAAAGGCGGCGGCATGAACGCCGGGATCCTCCGCGTCGAAAACGCCGCGAAGGTTTACCGCGTCAGCGCGGGGATGTTCCGAGGAGGACTTGACCTCCACGCTGTCAGCGACGTTTCATTCAGGGTGGGAGAGGGAGAGGTCCTGGGGCTCGTGGGGGAATCGGGCTGCGGCAAGACCACCATGGCGAAACTTATCCTGGGCCTGGAGGCGCTCACGCGCGGGAATATCTTCCTCGAGGGGCGTTCCGTCCGAAAAATGGGTCATCGGGAGATCGCCCGCCGGGTGCAGCCCATATTCCAGGATCCTTACGCCTCCCTGAACCCCCGGAAGAGCATCGGGGCCATCATCTCCCTGCCGCTGCGGGCCCTCGGGATGGGGAACCGCGGGGAATGGGACGAGAAGGTTCGGGAGATCATGAACCTGGTGGGGCTGCCTCCCCGACTCCGGCACAACTACCCGAACCAGCTTTCCGGAGGACAGCGCCAGCGGGTGGCCGTGGCCCGGGCCCTCATCATGCGGCCCAGGATCGTTTTGTGCGATGAGCCCACCTCGGCCCTCGATGTCTCGGTGCAGGCACAGATCCTGAACCTCCTCATCGACATGCGGGAGGCGATGGGGGTGACCTATATCCTCATCAGTCACGATCTCGCCGTCGTGGAACACCTGGCCACGTCGGTGGCGGTCATGTACCTGGGGCGGATCGTAGAGAGCGGGCCGGCGGCGGAGATCTTCCGGCATCCCCTCCATCCCTACACGCAAACCCTCCTGGCCTCGGTCCTCACGCCGGATCCCCGGAAGGGACTTCCCAAGGTCAGCCTCGACGCGGAATATCCTAACCCCATCCGCATGCCCCCGGGATGCAGCTTCCATCCCCGTTGCCCCAGGGCGCAAGAAATCTGCCGGTCACAGCGCCCCGAGGCCCGGGAGGACGGCGGCCGCCGGGTGGCGTGCCACTTTCCTGGACCGGCGTGAAAGGAAGGCACCTATGACCCGAAACGATGCCATTCGATGTGCGGAAAAGAGGCTCGATGACGGGCGGTTTTTCTTGGACCTCGCCCGGCGGGTGGCCTACCCAACGGAAAGCCAGAACCCGGCGCGGGCGGAGGATATCAGGCGTTTCCTGGCCGAGGAGATGATGTCCTCGCTTGCGTCCCTGGGGTTTAGGTGCCGGGTCCTGGAAAACCCCGTGATGTCCCGTCTCCCATTTCTCGCGGGTCGCCGTGTCGAGGATGAAAACCTCCCCACGGTCCTGCTCTACGGCCACGGGGATACCGTTTGGGGCATGAAAGGTCAGTGGGATGCGGGGCTTTCACCCTGGCGGCTGACGGCCCGGGGCGGCCGATGGTACGGGCGCGGCGCGGCGGACAACAAAGGTCAGTTCTCCATCAACCTGGCGGCCTTGGATTGTCTCCTGGAGACCCGAGGCGCGCTGGGATTCAACGCTGTCTTCCTGCTGGAGACGGGAGAGGAGATGGGATCTCCGGGGCTTCGCGAGGTTTGCGAGCGGGAGAGGGCGTTTCTCTCGGCGGACGTCCTCATCGCATCGGACGGCCCTCGGGTGAATCCGGACAGGGTGACCCTCTACGGCGGCAGCCGGGGCGTCTTCAACTTCGACCTCATCGTGAAGCTTCGAGAGGGGGCGCACCATTCCGGCAACTGGGGCGGTTTGTTGGCCAATCCAGGGATCATCCTCGCCAACGCCATCGCGGCCCTGGTGGATGGGAAGGGGCGGATCCTCGTGGACGCTCTCAAGCCCGGCGGGATCCCGGAAAATGTCCGGGAGGCCATAGGCAGGCTGTCGCTTCCCGAGAACACGGCCCCCCCCATCGATACCTGGTGGGGAGAACCGGGATTGACCCCGGAAGAGAAAGTCTATGGCTGGAATACCCTGGAGGTTCTGGCCCTCTCGTGCGGGAACCCGGAGAATCCCGTCCACGCCATCCCCGCCGAGGCTTGGGCCCGGTGCCACATTCGTTACGTGAAGGGATGCGATCCGGAGGCCTTCCTCCCGGCCGTTCGCCGGCGCCTCAAGGAGAAGGGGTTGGATGCCGTGGAGGTTCGGCCCGTCCGTGAAAGCCTCTATGCCGCCACCCGGATGGACCCGGATGACCCCTGGGTGCGGTGGGCCATGAACTCCCTCAAGCGGACTACCGGAACTCCGCCCGATTTTCTTCCCAACCTGGGGGGAAGTATCCCCAACGAGGCCTTCGCGGAGATCCTCGGCCTTCACACCCTTTGGGTTCCCCATTCCTACGCCGGCTGCGGCCAGCATGCCCCCAATGAGCACCTCCGCGTTCCTATCGTCCGGGAGGGCCTCCGGGTGATGGCGGGTCTCTTTTTTGACCTGGCGGAAGGGGGACGTCCGGCGTAAAGCGCGTGCTTGGGTCCTCAAGTCCCCGTTTCCTTGAAAGGTATGGATTTCGCCCCCGTTTCCGTGTAGAGATAAGGACAGTCCGCGCTTCGCGAGGTTCAGGGATTCCTGATTGAGGGCGGGCATGGTGACGGGGAGGTTTCTTGGGCGAAAGCGAAAAAAATCGAGCGAGAAAAGGAGAAGGGCTCCGGTCGTTTACGCTCCTCGTCCCGTATCTTCGGCAATACAAGGCGTGGCTCTTTCTGGGGATCTTTTCCCTGGCCGTGGTGGATTCCCTCCAGCTCTGTATTCCCCTCATCATCAAGTGGGCCGTGGACGACCTGACGGAGGGGCGGGCGACCCCGGGTGGATTTCTCGACTATGCCGGGTGGATTCTCCTTTTGGCCCTCGGGATCGGAGGGTTCCGCTACCTTTGGCGGGTTTCCCTCATGACCCCTACCCGGCGGATCGAGGAGAGGCTCCGGAACCGCCTCTTCCAGCACATCCTTGCCATGTCGGAAGACTTCTTCATGCGCCATTCCTCCGGGGACCTCATGGCCCGGATGGTCAACGACCTTAGGATGGTGCGGATGGCGGTGGGTTTCGGGATGGTGGGGATGATGGACGCCTTCGTGATGGGGTCAGCGACCCTCGTCTTCATGGTCTGGATAAGCCGTTCCCTGACCCTCTACGTCCTGATCCCCATGCCGTTTCTCGCCCTGACGACGGCGCTCATCAGCCGGAAGATTCATGCCCGGGCCCAGCGGGTCCAGAGGCAGTTTTCCACCTTGACGGAGACGGTCCGCGAGGGGATCAGCGGCATCCGGGTCATCCGGGCCGCCCGCGCCGAGGCGTTCCAGGGGCGAAAGGTGGAAGAGGAAGGAAAAAGGCTCCTCGAGGAAAACCTCGCCCTGGCGAAGGTGCGGGGGATCTTCTTTCCCGTCCTCATGCTTCTCGTGAACCTGAGCATGGTCATCGTCCTCTATTTTGGGGGAAAGGACACGATTCTCGCGCGCATCAGCCCGGGGGATTTCGTCGCCTTTACCAACTACCTGATGCTCTTGACGTGGCCCATGATGGCCATGGGGTGGGTCATCTCCCTCATCCAGCGCGGCGCCGCGTCGCTGGTACGCATCAAGGAGGTCCTGGACAGCCGGCCCGCTCTCCGTTCGACCGGCCGGACCTTATTGCCCGAAGCGTCGCCGGGAGATTTGCGGGCGCAACAGGTGGCCTTTTCTTATGGCCCCCGGCAGCGGGTCCTTGACGACTGCACGCTGACCGTGACGCGGGGGAAGATGACGGCCATCGTCGGGGAGATCGGGTGCGGCAAGACGACCCTCCTCTTGCTTTTGATGCGCGTCTTCGATCCGGAGGCGGGGCGGGTAACCCTCGGGGAGAGGGATGTCCGGGACTTCAACCTGGCGGACTACCGGGGCCTTTTCGCCTACGTTTCCCAGGAACCGGTCATTTTTTCCCAGACCATCTTCGAGAACGTGGCCTTCGGTCGGGACGGTGTCACGGAGGCGGAGGTGGAACGGGTCTTGGAGATCGTCCAGCTCGGCGGGGAGGTGAGGGGGTTTCCGGACGGGCAGAAAACCCTGGTGGGGGAAAAGGGAGTGACCCTCTCCGGCGGGCAGAAACAGCGTCTCGCCCTGGCGCGGGCCTTGATTTCCCGTCGGCCGTTCCTGGTCCTGGATGCCCCCTTCTCCTCGGTGGACGTGGCCACGGAGCAGAAAATCCTCGAGGCCATCCGGTCGGAATACGGGGATGTTACCCTCGTGATGAGCTCCCAGCGGGTCGCCTCCTTCATGAAGGCGGACCGGATTTTCATGATGGCGTCGGGGACCGTGATTGCCAGTGGCACCCACGACGACCTCCTGGCGCAGAGCGAGGCCTACCGGACCCTCATCCAGGAATTTTCCCTCGGGATAGGAAAGAGATAGATGCAAGCGGATTTCGGATACTACGAGGAAGGACACCTGGGCAAACCGTACGACTTGCGGTTATTGCGGCGGCTCTACCGGTTTGTTCGCCCCTACCGGAAATGGTTTGTGCTCTCCGTCCTGTTGGCCCTTTTGACGACCGCGGTGGATCTTTCCTTTCCCTACCTGGTCAAGGAGGCCATCGACCGCTACATCGTCCGGATGTCCTATCCCGTCCGGGTCAGGGCCCTGAAAGGGAAAAAGGGGAAGGCGTTTTCCGCCGTTGCCATCGTTCCGACCGCCGATCCCGACGTCGGGATGCTGCCCGGGAGGGATTTCAAGCGGATGGATCCCCGCGCGCGGCGCCGCTTGATACGCGCCGGCCTCATCGCTGAGACCCCCTTCGTGGCCCTTCCGGCGGACGCGTCGATTCGACGGATTTTGAGGGAGAAAGGGGAGGCCCTCTACCAGGGGCGGGGGACACTCTATATCCCCTACCGAGCCCTAAAGTGGATTCCCGCCCGGCAGCTGGTGCGGTTGCGCGCCGAGAACCTGCGCGGGGTAGGTCTCATCGCAGGCATCTACCTGATTTTGCTGATGTTGGGGTTCGTCTTCCAGTTTTTCCAGGTCGTGGCCCTGGAGACGATGGGGCAGCGGGTCATGCAGGACCTGCGGGTGTCCCTCATCCGTCACCTCCTGCGCCTGGAGGTCGCCTTTTTCGACCGGACCCCCGTGGGCCGCCTCGTGACCCGCGCCACTAACGACATAGAGAACCTCCACGACCTCTTCACGGCCATTCTGGTGAACCAGTTCAAGGACATCTTCATCCTCCTCGGGATCCTGGCGATCCTGCTGAAGATCCAGCCCCGCCTCGCCCTCTACGTGGTCGCTCTCCTTCCTCTGGTGGCGGTGGTAAGTTTCCTCTTCAGCCGCTGGGCCCGGGATGTTTTCCGGGACATCCGGACCCTCATCGGGCGCATCAACGCCATGCTCCAGGAAACCCTCTCGGGCGTCCGCATCATCCAGGTCTTCCGACAGGAGGCGCGCTTCAACCGGCGGTTTGCCCGGATAAACCACGAAACCTACCGGGCGAACATCCGCCAAGTCAAGATCTTCGCCTTTTTCATGCCCCTTATCGAGCTCATCGCCGCGTTCGCCATGGCCCTCATCCTGTGGCGGGGCGGCGTCGGCATCATGGGTGGGGCACTTTCCCTCGGGGCGCTGGTGGCCTTTCTTTCCTACATCCGGATGTTCTTCCGTCCCATCCGGGACATCTCGGAAAAGTATAACATCATGCAGTCGGCCATGGCCTCCACCGAACGCATCTTCCAGCTCATGGACCGCCCCGTGGAAAAGGATCGGGAAGGGGATGGAAGGCCCGCTGTCCCTGAGGGCGTTTTCAGGGGAGACATCGTCTTTTCGAGGGTCTGGTTTGCCTACGAGGATGAAAAGTGGGTCCTGAGGAACCTGGAGGTGGCCTTTCCCGCCATGAAGACCACTGCCATCATCGGGGCAACGGGGGCGGGTAAGACCTCCATGATGGTCCTTCTCGAGCGGTTTTACGCCCCCCAAAGGGGACGGATCACCATCGGCGGCGTCGATATCGGGGACATTCCCCTTGGAATGTTGCGGAAGCACGTGGGTTTCGTGCAGCAGGATGTCCAGCTCTTTTCCGGGACACTGTGGGAGAATATCCTCCTCGGGGTTGACAGCCCCAGCCGGGAGAAGGCGCGGGAGGTCTTGGAACGGCTGGGGGTCGCCGCTTTCCTTACGCGCCTGCCGGAGGGCCTCGACACACGGCTAACGGAGGAAGGCAGGGGAATCTCGAGCGGACAGCGGCAGCTCGTCTCCTTGGCGCGGGCCTTCGCGCGGGATCCGAGGGTCCTCATCCTGGACGAGGCCACGGCGAGCATGGATCCGTTTACGGAGCAGTTGATTCAGAAGGCCCTGAAGGTCCTTCTCCAGGGAAGGACGGTTATCGTCATCGCCCACCGGCTCTCCACCATCCGCCGGGCGGACCTCATCCTCGTGCTGGAGGACGGCGGGATCCTTGAGTCCGGCACCCATGAGGATCTGATGCGTCGCGCGGGGCGGTACCACTTCTATTTCAGGGCACAAAACGGCCCGTAAGAACCGTTCGTCACACTTGGACGCGCTGTCAGATTTCCTCTCTATCCTTTTCGATGGCGTCGATGATCCGGTTGATGAAGGTCTCCACGTCGCACGATTTGGGGATGAAGGCCTTGGCGCCGAGCCCCAGCGACGCCTGGGGAGAGCGGTTGTTGTATCCCGTGATGATGATGACATCGGTTCCAGGGTGGAATTTCCGAACCTCTTTCAGGAGGCTGATTCCGTCCATCCGGGGCATCTTGATATCCGTGATGACCGCGTCGAAAGGACCTTGCTCAAGCTTTTCCATGGCCTCGATACCGTCCTGGGCCTCGTCAATACGGTAACCCTCGCTCTCGAGAAATCCCGTCAGGACATCACGGATTATGTCCTTATCTTCCACCAACAGAATTCTTTTTTTTCTATCCATGGGTCGGCCCGCCTGGGCCTCGGTCTCCGTTTTTACGATAAATTTTCAATCATTGCGAAATACGCGCCGGGGCGTTTTGCCACGTACATTTTAAGTATACAACGACATTCTTGTTTGTCAATTTTTGAAATAAAAAAAATGGGTGCTTTCTTGATGACGTTATGCCAGGCTGCACAGGACCTCGGCGCACCGCCCGCAGACGGTGGGAAATTCGCCATCCGTTCCCACGTCGGTCTTGTAATGCCAGCAGCGCTCGCATTTGACCCCCGGCGCGGGGGTGACCGTCACGGCGAGGGGCGCGCCGTCCGATTTTTCGAGCACGACCCGCGAGACGATGAAGATGTCGTCCAGCTCAACCTCGTAGTCCTTGAGGAAATCGTAGGTCTTTTCGTTTACGGTGAGGGTGACCTGGGCGTCGAGGGAGTGGCCGATCTCCTTGTTCTTCCGTGCCTCCTCCAGGACCTTGGAAACCTCCTGGCGGATTTCGAGGAGGCGTTCCCACCGGTCCGCCAAGTCCCGGTTCTCGAAGGATGAGGGGATTTCGGCGAAGGCGGTGAGGTGCACGCTTGCTTCCTCAAAGGGCGTGAAGGGTCGGAAGGCCTGCCAGATCTCCTCCATGGTAAAAGCCAGAATGGGGGCGAGCAGGCGGGCGAGCACGTTGACGAGGTGGTAGAGGCCCGTCTGGCTGGAACGGCGTTCAGGGCTTTCCGGGTGGGAGACATACAGCCGATCTTTCAAGACGTCCAGGTAGAAGGCGCTGAGGTCCACGGCGCAGAAGGTGTGGATGGTGTGGTAGATGACGTGGAAGTCGTAGGCCTCGTAAGCCTTGAGGACCCGGTTTGAAATGTAGGCAAGGCGGTGGAGGATGTAGCGGTCGATCTCCGCCATCTCCGCCACGGAGACGGCGTTTTTCTCGAAGGTGAAGTCGTAGAGGTTCCCCAGCATGAAGCGGAAGGTGTTTCGAATCCGCCGGTAGCCGTCCGTCAACTGCTTGAGGATGTCCTGGGAGATCTTGATGTCGTTTCGGTAGTCCTCTGCGGCCACCCACAACCGGACGATCTCCGCGCCATATTTTTTGATGACCTCGCCGGGCGCCACGATGTTGCCGAGGGATTTGGACATCTTCTTGCCTTCTCCGTCCACGACGAACCCGTGGGTGAGGACCGATTTGTAGGGCGCCGTGTCCCGGGTGCCCACCGACTCCAGGAGCGAGCTGTGGAACCAGCCCCGGTGCTGATCGCTTCCCTCCAGGTAGAGGTCGGCCGGCCATCTCAGCTCAGGACGCTGCTGAAGGACGGCGGCGTGGCTTACCCCCGAGTCGAACCAGACGTCCAGGATATCGGTTTCCTTGCGGAAGTTTTTTCCGCCGCAGTGGGGACACGCGGGCATGGGGTCAAAGATCTCGTTAAGGTCTTTCTCGAACCAGACGTCGGCGCCGTTTTTCTCCACCAGGTCGGCGACCCGGTTCACCAGGCCGGCGTCCAGTAGGACGCGGCCGCAATCCTCGCAGTGTAGGGCGATGATGGGCACGCCCCAGGAGCGCTGCCGGGAGATGCACCAGTCGGGACGGTTTTCCACCATGTTGTAGATGCGGTCGTGGCCCCACGCGGGGATCCACCGGACCTGGTCGATGGCTTTCAGGGCCTTCCCGCGCAGGTCGTTGGTTTCCATGGAGATGAACCACTGGCGGGTGGAACGGAAGATGATGGGGCTCTTGCACCGCCAGCAGTGGGGATAGGCGTGTTCCAGCTCCTCCACCTTGAGGAGACAGCCCACCTCTTCGAGCTTAGCGATGACTGCCTGGTTGGCGTCGAAGACGAACTGTCCCGCGAAGAAGGGGACGTCCTCGGTAAAGCGTCCGTCGTCGTCCAGGGGGGCATAGGCGGGCAGGTCGTATTTCAGTCCCACCTCGTAGTCCTCCTGGCCGTGGCCGGGGGCCGTGTGAACGCAGCCCGTCCCGGCCTCCAGGGTGACGTGGTCGGCCAGGATGAGGATGGAGTCCTTCTCCAGGAAGGGATGCCGGCAGACGAGCCTTTCCATGTCGGCGCCTTTGAACGTCGCGAGGGTCTCGTAGTTCTTGACGCCCATGCCGGAGAGGACGAGGTCGCGCAGTTCCCCGGCGAGGATCCAGATCTCCCCGCCCACGCGCACGGCGGCGTATTCGAAGTCCGGGTGCAGGGCGATGGCCAGGTTGGCCGGGATCGTCCAGGGGGTTGTTGTCCAGATGAGAACGTAAACGGGGGTGTCTTCCGGGAGGCCCGGCACCTTCGAGACAAGGGGAAACTTGACGTAGATGGAGGGGGACCGGTGCTCGGCGTATTCCACCTCGGCGTCGGCCAGGGCGGTCTTGCAGGAGGCGCACCAGTAGACGGGCTTCTCGCCCAGGTAGACGCCGCCCTTTTCGACGAACTTGCCGAACTCCCGGACGATGGTGGCCTCGTAGGGAAACTTCATGGTGAGGTAGGGGTTGTCCCAGTCCCCGAAGACGCCCAGACGCTTGAACTCCTCGCGCTGGATGTCAATGAACTTTTCCGCGTAGGTCCGGCACCTTTTGCGCAGGTCGGTCTTCACCAGGGGAATCTTTTTCGCCTTCAAATCCTTTTCCACCTGGTGCTCGATGGGCAGCCCGTGGCAGTCCCAGCCGGGGACGTACCGGCTGTCGAATCCCGCCATGAACCGGGACTTGATGATGAAATCCTTCAGAATCTTGTTCAGGGCGGTTCCCATGTGGATGTGGCCGTTGGCGTAGGGAGGGCCGTCGTGAAGGATGAACTTGGGATGTCCCTCGGATTTTTCGATAATTTGGTCGTATATCTTCGTGTCTTCCCACCGCGTGAGCATCTGGGGTTCCCGCTGGCTCAGGTTGGCCTTCATGGGGATGGAAGATTTCGGAAGATTGAGACTGTCCTTGATTTTCATCCGTGCCTCCAGTGTGGTTGAAATTGGTGTGTGTTTATCACAAAGGTCCTTCTGTTTCAAGGAATTTCAATTATTTTCCCTTCGTCTTCTCCCATGCTTTGAGGCACGCTTTATGCCCATTGGCAGGAATCTTTTCTGAGAAAATTCCCCAGGATAATCTCAGAGAGAATTTTCAAGAGACGCCGCATGCTGTTATCTCAGTAAACTTTGACCACGCCGTAGATTTTGCCGCCCCTGATACGGTTCACGATGAGGGGCCGCTCGGCCTTGCCGTCGGGGCGGATGGTGATCCTGCCCATGAGGCCCTCAAAGTTTTTCGTGTCGCGGATTTTGTCGTTCACGCAGGCACGGTCGTTTGGGGTCTCGCACCGGTTC
>JALSPC010000166.1 GCA_026986155.1 bacterium
GCCGCGCCATGGCGGCGAGCCTCGGCCGCCGGGCGGCTTCATGCCCCTCTCGGGACGATTTTTCACGGGTTGTTCGTATCTTCCGCCTCTACCAAACGGTGCGCATCGCGCTGCGCGAGCTGGGGGGAGTGGGGACCGTCCTGGACACCATGCGCGAGATGTCCAACCTGGCGGACGTGGTGGTGGCGGCCTGTCTCCGGTTCGCCTGGGACGCGCTTACCCGCCAGGTCGGCCCTCCCACGCTCATGAGACGGGGGAGACGGATCCTTTCCCATTTTTCGGTCATCGACCTGGGAAAACTGGGCGGGGAAGAACTCAACTTCAGCTCGGATATCGACATCCTCTACGTTTATGACAGCGAAAAGGGGGAAACGCGTTCTCCCAAAGGGAAGGCCGCACTTCCCAACGCGGAATTCTATCGGAAACTCTCCGAGGGACTAACCCGCCTCGTCTCGGAGAAGACCGCATACGGTTTCGGGTTCCGTGTAGACCTGGGGCTCAGGCCCGACGGCCAGTATGGGGATATCGCCAACTCCCTTCGGAGCATGGAGATCTACTACGAGTCGTGGGGAAAGCTCTGGGAGCGCGCCGTCTGGCTCAAGGCGCGGCACGGCGCGGGCCACGCCCCCCTGAGCCAGACCCTCCTCGAAATTCTCCATCCCTTCATCTACCGACGGTATCTCGATTTTACGGCCATCGAGGAGATAAGGGAGATGAAGCTAAAGATCGACCATGAAAACCGCCTCAAACGCAAGGGAGAGGACGACATTAAGCTGGGGCGGGGCGGTATTCGCGAGATCGAATTCTTCGTCCAGGCCATGCAGCTAGTCCACGCCGGGAAGAACCCCTATCTCCAGTGTCGCGCCACGCTCGAATCGCTCCGGCGCCTCGGGGAAACGGAGCTTGTTCCACGCGAGGATGTCAGCGTCCTCACGGACGCTTACCTCTTTTTGCGGCGACTGGAACATCGCGTCCAGCTCGTCCACCAGCGCCAGACCCAGCAGCTCCCCGCCGACGAGGCGGCACAGGAGAGGATCGCGCGATCCCTCGGGTTTTCCCCCGGCGAGGGAACGGCCCGGCGGGCGATGAAAAAGGCTCTTGACGCGACGAGGGACCGGGTCCACCGTATCTACGAAAATCTCTTCTTCACCCCCTCGAAAAGCTCCCTCTCCGCCGTGACAAGGGAAATTCAGTCCATCTTTACGGGGGACATTCCCCCCGAGATCGCCCTCGCCTGGCTCAGTGAAAACGGTTTCCAGGATACCGAGAAGGCCCTGAAAACCATCCGGCGACTGAAGGAGGGACCCCGTTCGGTTCACTACGTTCCCAAGACCCTCAATCTCCTGAACCGGCTCATTCCCCCGCTTCTTCAGGCGGTCTCCGCCTCGCCCGACCCAGACATGGCCCTCGGGCATCTCCTCTCCTTCGTGGAGAAGGTGGGGGCACGCGGCGCCTTCTACGCCCTCCTCCTGGAAAATCCCCCCGTTCTCAAGCTCCTCGTCAAGACCTTCGGAACCAGCCGGTTCCTCTCCAATCACCTGATTCAGCACCCGGAACTCCTGGACGAGCTCCTCTACCCTGCCCATTTCGGGCCCCGAAAGTCGAAGGAATGGTTGGCGGAATCCCTCCGAAATCAATTGGAGAACGAAGGGGAAGACCTGGAATCCAGGATGGGAGTCCTCCGGAGATTCAAACACGCCGAGATTCTGAGGGTTGGTATCGACGACATCTACGGGGAGATCGACATTAGAGAGGTGACCCGGCGGCTCTCCGAGATCGCCGAGGTCTGCCTCGTGGCCGCCTACGAGCTCGCCCTGTCCATCCAACGGGACCGGTACCGCCTGCCCCCCGGTTGGCACCCCCCCTTCGTCATCCTCGGCATGGGTAAACTTGGAGGACGAGAACTCAATTACAGCTCCGATCTTGACCTCGTCTTCCTCTTCGACGCATCGGACCACGCGGGACTGCCCGCCGCCATCGATCCCAACGAGTTCTATGGCAAACTCGCCCAGCGCTTCATCACCGTCATGACCTCCCCGACTGTGGAAGGAACCCTCTACGAAATCGACACGCGTCTTCGCCCCTCGGGAACCTTCGGCCCCATCGTAACCTCCGTTGCCTCCTTCAAGGATTATCATTCCCGTTCCGCGTGGTTCTGGGAACGTCAGGCCCTCGTCAAGGCGCGCCCCATCGCGGGGGATCCCAAGGTGGGACAGCGGGTTTCTGGAATTCTCGAAGAAATCGTGTACGGAAAGCCCCTCACCGAACAGGACAGGCATGCCCTCCTGGGAATTCGGGCCCAGATGGAGCGGGAGATCGCCAAGGAGACGCCGAGGCGCAGGCACATCAAGTCAGGGCGCGGCGGATTGGTTGACATCGAGTTCATCGTCCAATATACTCAATTAAAGGAAGGCGGGCGTTATCCGGTCCTGAGGCATCCCAATACCCTGAAGGTCCTGGGGGAACTGGAGCGCCTGGGCATATTCCCCGCCCCAATCTCGCGGCCCCTGGAGGAAACCTACCTTTTTCTTCGGAGGCTGGAGAACCGCATTCAGATCCTTGAAAATCGATCTTCTCCCTTCTTCGATCCCAAAAGCCGGGAGATGGCCGTCCTGGCCCGGCGCATGGGGTATCGGAGAAAGGGGACGTTTTCCGCCTCCGAGAGGCTGTATAACGACTACACGGCCATGACCGAAAGGATGCGAAAACTCTTCAACCGGTTGATCGGGGACCCAACATTGAGCAAAGGAGGGGATTCATGAAACGTTTTAAAAAATTTTTCGCCGCGTGCCTGGTTCTCACCCTGGTTTTCTTGCCCTGCGCCGCCCGCACCGCGGAATCGAAGGGGAACGAGTCGCTTCAGCAGTCCACGTCCACACTGAATGTCACCCCCAAGGAGGCCTGGAAAATCATTCGGGAAAACAAGGCCAACCCCCGGTTCGTCCTCCTGGACGTCCGGACACCCAAGGAGTTCTTCGCGGGCCACATCGCCGGCGCCGTCAACATCGACTTCTACTCCCTCTCCTTCAACAAGGAACTGGAGAAACTCGACCATTCCAAGACCTACCTCGTCTATTGCCGCTCGGGGGCACGGAGCGCCGCCGCGCAGAAGGTGATGTTCAAGATGGGGTTCGAGAAGGTCACCAACATGCTCGGGGGAATCCTCGCGTGGTCGAAAAAGGGGCTTCCCGTCGTCAAGGAGCCCTGACCCGGCACGGGGTTATCCCTGGTGATCTTTCACTTTTCAAGGACGCACGTGATTTAACTGGGAACCCTCGTTTCCCCCATTTTTCAATTTTTAATATTGCATTTTAGGGGTGCCTGTGTTAGGTATTCAAGGCACATTTGCCTTTAAAAACTAAAAAGGAGGGAGAAGAACTACCATGATCGTTGAAGAGACATTTACCGTGAACGCGCCCGCCCAGAAGGTTTGGGATTTCATCATCAATCCCGAGCTGATCGGCCCCTGCGTGCCGGGCCTGGAGAAGATCGACGTCATCGATGAAAACACCTACGATACCGTGGTGAAGGTCAAGGTCGGCTTCATCAAGGTCAAGATGAATACGAGAACCGTTATCACTGAGAAGGATCCGCCCCATCACATGAAAACCGTCTCGGACGGCAGGGACGCCCTGAAGGCCGGAGAGGTCCATCAGGAAATGACGGTGGATATCAAGGAACAGTCCGAGAACACGACCGAGATCTCTTACAAGGCCGATGTCCGCATCACCGGCAAGCTGGCCACTTTCGGGGAAAAGATCATGCGGTCCACAACCAAAAAGCTGTCCGATCAGTTCATCAAGAACCTCAAACAGAAACTTGAAGAATAACCGGGGAGGCATGGTAGGTTATGAGAGACTTTGATTACATCGCACCGAAGACGGTGGAAGAAACCATCAAGGTTCTGTCCGAATACAAGGACGACGCGAAGATTATCGCGGGCGGCCAGTCCCTGCTCAATATCCTCAAGCAGGACCTCATGGCGCCAGAGATCCTCGTGGACATCAAGAATCTTTCCGAGTTGGACTATATCACTTACGACGACAAGGACGGCATGAAAATCGGGGCCACCACCACGCACCACGCGGTGGAGACCTCCCCCCTCGTTCTCGAGCATTACCCCATCCTGGCTGAAATGGAACACACCCTCGCCTTTCCCCAGACGCGCAACTGGGGGACAATCGGAGGAAACCTCTGCATCCAGGACCCCACGGGAGACGTGGCACCGATCCTCATTGCCCTGAAGGCCACGGTCAAGATCGTGGGCCCCAACGGGGAACGCACCCTGCCCATGGAGGACTTCTCCGTGGATTACTACGAAACGGTCCTGGAAGAGGATGAGATTCTCGCCGAAATCCAGATCCCTGCCGTGGCGCCAAAAACGGGCATCGCCTATTCCAAGTTCCGGATCGTCGAAGGAGACGCCCCCATCGTTGGGGCGGCCGTCGCCTTCACGCTCAACGAAGACGGCACCTGCGCGGACGCACGGATCGCCACCAACGGCACGGCGCCGATCCCCCTGAGAATCCCCGACGCCGAGGCGGTTTTCAAGGGAAAGAAGATAACCGACGCGCTCATCGAGGAAGCCGTGGAGATCGCCGGGGAGGCCATGGAGTGCATCCCGGACATCGTGGCGTCTGACGAATACAAGAAACGCGTCGCGAAGGTTTACGTCAAGCGCATGGCCAAGAAGGCCCTGTCCCAGATCCAATAAAAAGAGGAGACTGCTACCGTGAAAAAGATACTTAATTTTACGCTGAACGGTGATCCCTACGAAGTCGCGGTCAAACCCAAGACGACCCTCATTGAACTCATCAGGGATGAGATCGGCCTCACGGGACCCAAGGTCGGCTGCAACGCGGGTGCCTGCGGCGCCTGCACCGTGCTGGTGGACGGCAAGGCCGTGGACAGCTGCTCCGTCCTTGCCTTGCAGGTCGAGGGACACCACGTGGAGACCGTCGAGGGCTTGGCGGACGGCGAAAAGCTTCATCCCCTCCAGGAGGCCTTCCTGGACGACGGGGGATACCAGTGTGGCTTCTGCACGCCGGGCATGCTGATGGCGGCCAAGTCCCTGCTCAACGAAAATCCTGACCCTTCCATTCACGAAATCCGTCACGGCCTCTCGGGCAACCTATGCCGGTGCACGGGCTACGTCAGGATTATCGATTCCATCCATGATGCCGCGCAAAGAATGAAGAAAGAAGGGGGAGAATCATGAGCGAATTTTCAGTCATCGGAAAACCCATCCGCAGAATCGATGGGGTGGAAAAGGTAACGGGGGCCGCCCAGTACACGACGGACATCAAGCTCCCGGGCATGCTTGTCGGAAAGATGCTTCGAAGCCCACACCCCCACGCGAAGATCCTCAACATCGACACCCACGCCGCGGAGAAACTCCCGGGCGTCAAGGCGGTCATCACCGGCCCGCGGGACACCCTTGGCGTCAAATACAGCAACTGGCGTCGATACCCCCACCTGATGGACGAGACGGCCCTGGCCATGGACAGGGTGCGCTACATCGGCGAGCCGGTAGCGGCCGTGGCGGCCATCGACAACGACGTGGCGGAAGAGGCCCTGAGCCTCATCGAGGTGGAATACGAGATCCTGCCCGCCGTCTTCGACCCCTTGGAGGCCATGAAGGACGGCGCTCCCAAGATCCACGAGGGACCGACGGTCCGGAACAACGTGAGCGAGGCCCGGCACTTCGAGTTCGGCAACGTGGACGAGGCCTTCAAGACCTGTGATTACGTGCGGGAAGACACCTTCTACCTGCACTCCGTGGTTCACGCCTTCATCGAGCCCTACAACTCCGTGGCCCGTTACGAGGGAGATGGCCACCTCACCCTCTGGACCACGACCCAGACCCCTTATTACATCCAGACCTTGCTCGCCATGGCGCTGGGACTCAAGGAGGGCAACATCCGGATCATCAAGCCGCACGTGGGCGGCGGCTTCGGCGGGAAAATGGAGCTCTTCTCCGACCAGGTCGTGGCATCCATCCTCTCCATGAAGACGGGAAAACCGGTCAAGGTGGAGCTGACGCGGGAAGAATGCTTCGAGGGCGGACGCCGGCGCCATCCCATGTACTACACCCTGAAGACCGGCTACATGAAGGACGGGCGGATCATCGCGAAGGAAGCCAAACTCTACACGGACGGCGGCGCCTACAACGCCATGGGGCCCACCTCCCTCTACCTCTCCGGTTTCTTCCAGATGTTCCCGTACAACATCCCCAACTACCGTTATGACGGGTTTCACGTCTACACCAACAAGATCCCGGCCACGGCCATGCGCGGGTTCGGCGGGCCGCAGGCGGAGTTCACTTGCGACTCCCAGATCGACATGATCGCGGAACACCTGGGCATGGACCCCGCGGAAATACGCCTCAAGAACCGCATGGAACCGGGACACGTCATCCCCGGCCTGGCCAAGGTGGAAAGCTGCGGCATCAAGGAATGTATCGAGCGCGCCATGGAAAGCACCGGATGGAAGGAAAAGAAGGGCAAGCTTCCCAAGGGACGCGGGATCGGCATGGGCTGCTACGGCTTCATGTCCGGCGGCGTGTTCAACTGGATCAACTCCCCCTACGCCTATTCCGGCGCCATGGTCCGCGTCAACGTGGACGGGACGGTCAATGTTTACATCGGCTCCGCTGAAATCGGCCAGGGATCGGATACCGTGGCGGCCCAGATCGTCGCGGAGAAACTGGGTGTTCCCATGAGCGACATCAACGTGATTCGCGGCGACACCCACACCTGTCCGCCCGACCTGGGGGCCTGGGGAAGCCGGCAGACCCTGATGGTGGGCAACGCCCTCATCATGGCCTGCGACCAGGTGCTCGAAAAACTCTACAAGACGGCGGCCGCCCTGATGGGCCCCAACGTGGTTTATGACTACGCGGCCAAGGACGGACGCATCTTCATCAAGGAGCGTCCCGAGCGGGGCCTCGACTTCGTCGAGGTGGTCAAGGCGGCGATCCGAGCGGACGAAGGAAACCAGATCATCGGCCGCGGCTACTACACGCCGCACGACAAGGGAATGGTCTCCCCCGCCTACAGCTTCGGCGCCCAGGTGGCGGAGGTGGAAGTGGACGAGGAGACCGGCAAGGTCACCTTGCTTCAGGTTACCACGGCCCACGACTGCGGCCAGGTTATCAACGAACTGGGCGTGGAGGGTCAGTTGGAGGGCGCCTTCGTCATGGGCCAGGGCTACACCCTCTCCGAAAACCTGGTCACCGATCAGGGAAAGATCCTGAACCCCTCCTTCGTCGATTACAAGCTGATGCGCGCCCCGGACGTCCCGGAGAACTTCACCTCCCTGATGGTGGAGACCTACGAGCCGGAAGGTCCCTTCGGTGCCAAGGAAGCCGGGGAAGGCCTCACCAATCCCAACGCCGGGTGCATCGCCAACGCCATCTACGACGCCATTGGCGTGAGGATTACCGACATGCCCATCACGCCGGAGAAGATCCTCAAGGCCTTGGATGAAAAAAAGAAAAAGAGGCAAAAGGATAAGCGAAACGAATAATACAGTCATTGAACCTCGAAGGGAGGGGAGCCGGAAAGCTCCCCTCCCTTCAATTTTTCTCCGCTAACAACCCACCCTCTAAAAAGAGAAGGAGGGCTTTTCAGCCCTCCTTCTCTTCCATCGAGCCGTCCCTATCACGGGGTCGGAACGGTGGTCTTCTTGCCAATATACTTCTCGCGGAGTTTCGGTTTCTCGATCTTGCCGCTCGGGTTCCTTGGGACCTCGGCAAAAACGATCTTCTCCGGCCACTTGTATTTGGCCAAGCCGCCTTCCTTGCAGAAGTCGATGACTTCCTGTTCCGTCATGGTCTCTCCCGGCTTGAGCTGGATAATCGCCATGGCAATCTCCACGAGGCGCTCGTGCGGATACCCGATGACGGCCACGTCCGCGATCTTCGGATTCTTGTGGAGGAAATCCTCGATCTCGGCCGGGAAAATGTTCTCGCCGCCGCGGATGATGAGGTCTTTCTTACGATCCGCGATGTAGTAGTATCCTTCCTCGTCCTTCCGAACCAGATCGCCCGTGTAGAGCCAACCGTCCTTGATAGTCTCCGCCGTTTTCTCGGGATTCTTGAAGTATTCCTTCATGAGACGCGGGGCCTTGAAGATGAGCTCGCCCACCTCGCCCACGGGAACCTCTTTCCCCTCAAAGTCGACCACCTTGGCCTCGACCCCAAAGGTGGGCTTTCCGATGGAGCCCGGCTTACGCAACACGTCCTCGTCGTAGAGGTTGAAGGAACCTCCGCCACCGCCCTCGGTAATCCCGTAGATATTCCCCGTCTTGAACGGAAAGAGACGCTTGATGTCCTCGAAGAGGCTGTGGGGCACGGGCTGCGCGCCGATGACGACGTAACGCGTCCGGGAGAAGTCATACTTGGACAGGTCGATGTCTCCCCGCTTGACCGCCTCCACCGTGTCGGACATGGTGGGAACCGTAACCCAGCCGCTGGTCACCTTCTCCTGGGAAATGGCGTCCAGGAGATAGTTGGGTTTGCTCAACTCCAGCAGGCAGACGATCTTGCCCCCGGCCATGTAACTGGGAAAGGAAAGGAACATGCTCCCACTGTGATAAAAGGGATGCGCTGCCAGGTAGGTAGTGTCATAGCCGTCGTTATACGTCAGCCCCACCGCGACGCCTATCTGGAAGAGGGTCTTATGGGCCTGGCAGACGGGCTTGGGCTTGCCAGTCGTCCCGGAGGTGAACATCAGCTCCGCCATGTCGTCGTCGTCCACGTCCGCCACAAAGTCCTCGGGGCTGGCCTTCATCACCTCGTCGTAGGAAATCATGTCGTCGGGCACGTTTTCGCCCACGCAGATGTAGTTCTTGATGGTCGGCATGTTATCCTGGGCGGGCTGGACCTTGGGCAGAAAACCGTCACCGAGAATAAAGGCCTTCGGTTCCGTGGCGTTCGCCGCGAACTCAATGTCCTGGCTGGCGAACCGGTAGTTCAACGGCACCACCGCGGCCCCGGTTTTCAGGACACCGAAGTAGGTCACGTACCATTCAACGCTGTTCATTTGGAGATGTAAAACGGTATCCCCCTTCTGAACGCCGAATTTCTCCCTCAGGAAATTGGCCACCCGGTTAGTTTGCTCATTGAACTCCTTCCATGTCAGGGAACGCCTACGATTCTTGGAAGGCGTCAGTTCGATAAAAAATTCCTCGTCTGGATATTTTAAGGCATTAATCCTCCCAAAATCAGCGAAGTTCATACTCCCACCTCCTCATGTTAACTGTTGAAAATGCTTGCGGAAATTTCCGCGCTATCCCGTACAACTTAACAAGCGTTAATTTTTTACCACAAGGTTTCATCTGTGTCAACGGTTCCAATTCGCGCTTAGGGTTCACTCGGCCTTCAACTTTAGATGATATTCCCGCTAAAATAATCATAATCCAAAACTTGACGTTGACGGACTCTTAAAAGACTGTGACCCCCAACACGACCCTATTGATTGCGCGGGCAATGAGATGGTATGGAAAAACATGGCCGACATCCTCTCCCCCGACCGGAATCCCGCCTACGGCGGCTGGAACACCCTGCCCGCATCCCTGTGGGAATCGGCGCAAGGGCTCGACGGCCGTCTGTTCGCGGCGGCCTGCCCGGAAATCGGGGTCACGGGGGATACGGTTCGCCTCCCCTTCCTGGGGAAAACGCTTCGCGTCCATCCCCGGGACCGGGAGATGGCATGGGAAGAGACGGGAAGGTCTCCCACCTTCCAGGAAGGCCTGGTCGCACTGACGTATCTCGCCAACTTCAAACCCATCGCCTTGAGCGAGAAATGGATCCCGTCCGCCGAACTGCCGGGGTGCCGAACCTTTTTCAGCACCCGGTCCCACCCCCCGAAAGTCGGCGCAATCCTCGATTGCTGGGAAAACCGGCACGCGGAATTCATCGACACGGTCAAGCAGTTGAACGGGCGTTTCATCCCGGCGGGCGACGAGGGCATAGACCTCCCCTGCCTTCCCCTGGTTCCTTTGCGTTATATCTTCTACGAGGGAGAACCCGCTTTGCCCCCCGCCGCCACCCTCCTCGTCAACGCCACCGCCCACCTCTTCCTCCCCCCGGACGTCCTCTGGGCCCTCATGAACCTCACGGACGAGAGGTTCATGGAGCGCGCCGGGAAACTGTCTTTGCCAAACACACGGGAGATGATATAATGGGTTTAACCGGAAAAAAGGGAAGCAGCCGATGGAAATTAAGGATGCCCATTTTTACGAGTTGATCGTTTCGGCGGGAACCGCCCAGCGGAAGAGCAGGGTCTTCAACCTGAGGCTCTCCGAGATTCCGGACGGAAACGGAATCTACCAGATCTACTACTACGACTGCGGGACGACCCACGCCTTCCAGGGAAAGGTTGTCGAGGACACGGGCGACAGGCTCCTCTTCGAGATCGACGGGGGGAAACGGTTTGAGTTCAAGCCCCTGAAGCGGACGCGCCCCAAGTAACCTACTTGCCGCAGGTCGCGCAGCTCGTGGCACTGCACCCCGCGCAGGAAGAGGCGCCCCCTTCGCCGCCGATGTAGGCGCAGGCCGACATCAATTTCCGCGGGTTTTTCGAGCCGCAGGCGGGGCATATCACGGCATCTTCCTCCCCGCGCTTCACGATGGCCTCGAAGGTTTTGCCGCACTTACCACACTGATACTCGTAGATGGGCATGGTCCATGCACCCCGAATAGACGGTGGTGTTTCGCGAAAAGGGGAAGGCCTCACGTCGGCCTTCCCTTCCTATTGCTTCTTCCGAACGGCACCTCAGATGGCGCCCAGGACGGGAAACGGGTTTACAATGACCTTTTCCAGTCCCACGTCCGTGGTGGTGGCGCCGAACGCCAGGCCCATCAACTGGCTGAAGTAGAGGATGGGCATGTCGTAGAAGACGCCGAACTTGTTGCCGATCGCTTTCTGGCGAAGGTCGAGGTTGGACTGGCACAGGGGGCACGCCACGGCCACGCAGTCCGCCCCGGCGTCCCGCGCACCCTCCAGGACCTTGTTGGTCAGCTCCAGGGCCACGTCGGTCTCCGCCAAGCTCATGCTGACGCCGCAGCAGTCGGTCTTGAAGGACCAGTCCACCGTTTCCGCCCCGATGGCCCGCATGAGGTCGTCCATGCTGTGGGGATTTTCCACGTCGTCGAACTGGGCGATATGGGGCGGGCGGGTCAGGAGACAGCCGTAGTAGCACGCCACCTTCAGCCCCGTGAGGGGTGTGGTCACGGTTTTCTCTATCTTTTCCAGACCCACGTCGTTGAGAAAAACATCCAGGATGTTCCGGACCCGGACGCTCCCCTTGTAGGTCGACTCCAGGACGGTCTCCACGTCCTTCTTCAGGTCCCCGTGTTCCTCCATCTCCATGTCCGCCACCTTCAGCCGGGTGAGGCAGGCGATGCAGGGGGCAATGATCTGGTGCAGGCCCATCTTTTCCGTCTGGACGAGCGTCTTCGCCGGCAGGGCGATGGACAGCAGGTGCGAGGTGGCATGGGCCGACGACGCCCCGCAACATATCCAGTCAGGAACCTCGATAAGGTCGACGCCCGCGTACTGGCAACAGGCGCGGATGGACAGGTCGTATTCCTTCGCGGATGATTCCAGGGAACATCCGGGATAGTAGGCATATTTCATACGCGCGACTCCTCAAGCTTTCTCACGTTCTCGAACAGTTTCTTCACGGATTTCAGGTCCTTGACCTTGTGGGGGCGAAGCTTCAACTTGCCCTTCGCCATCATGACGGGCCCGAGGTCCGCGTCCTTCAGGGGGTCCTTCAACATGAGGTTCAAGTCCATGGCGAAGCCCATCTCGTAGAGCCTGCCGTAGGCCTCGACGGAACGCAGGAATACCTTGTGAAAGGCCTCGATGGATTCGACCGGGATGTAGTAATCCTCCTTGATGGCCGTTTCCCGCAGGACGTCCATGACCTCCACGATCTCGATGCCCTGGGGGCACCGCGTGGCGCAGGTTTCGCACGAGACGCACCACCACATGGTGTCGGCGGACAAGACCTCGTCCCGCAGCCCCAACTGGATGGCCCGCATGAGTTCGTTGACCTTTGTTTCCATCCTGAAGGCCATGGGGCAGCCCATGGTGCATTTCCGGCACTGGTAGCAGGTCAAAACGTCCTGGCCGCACTTCCGCTGAATCTCTTTCGCAAATGCCGTCGTATCTTCTTTTACAGCAACCTTCATAATATTTTTCGCTTCCTCCAATTTATTTCGCAACCACCGGCAGCCTCACGGTGAAACAGGTGCCCTGGTTTTCCACGCTCTGGACATCGATCGTCCCCAGGTGGGCGTCCACCACCTGTTTGACGATGGAAAGCCCCAGCCCGGTCCCGACGATCTGGCGGGTCTTCTCTGTCTTGACCCGGTAGAACCGCTCGAAAATCCTGGGGAGGTCCTTCTCCGAGATGCCGATGCCCGTATCCTGGACGTCGATTCGGATATACTCCCCTTCCCGTTTCCCGGTGACTCTCACCAGACCGCCTTCCGGGGTATACTTAATAGCATTACTGATCAAATTGGTAAAGACCCCTTCCATGTTGGCCGCGTCCGCGTTGACGGAAGGCAGCCCCTCCTCAAGGTCGAACTCCAGGGTGAGGCCCTTCTGCTCCGCCTGGGACTGCATGAGTTCCACCACCTTGGTAAGCAGGACGCCGATGTCCACCGGCTCCATATACTGCACCTGCATGCCCGCCTCTATCTTGGAGAGGTCGAGAAGGTCCTTTACCAAATCGAGGAGCCCCTTGGCCCGCTCCTTGGCGCGTCCCAGCATCCGGGCCTGACGCTCGTTTATCTCCCCCGCGAGCCCCTTCAGGATGACCGTCAGCTGCTGCTCGATGGCCGCAACGGGCGCCCGCAGTTCGTGGGTTACCATGGCCACGAAGTCGGCCTTCATGCGCTCCAGTTCCTTCAACTGGGTGATGTCCTGCAGGACGGCGACACACCCCAGGAGGGCCCCGTCCTCGTCCTTCACCGGAACGGCGTGGCACCGTAGGAAAATCTCCCGGCCCTCCGGGGTCACCCGGATCTCCTGGCTGACGCCGGCAAGGTTTTCTGTGTCTTTCTCCAGGACCTCTTTGATGACTTTGGACAATTCCTCGACCTGGATGTCATCGACCGCCTTCCCCAATACATCGTCGGCGGAGACGGAGAGGAATCGGGTCGCCGCCGGGTTCAGGAGGGCGACCGCCCCATCCTTGTCCACCACGAGGACACCGTCGGTCATGCTGTTGATAATCGTGTGGGTCTTGCTCTTCTCCTTCGCCACGTCCTTGAGGCTTTTTTCCGCCTCTTTGCGGAGGCGCTTGGCCTCTTCCTCCAGGGCTTTCTTCTCCAGCGCCCGGTGGACCACGATGCGCAACTGGTCCGGCGTGAAGGGCTTGGGGATAAAATCGTAGGCCCCCTTCTTCATGGCCTCCACCGCCGTGTCGACCGTGGCATAGCCGGTCACGACGATGACGAGGAGGGAGGGGGCGATCCCCTTGACCTGCTCCAGGACCTCCATGCCGCTCATCCCCGGCATCATCAGGTCCAGGAGCATAACGTCAAATCCGTCCGGAGCCTCCTTGACCTTTTCCAGCCCCGCCTCGCCGTTCTCCGCGGTGACAACCTCCATCTCCTCTTTGGCGAGGATACGGCTGCTGCCATCGCGCATGATGGCTTCATCATCGATGACGATGATCTTCGGCTTGTGTTCCACGATGTCTCCTTTAGGAGCTACTTGGCCAGAAGCATCTCGATCCTGTTGACCAGTTCCTCCGGTTCAACCGGCTTGTCCATGTAGTCTTCCGCTTCCGTCTCGAGCCCCATCTGGGGGGTGTATTTCGTCGTGGTGATATGCGATACGACCGCGGTCAACAGCAGGATGGGGATCTGTTTCAGGTCCGGGTCGGACTTGAGTTCCTTCGCCACGGCATAGCCGTCCTTGTCGGGCATCATCACGTCCAGCACGATCAGGTCCGGGTTCTCGGAACGCGCCTTCTCCAGGCCCTCAATGCCGCCGTAGGCCGCCGCCACGTCGTATCCCTTGCTCTCCAGAATCATCGTTACCGCTTCCACCAGATCAGGATCATCATCAACAATCAAAATCTTCGCCATTGGAAACCTCCTTTTTATTTTATACGTTTATACCTGGGGGCGGGGGTAAAGCCCGGCGCCCTTGACAATCTCTTCCACTTTCTCTTCCCACTCGATGGCCATGATATGCACCCCGCTGACCCCTTCGATCTCCCGGAGCCTCTGGATCGTCTCGATGCATATCTTGATACCCTCTTCAGCGCGCTTTTCCTTGTCCACTCCCTTCAAGCGCTCGATGATCTCATCGGGCACGTCCATGCCGGGCACCATGTTCTTCATGTATTTCGCCATGCCCACCGACTTCATGGGGGTCACCCCCGCGAGGATGTAGACCTTCTCGTGGAGGCCGCGGTCCCTCACACCCTTCATCCACTCCTCGAACTTGTCCAGGTTGTAGATGCACTGGGTCTGGATGAAGTCGACGCCCGCCGCCGCTTTCTTGGCGAGGCGGGGCACCCGGATTTCAAACGGGTCGGCGAAGGGGTTGCAGGCGGCCCCGATGAAGAGCTTGGGGGGCGGCTTGATTTCCTCCCCTTCGATGAATTTTCCCTCATCCCGCATGGTCTTGACCGAATGAATCAACTGGATGGAGTCCATGTCGTAGACGTTCTTCGCCTTGGGATGATCCCCGAAGACCTGGTGGTCGCCGGAGAGACAGAGGATGTTGTTCACACCCACGGCGGCGGCCCCCAGGATATCGCTCTGGATGGCAATGCGGTTCCGGTCCCGGGTGACCATCTGCAGGACGGGATCGAGCCCCATCCCCTTGAGGATGAAGCAGGAGGCGGCGCTGGACATCCGGACCACCGAGGTCTGGTTGTCCGTGACGTTCACCGCGTCCACCACGTCCCTCAAGAGTTCGCCCTTCTTCCGTATCACTTCCGCGTCCGCGCCACGAGGCGGGCCGCACTCCGAGGTGACGGCGAATTCCCCTTTTTCGAGCACTTTCTCCAATCGGCTGGCCGATTTCATAATCTCAAGTCCTCCCTCACGACCTTTCTCGGTCCCCCGTCGCGGCTGGTGGACCAATCCTTGATGGGAATGTATTCCTCGTAACGCTCAAGCTGTCCCAGAGACTTCAGCCTCTCGATAATCAGTTGCCATCCGCAGACAATCTCCTTGTTCACCTCGCACTTGCCGTCAGAGGATCCCCCGCAGGGTCCGTTGAGCAGGCTTTTGGAACACCGCGAAACCGGGCAGATGCCGCCGGTCAGGTGGAGGACGCAGTTGCCGCACGCCTGGCAGCGCTCCGTCCAGTAGCCCTGCTCCTCGGTCACGCCGATGAAGTTGGTGTTGATGGCGGGTAGAACGGGGATCTCCGGGTAGAACTCCGCCACGAACTGGACGCCCGCCCCGCAGGCCATGGAGAGCACCGCCTGGTAGTTGGGAACCATGGAACGAATCTGTTCGATGTATTCGTGGTCGCACTGGCGCTCCAGGGCGAACTCCTTTATCTCTATGGTCCGCCCCTTCTGCTCCCGGGAGAGCCGGAGGGCCGCCGACAGGATGCCAACCTCCTTTTCTCCACCGGCCGAGCAGACTGTCACGCACTCCCGGCATCCCAAAACGATAATCTTCTCGAAGGGATCGATCATCGCCTCGATCTCCTCCATGGGTTTTCTCTCTCCCACAATCATGATTCATCTCCACCTTTCTGGGCTTTGGCCTTTTTTATGGGGCTCGGCCCAAGCTTTTTTATCCTTTCCACCATCTCTTTCGCCACCTCCGCGAAGCGGGGACCCATGGCGGCCGACATGTTGAACATCTCCAAACGGTCGCCGCCGAAACCTATCTCGTCGAGAAGCTTCTTGGCGTAGTGCACCCGCTTTTTCGCCCGGAAGTTCCCGTTGATGAAATGACAGTCCCCCTCCATGCAACCGGCCACGTAGACGCCGTCCGCCCCGTCCTCGAAGGCCCGCAAGAGGTGGAGGACATCCACCTTTCCCGTGCACGGGAGGCGGATAATCCGCACGTTGGGGGGATACTGCAGGCGCATGGACCCGGCGAGATCCGCCGCCGTGTAGGCGCAGTAATGACAACAAAAGGCCACAATCTTCGGTTCGAAACTCTCTTCACTCATCACGCTGCCACCTCTTTCTCGTCGTAGATCGCGTCACACTTGGAAAGAACCTGGACATCCCGAAAATACTGGAGCTCGATGGCCTTCCCCGGGCACTCCGCCGCGCAGACGCCGCATCCATGGCACTTGATGGGGTCGATCTCCGCCTTGCCCCGCTCGTTGATGACCGGGACGGAATAGGGGCAGGCGCGCACGCAGGTCAGGCAGGCCGCGCACTTCTCCTCGTCCACCACGGCCACCACGCCGCCCACGGAGATGAAATCCTTCGCCAGGACCGTGCCCGCCCTCGCCGCCGCGGCGGCCGCCTGGGCGATGGACTCCGAGATGGTCTTGGGGGAATGGGCCAGGCCGCAGACATAGACGCCGTCCGTGGCGAAGTCGACGGGACGGAGCTTCATGTGCGCCTCGAGGAAGAAGCCGTCCGCCATGCGCGGGACCTTCAGCATCAGCGCCAGTTCCTCGTTCTCCCGAGGAATGGTCGCCGAGGAGAGCACGAGGGTATCCGGCATGATGGTCATCTTGCGCTTAATGATAGGCTCGAAGAATTCGACGGTCAAACGCCCGTCTCTCTCGGACACCTCCGGCTTGCGCCCCAGGTCGTAGCGCGCGAAGACGATGCCCCGCCGCCGCGCCTCGCGGTAGTAGGGCTCCATGAGTCCGTAGGTCCGGATATCCCGGTAGAGGACGACAACCTGGGCGTCCGGGTTCTTGTCCTTGAGCCTCAGGGCGTTCTTCACAGCGGTGGAACAGCAGACCCGGCTGCAGTAGGGGCGCTGCTCGTCCCGGGAACCCACGCACTGGATCATGACCACCGTGTGCTGGCCGAGGGCGAACTGGGGCTCCTCCACCAGTCGCTTCTCGAATTCCAACTGGGTCATGACGTGCTCGTTCTGACCGTAGAGGTACTCGTCCGGCTTCAGTTCCTCGCCGCCCGTGGCCACGATAACCACGCCGTGCTCCAGCTTCCGGTAATACATCCCGGGAGCCACCATGATACCGGTGGAGAAGTTCCCCTGCGTGCCGGAGAAATCGACAACCAAGGCGTTGGTTATCACGTGAATCTTCTCGTTTCCCCGTACCTCTTCGATCAGTTTCGCCATGAAGGAGCGCACGTCCTTACCCTCGATGGTAAAGTGGATGCTCTTCAGGTTGCCGCCCAGCTCAGGCTCTTTTTCCACGAGGAAGACCTCGTAGCCCTGCTCGGCCAGTTTCAGCGCCGCCGTCATGCCCGCCACGCCGCCGCCGATGACCAGCCCCTTCTTGATGATGGGCAGGGTCTTTTCATGCAGGGGCACCAGCTCCTTGGCGCTGGCCACGGCCATGCGGACCAGGTCCTTCGCCTTCTCCGTGGATTCCGAGTGCAGGTGCATATGCACCCAGGAACACTGGTCGCGAATGTTGGCCATCTCGAAGAGATACTTGTTGAGCCCCGCCTGGCGGATGGTGGACTGAAAGAGGGGCTCGTGGGTCCTCGGTGAACAGGAAGCCACGATGACCCGGTTGAGTTTGTGCTCCGCGATCATCTCCTTCATATGATCCTGGGTGTCCTGGGAACAGGTAAAAAGGTTGTCCTCCGCGTAGACCACGTGGGGCAGGGTCTTGGCGTAGTCCCGGACGGCCGGCACGTCCACCACGGAGCCGATGTTGACCCCGCAGTGACAGACGAAGACCCCGATGCGGGGTTCCTGCCCTTCCACGTCCACCTCTTCCGGGATCTCATCGTGCACCAGTTCCGTCCCCCGGGCATCAGCCAAAAGCCCCGCCGCGTAGGCCACGGCGCTGCTCGCCTGGGAGACGGTCTCAGGAATATCCTTCGGCCCCTGGAAGGCCCCGCAGACGAAAACCCCGGGCCGGGACGTGGAGACGGGGGTAAAGGGATGGGTCTCGCAGAACCCAAACTCGTTCAGATCCACGGAGATCCTGCCCGAGAGTTTCTTTGCCTCCCTGGAGGCCTCCAGCCCCACGGAGAGCACGACCATGTGAAAGGTTTCGTTCTTCAAGTCTCCCGCCTCGTCCACGTAGGTGAGAACAAGGTCGTGGGTCCGCGGGTCCTCCGTGACCCGGGAAACCATGGAGCGCACGTATTTCACCCCGAACTGGCTCTGGGCCCGTTCGTAGTAGGAATCAAATCCTTTGCCAAAGGCGCGGATATCCATGTAGAAGATGGTAGTCTCAATCCCTTCCAGGTGCTCCTTGGCGATGATGGCTTCCTTGGTGGCATACATGCAGCAGACGGAGGAGCAGTAGGGATGCTCCGTGTCTCGGCTTCCCACGCACTGGATGAAGGCAATCTTCTGGGGGATGTCCCCGTCCGATGGCCGCATGACGGTGCTGCTGTAGGGACCCGTGGCGCTCAACATCCGCTCGAACTCGATGGAGGAAACCACGTTGGGATAACGCCCGTAGCCGTATTCCCCCTTGTGGCGGGGGTCATATTCGTCAAACCCGGGTGAGAGAATCACCGCCCCAACCTGGACCCGTTCCACGGCGGGCGGGATCGTGTAGTCGATGGCCTCTGCCTCGCACACGTCGGCGCAGACGCCGCATCCCAGGCACCGTCGGCAACTGAGGCACCGCTTGGCCTCCCGGACGGCCATCTCCTCCGTGAATCCCAATTGCACCTCCTCGAAGGTGCGGACCCGCCGGGGGATCTCCTTTTCCGGCATGGAAACCCGCGGTTCCTTCTCGATGCCTTCCCGGACATCCTCCACGGGGAAGAAGGTCTCTTCCAGCTCCCGTCCCGCCTTCAAATCCTGTCCATTCAGGTAACGATCGATGGAGACCGCGGCCCGTTTTCCCGCCGCCATGGCGTCGATGGCCATGGCCGGACCCGTCACCAGGTCGCCGCCGGCGAAGACGCCGGGGAGGTTGGTGGCCAGGGTCAGGTTGTCCGCCACGACGGTGCCCCTTCGGGACACCCTGAACCCGAGGGATTCGAGCAGCGACACGTCCGTTCGCTGGCCGATGGCGGGGATGACCACGTCGGCGTCGAGGACGATCTCGCTGCCCTTGACGGGGATAGGCCGACGGCGCCCCGACGCGTCGGGATCGCTCAGGCGCATGCGGATCATCTTCACGCCGGTGACCTTGCCGTCCCGTCCCAGGATCTCCACGGGAGAGACGAGGTAGCGTATCGTGATGCCCTCCGCCAGGGCCTCCTCTATCTCCTCCTCGTTGGCCGGCATCTCCTTGCGGGAGCGGCGGTAGCAGATCTCCACCGACTCCGCCCCGGCACGCAGGGCGCTGCGTGCCGCGTCGATGGCCACGTTCCCGCCCCCAATGACGATAACGTGTCCCGACAGGGAGGTAAGGGTTCCTAGGTTGAGGTCTCTTAGGAAATCGACCCCGGGCATGACGCCCGCCAGGTCCTCTCCCGGGACGTTCAGGGTCTGGTTCTTATGGGCGCCCACGGC
>JALSPC010000167.1 GCA_026986155.1 bacterium
GCGAAGAAGACCGCCTTGAATCCCTCTTTCTCCAGGTCCTCGAAGGTCTTGTCCTTCCCGAAGGTCACCCCCGTGGTCACCTCGACCCCCAGGGCCTTGATGGCGTCGATCTCCTTGTCCAGGGTCGTCCGCGGGAGCCGGTAGTCGGGGATCCCCACGGCCAGCATCCCCCCCGCCACGGGGAGCTTTTCGAAGACCTGGACCCGGTAACCCTTGAGGGCCAAGTCGTTGGCACAGGTCAGGCCCGCCGGGCCCGCCCCCACGATCGCCACCTTCTCCTCTCGCTTCTCCCGGACGACGGGAACCGGGATCGGCTTCCCCGAGGCCCCCTCGTAGTCCGCCACGAAGCGCTTGAGGGCGGCGATGGCGATGGGATCGTCCACCTTCCGTCCCCGCAGGCACATGGTCTCGCAGGGATGGCTGCAGATACGCCCGCAGACCGACGGAAAGGGGAGTTTCTTGCGGATGATCGCCAGGGATTCGTCGTAGCGTCCCTCCGCGATGAGCCCCACGTATTCCCTGACGTCCAGGTGGATGGGGCACGCGATGGCGCAGGGAGGGTCTTCCTTGTCGATGACGTAGGTGGAGGGCACCGCCTGGGGATAGTTGATGTAGATGGCGCTGCGCCCCGTCTCTCCCTCGTTGTATTCACTCAGGACCTCCAGGGGGCAGTTCTGCGTGCAAAGCCCGCATCCCGTGCACTTCTCCGGATCGACCCGTTTCGTGTGCCGGGCAATGGTTGCCGTGAAGTTTCCCGGCTCTCCTTCCAGGCTCAAGAGATCGGCGTGGGTTATCAGCTCGATGTTGGGATCCCGCGCCACCTCCACCAACTTGGGGGACATGATGCACATGCTGCAGTCGTTGGTGGGGAAGGTCTTGTCCAGCTGGGACATGGTGCCCCCGATGTTGGCCCCCTTCTCCAGGAGATAGACCTTGAATCCCGACTGCGTCAAGTCGAGGGAGGCCTGCATTCCCCCGATTCCACCCCCAATGACAAGAACCGCGCCCGATTTTTCCTGGGTCATGATGAACCTCCCGGTGACGTGTAGCGGTAATAGGGAACCTTCCCGTCCTCGATGTGGTCGATGAAGACGAGGTTCCGGCGTCTGAGCTCCACGATGTGCCGCAGGACCTCGTCGGGACGCATCTCCAAGGTTTCAGAGATGACCCGGACCGGCTTGGGCCCCTCCGAGAGGGCCTCGCAGACTCGGCTTCGCGCCACCTCCCGCGTGAGAATCGCGTCCAGGGCGATCTGAAACTGCCGTTCCGTGTAGATCTCCCCGTAGACGTTCATCTCCTCCACCAGGACCGGCTTTTTCTCCAGCAACGCGCGAATCTTCTTGGCGCTGAACGCGTCCCACTTCTCGATGAAGGCGATTTTCTCTTCCATCCTATCCCTCAAAAAGCCCTAAGTTAATCCCAGTTTTTCCAGGACACCCCTCGGATCGACGAAATGTTTCTTCCAGTGCCCCTGGGGGAAATCGTGCCCCAGGGCCAGCGCCAGGAGTTCGGAGATGTAGAACACGGGAAGGTTCGCGGGGTGATTGTATTCCGGCTTCGTCCCCGACTGCATGAGATCCAGGTTCATCTGGCACAGGGTGCAGGAGGTCACCACGGCGCCGGCCGTGACAGCCTGGGCGTTGTCCAGAATGTGGCTGCTCAACCGGCAGACGATGGCCTCCTCCGTGATATTCAGGCTGGCTCCGCAACAGTCCATCTTGGAAGGCCAGGGAACCGGTTCGGCGCCCAATGCCTCCACCACCATGTCCATGTAAACGGGATTTTCCTGGTCGTCGGAGGCCTGTCCGTGGGGCACCCGCGTCAGGAGGCACCCATAGTAGGAAACAAGCCGTAACCCCTTAAGGGGCCGTTTGACCGACTCCTTTATCTTTTTCACACCCACATCCTCCACGAGAATATCGAGGATATTCTTGACCTCCGTGCTCCCTTTGTAGTCGAGGGGCGCGATCAGCTCGTTCACCTCCAAGAGAAGCTCCTCGCTGGCGCAGAGCTTTCGGTTGGTCAAAAGAAACCGGTGGTAACAGGCCGAGCAGGGTGCGAACAGGGACAGCCCCTCCTGTTCCGCCATGGCAAGGTTTCGGGCGGGAAGCGCCAGGGCGAGGGCCTCGTTGAGGCTGTGCGCCGCCGTCGCCCCGCAGCAGTTCCAATCCGGGATCTCTTTCAGTTCAATCCCAAGGTCCCCGAAGGAGGCCTTGATGGAATCGTTGTATTCCTTCGCGGACGAGTGGAGAGAGCAACCCGGGAAATAGCCGATCTGAATCGCCATTAGCCTTTCCTCTTTGAAGCGCGGTCAAAAATTTTCTTGATTTGCTCCTTGTTTTGCACCTTCTCAGGAAAGATGCTCATTTTCCCCATGAAGAACATCTTCATTCCCAGCTTGGCATCCTTCAGGAAACGCCCCTCCTTCAGCTCGTAGCGCGCGAGGAGCTTCGTCTCGTTGACCCGTCCGTATTGCTTGAGGGAGTCGAGGAAGAGTTCATGGAAATGGACGATGTGGGCCTTGGGCGTGTCGTCCCCCTGGGACTGGTAGGCCAGGCGGCGGAGGGTGTCCATCACGTGGGCGATGTCGATGTCGTTGGGACACCGGACGCTGCAGGTGTAGCAGGTGGCGCAAATCCAGATGGAATCAGCGGCGAGGGCCGCGTCCCGCATCCCCAGCTGGACGTAACGGATTGCCTTGTTGGGCGGCACGTCCATCTCAGGAGCCAGCGGGCAGCCGTTGGTGCACTTCAGGCACTGGAAACACGTCATGACCTCCTCGCCCGTGAGCTGGATGACCTTCTGCGTGAATCCCGGATCGATGACGGATCCGTCAGAAACTTGTATCCTCTCGGATGGTTTCACCTTTCTGCTCCCCCTTGACAGGTAAAATGATGCGGAAGGTAGTCCCTTCCCCCACCTTGCTGTCCACCTCGATGCGGCCGCCGTGCTTCTCCGCGATGCCGTAACAGACGGCCAGCCCGAGCCCCGTCCCTTTGCCCACCTCCTTCGTGGTAAAGAAGGGATCGAAGATCTTGGACAGGTTTTCCTCCGGTATCCCCACGCCCGTGTCCGTAAATTCCACCGTCACGGTGGACTCGTCCTCGCTGAGGCGCGTCCGGATGGTCAGGCGTCCGTTGCCCGACATGGCGTCAGCCGCGTTGACCACCATGTTCATGAAGACCTGCTTGAGCTGGCTGGCGTTGCCCAGGACCCTGGGCAGGAAGGGATCCAGGTCCTTGACGATCTCGATATTGTGAAAAATGGCCTGGTTTTCCAGGAAGAAGAGGCCGTCCACGATGGCGCGGTTCACGTCCACCGGCTCGAACTTAGGGCCGCTTTGATGGCCGAACTCCAGAAGGCTCTTGACGATCTCCTTGCATCGCGTCGTCTCCTGCACGATGCGTTTGATATCCTCCCTCTTGGGATCGTCCTCCGGCATGTCCTCCAGCATGAGGCTCGCGTAGATAAGGATCCCGCCGAGAGGGTTGTTGATCTCGTGGGCCACACCGGCGGCCAGCTTTCCCACGGAGGCCATCTTCTCCGACTGGACGAGCTGAAGGTGGGTCTGCTGGAGCTGCTCCTCGATCTTGAGGCGCTCCCGCAGGTCTGTGAAGATCCCCACGCTGGCGATCTCCTTGCCCTCCTCGTAAACGAGGGCGGCGGACAGCTCGATGGGAATCTCTTCCTTGTCTTTCGTGAGGACCTTGATACGGATGGGAGTCAGCTTTCCCACGCCGCCGTATTCCTCGCTGCGCAGCTTCCGCATGATCTCCTTCGCCACGCCCTCCGGGTAAATCTCCGTGATATGGAGTTTGCCCCCTATCACCTCATTGGCCTTATACCCTGTCAGCTGCTCGGCGCTGTGGTTGAAGATGATGATGTTTCCCTTGGTGTCCGCCGCGATGATGCCGTCGACGGAACTCTCGATGAGGTTGATAAAGAAGCTGTTGGCCTTTTTCAGCTCCCCCTCGATATGTTTCCACTCCGTCAGGTCACGAACATAGACATACATGAGGGGCGGGTCCTGGTCGTAATCGGGGGAAAAACAGGTATCGGTAACAACTTGTGATCCTTTCTTCGTGAGAAAGGTAATCTCCCGGCAGAACTTCCCCTGCCGTTTCCCAAGAATCTCCTCGATTGGGCCGAGGGCTTCCCGCTGGTCCGGCGCCACGAATTCATAGAAGGAGCGGTTGACGATTTCGGAACGACCGAAACCCGTGAGGTCAGCGAAGACCGTGTTGCTGTAAACAATGGAGCCGTCGGCATTCAGGACGAGGATTCCGTCGTCTCCCTTCTCCAAGATCGCCCAGAATACCTTTTCAGTCATCCCTTCATGCGACCCTACCATGCCGCCGGCGTTGTTTTTCTCGACACGTTGTAAAGAGCGGGCGGAGCCCATCTCCCCCCCTATGGGTTGAGGATTGACAAATTAGTAACCACAGGCATCCAGGACCTGGGGCACGCGGTCTTCCCATCCGATCGGAACGATGCAGACCCCTTGGCAAAGGTCCTCGAAACCCTTGATAAGGGACGCGGTAATCTCGATGGAGGCCTTCTGCTTGTCCGGTTCCTTCATCATTCGCCGGATGACGTCATCGGGAACGGTCACCCCGTCGATGTGCTTGTTGATGTAGCGGGCCATTCCCACCGATTTCAAAATCATCACGGAGGCAATAACGGGAACCTTGAAGGGGCGTATCTTCTCCATGACCCCACTGAAGTGCTCGAGGTCGAAAACGGGCGTGGTGATGAAGAAATCGACGCCTAAGCGAATCTTCTTTTCCACCTCCAGAACCTCCAGGTCGAGGACGTGTCCAGACGCGCCGGCGCTGAAGGTGGATCCCACGGTGAAGGTAGGCGCGCCGTCCAGGTCGTTGCCCGAGAGATCGTACCCCTCCTGCAAGCGCTTGGCCGCCGCCAGGAGGTCGTTGGTTTCCAGGTCGAAGACTTCCTTGGCGTCGGGATGATCGCCAATGTTGGGGGGGTCACCGCGCGTGATCCAGACGGTTTCGATTCCCATAACGTAGGCGCCCAGCAGTTCCGACTGCAGGGCGATACGATTTTTATGTCCACAGGGGGTATGATGAATGGCCTCGAAACCCTGCTCCTTGAGAACCTTGGAGGCGGCAAGGGAAGAGAGCCGCATGATGGAAGTTTCGAGCTCAGGGACAAGGATGGCATGCACCCGGCCACGGATGGCCTCGGCATGCCCCAGGAACTTTGTCAAGTCCACCCCTTTTGGAGGTTGAATTTCAACAATCTTAATAAACTCCCCCGAATTCAGGTGGTCAGCAAAGCCCATCTGGTCCCCTCCTTTTTATCAACTTGGCCTTGGAAGCAGTCCAGCCTCCTCGCAAATTTCCGGGACGCGGTGTTCCCATTCGAGGGCCATGATATGCACACCGTGCACGCCCTCCATTTCTTTCAACTGCTCGATGGTCTCGATACAGATCTTGATCCCCTCTGCGGCGCCCTTGCCCTTGGGCGCGGCGACCATCCGTTTCACTATTTCGTCTGGAATGGTCACGCCCGCCACGTTTTTGGCCATGTAGCGCGCCATACCTCCAGATTTGAGCGGCATGACGCCCGCCATGATATGGGTCCGTTCATGGAGCCCCATGTCGCGCACCCTCTTCATCCACTCCCGGAAACGGTCCATGTCGTAAATCACCTGCGTCTGGATGAAATCGGCCCCTGCCTTCACCTTCTTAGCCAACCGGATCACGCGAAACTCAAAGGGATCCCCAAAGGGATTCGCCGCGGCACCCAAAAAGAGTTTTACATCGCCTTCGACACCTTCACCGCCCAGGGTCTTTCCCTCGTCTCGCATGGTCTTTAATACACTCAAAAGCTGGATGGAGTCAAGATCATACACGTTTTTGGAGTCGATTTCATTCCCGAAACGCTGATGATCCCCGGTCAGGCACAAACAGTTTTTTATTCCAAGGGCCGTAGCCCCGAAGATGTCACTCTGCATCCCGATCCGGTTCCGGTCCCGGCAGGTCATCTGCATCACGGGCTCCAGGCCGAGGTCCAGGATAAGCTTCGACGTGGCGATGGAAGACATCCTCACGATGGCCGTCTGGTTGTCCGTGACGTTGACGGCATCCACCACGCCCTTGAGATACTTGGCCTTCTCGTAAACGGCCTCGACGTCGTTTCCCTTCGGCGGTCCAAGCTCCGCCGTTACCGCAAATTCGCCCTTCTCAAATACCCTTTCAAGATTCGACCCGCTCTTCATATCCGAAGGTCCTCCCTTACGATTTTCCTCGGTCCGCCATCCCGGCTGGTAATCCACTTTTTGGGCGGAATAATCTCCGTTAGGTTCTCCAACTTGCCGATAGCCTTTAACCGGTCATAGATCAACTGCCAGGCACAATCCACGTCCTGGCTGATTTCACACTTG
>JALSPC010000168.1 GCA_026986155.1 bacterium
AGGAAAGCTACTTCTTCAAAATGTCCAGGTACCAGGAACCCCTCCTGAAATACCTGGAAGAGACCCCCGCCTTTGTCCGGCCCGAGACGCGCTACAACGAGCTGGTCTCCTTCGTGAAGGGCGGCCTGCGGGACCTGAGCATCAGCCGCACCACCTTCTCGTGGGGTATCCCCGTTCCCGGCAATCCGAAACACGTCATCTACGTTTGGTTCGATGCCTTGCTCAACTACATCACGGCCCTCGGTTACCCCGATGATAAGGAACGCTTCGAGCACTTCTGGCCCGCCGACGTCCATCTCATCGGCAAGGACATCCTCCGCTTCCACGCCGTCTACTGGCCCACCTTCCTTATGGCCGCGGGGCTCACCCCTCCCAAGCAGGTCTTCGCCCACGGCTGGTGGACCATCGAGGGGAAGAAGATGTCCAAGTCGCTTCGCAACGTGGTCGATCCCTACCGCCTGGTGGAGGTCTACGGTGTGGATCCCTTCCGCTACTTTCTCCTCCGGGAGGTCCCCTTCGGACAGGACGGCGACTACTCGGACGACGCCATGGTGCACCGGATCAACAGCGACCTGGCCAACGACCTGGGGAACCTCCTGAACCGCAGCGTGGGGATGCTGGTCAAATACTTCGACGGCAAGTTGGAACAACCGGCAGACATGACCGGGGCGGAAGCGGAAATCCGGGACCTGGTCGACGCCCTCTACGACGAGGTGGCCGCCGCCTTCCGCGATATCGCCTTCCACCGGGCCCTGACCGCCATCTGGCGCCTGGTGGGACGCCTCAACAAGTATATCGACGAGACGGCCCCCTGGCAGCTCGCCAAGGACCCGGAGAAACGGGGAAGACTCATGACCGTCATGCACACCCTCTTCGAGGGCATCCGGCACGTCTCCCAGATGGTCTACCCCTTCATGCCGGAAAGCGCCCAGAAGATGCGGGCGCAGCTCCTCCTCGACCCCATCGACGAGGCCGCCTCCCGCTATGAAAAAGACAGGGTCTGGGGCCAGATCCCCCTGGGCCAGGCCATCACCCGCAAGCCCCCCCTCTTTCCGAGGATCGAAACCAAGACGTCATGACAAGAAGATACTACGATCCCATCTCCCGCCTGATCCACCGGGTCTGCCGCCAGCACGGGATCGCCTTCTATCCCGACCTGGTAAAATTCAACACCGCCTGGAAGAAGGTCGTGGGACCCTACATTCTGCGAAACACGGAGGTGCGCCGGTTCCAGAAGGGCGTGGCCTGGATCCGCACTCCCTCGCCCACCTGGCGCTTCGAACTCACCCAGATGAAGACCCAGCTCCTGGACCGCATCAACCGGGAGATAGGGCACCCTTTCGTCCAGGACCTGCGGATAGAGATCGGCAATATTTCCCCGTGTCCCGACGTTCCCGCGTCTCCCGTGGGAGAGCGGCCGCCCCGGGAGGCGCGCCTTCCCGAAGAGGAGGCCGCCTGGGTTCGGCGCTGCGTAGCGGAGATTCCGGACCCGGAACTGCGCCGGTCCTCAGAAAAACTCCTGCGGAAATTTTTAATGAGATCCCTGAACAGATAGAAGGCCTTCGAGACCTTGACGATCACAAGAGGTTTCAATAAAGTTTAGAAAAATCCCAGCCCACAACCCTCACGCGAAGGAAGTCGAATGATTCAGGACATTCCGGGAACGGAAATCGAGAAAAAGAGCTTCGAAATCATCGACCGGGAGGCGGGCGACCACGGCTTCGATCCCCTCACCTGGCCCGTGGTGCGCCGGATGATCCACGCGTCGGCGGACTTTTCCATCATGGACAACCTCGTGTTCAAGGATGACCCCGTCACGGCGGGAATCCGGGCCCTCCGGGAAGGGGTCTCCATCGTGACGGACAGCACCATGTTGAAAAGCGGCCTCTCCGTGGCCCGCCTGAAGCGGATTCACCCCGTCTACGGGGAGGGAAACATCTTCTGCAACATCGCCGACCCGGGGGTGGCCGAGGCGGCGAAGGCGGCGGGGCGGGCCCGGTCCGTCTTCAACATGCGCTCCCTCAAGGAAAAGATAGACGGCGGCATCGTGGGTATCGGAAACGCCCCCACGGCCCTCGTGGAGATCTGCCGTCTCGCCCGCGAGGAGGGGATCCTTCCCTCGCTGCTCATCGCCATGCCGGTGGGGTTCGTCAACGTGGTCGAATCGAAGGCCATGGCCCTTGCCCTTCCCTGTCCCCTCATCCTGATGCGGGGACGCCGGGGCGGAACGACCTTCGTGGTGGCGGCCCTCAACGCCATCGCGGTCCAGGCGTTGGAATCGATGGAGGCGGCGGCCTGAGGGCGCCCTTTTTGGGGTCCGCCGAGCATCGTGAAAAAGGACAAGAAACATCTGAGAACCGGGTTTACCACGGGCAGCAGCGCCGCGGCGGCCGCGGCGGCGTGCCTGGAGGCCATGGCGGCGGGGCTGCCGCCGGACAGGATTACCATCGATCTCCCCGGCGGCGGCGCCCTCACCCTTCCCCTTCATTCCTTCACGAAACGAAACGGGCAGCTCATCGCCACGATCCGCAAGGACGCGGGCGATGACCCGGACATCACGGACAAGGCCGTCATCGGCGCCGTGGTCACCCCGATCCTCCGGCCGACGTCTCCCCGGATCCGCCTGCGCGGGGGGCGCGGCGTGGGAAGGGTCACCCGTCCCGGGCTTCCCGTGAAGGTGGGGGAGGACGCCATCAACCCCGTGCCCCGGGCCATGATCCAGCACGAGGTCTCCCGCCGGCTGCCGGACGACGCGGGCGCCGTCGACGTGGAGATCTTCATCGAAAACGGGGAAACCCTGGCGCGAAAGACCCTGAACCCTCGCCTGGGCATCGTGGGCGGGCTCTCCGTCCTCGGCACCACCGGGATCGTCACCCCCTACTCCGCGGAGAGCTACCGGGAAACCATCCGCCTCTGCGTGGAGGGGATTCGCCGGGAGGGATTCGATACGGTGGTCTTTTCCACCGGGGGAAAGAGCGAACGGTTCGCCCGGCAGGCCATGCCTAAAATGCCCGACGTGGTCTTCGTCCAGATTGCCGATTTCCTCGGCTACGCCCTTGCGAGGGCCCGGGAAGGAAATTTTCGCCGCGTGATTCTCTCCTGTTTCTTCGGAAAGCTCTGCAAGTGGGCCCTCGGAGGAGACTACACCCACGCCCATACCCAGGCGATGGACTTCGCGGGACTGGCGGAAATGGCCGCGGCGGCGGGGCTTTCCGGGGAATTTTGCCGGTTCGTGGCCGGCGCCAACACGGCCCGGCAGATTGTCGAATCCGCCTGGCCGGAAAGGGAGGCCTTCCTCCGCGTCGTGGGAGCGCGGGCCCTCCGGCGCGTCCGGGCGCGGCTCGACCCCTGCGTGGAGGTCGCCATTACCTGCTGGGACTTCGACGGGAAAGGGGCCGTGACATGGCCGGCATGACGCGGAAAATCCGGGTGATCGGCCTGCCGGTCGACGGCGTCTCCCTTCCCGAACAACACGCGCGCCTCATCGCCGCGGCGGACCTCCTCGTGGGGGGAACCCGTCACCTGAAACGCTTCGGCGACGCCCCCGGGAGAAAACTCCCCGTGGGACGGGACATCGAAGCGGTGCTGAACGCCATCGCCGCCGCCCGGGAAGCGGGGGAAAGGGTGGTCGTCCTGGCCACCGGCGATCCCCTCTGGTTCGGCATCGGCTCCTCGCTCGTCCGCCGTTTTGGCAGGGAGGCCGTCGAGGTCATCCCGGCCGTGGCGTCGCCCCAGGTGGCCCTGGCCCGCCTCGGTCTGCCCATGGACGGGGCCGTCGTCCTAAGCCGCCACAAGAAAACGGACGCGCCCCTCGACCTGCTTCGCTACTTCCCCGTCGGGGTGATCCTGACGGCCGGCGGGGACGGTCCGGACCGCATCCTCCGGGAGCTAATGGACGACCTCCCGGCCGGGGCGGCGTGGGAGGGGGCGGTCTGCCAGCGCCTGGGAACGACGGAGGAGGCCATCGACACCGGCCCCCTCACTCGCCTGACGGGAAAGACCTACAAGACCCCCAACCTCCTCGTTGTCCGGAACCCCGCGCCCCTCCGTCTTGCCGCCCCCTCGGCGGACTTCGGGCGGCCGGACGACGCCTTCGCCCACCGGAAGGGCTTGATCACCCACCCGGAGGTGCGGGCGGTGGTCTTATCGAAACTGAGGCTTGCCGCCGCCCGGGTACTCTGGGATGTGGGGGCGGGGTCCGGCTCGGTGGGGATCGAGGCGGCCCTCCTGAATCCCGCGCTTACAGTCCACGCCGTCGAGAGGGACCCGGAGAGGGTCCGGCAGATCGCGGAAAACCGCGTGAAATTCGGCGCCGAGGGCCTCGTCGTCCACGCGGGGGACGCGGCGGAAATCCTCCCGGCCCTTCCCCGTCCCGACCGGGTCTTCATCGGGGGCGGCGGCAAGGACCTGCCCGCCATCCTCCCCCCGCTCCACGCGGCGCTTCTGCCCGGGGGCGTGGCGGTGGCCGCGACCATCACCCTGGAGTCGTTCGAGACCCTTTCCCGGTTTCTCAGGGACACCGCCCTGACCGCGGAGGTCGTCCAGATCCAGGTGACCCGGATGACCCCCTTGGCGGGCTACCACAAGATGACGCCGGACAACCCCATCACCCTCTTTACGATTACGAAAAAAACCTGAAGGAGATTCTCATGCCCAAAGTCAGTTTCATCGGGGCGGGTCCCGGCGACCCGGAGCTTCTCACCCTGAAGGCGGTGGCGCGCATCCGGGACGCGGGACTCATCCTCTACGCCGGGTCCCTCGTGCCGCCGGAGGCCTTCCGGCCCCACACCGCCCTCCCGGAAGAGAAGATCATCAACTCCGCTCCCCTCACCCTGGAGGAGACCCACGCCCACATCACGGGGGCCATCGCGCGCGGCGAGAACGTGGCGCGCATCCACACGGGCGATCCCTCCCTCTACGGGGCCATCAACGAGCAGATGAACCTCCTGGACGCCGACGGCATCGACTACGAGGTTATCCCCGGCATTTCCTCCGCCATGGCCGCCGCCGCGGCGTTGAAAATCGAATACACTTCCCCGGGCGTCACCCAGACGGTCATCTTCACCCGCATGGCGGGAAAAACGCCCGTCCCGGAGGCGGAGCGGCTCGCCGCCCTCGCCGGCCACGGGGCCACCATGGTCATCTTCTTAAGCGCGGGGAAGGCCCGGGAGGTGGAGCGGGAACTGCTCGCCCACTATCCCCCCGACACACCCGTGGCGATCGCCTACCGGGTGGGTTGGCCGGACGAGGCCTGCCACCGAACCCGTCTCGACCGCCTCGCCGACACCGTCGCGCGGGAGAAGATCAGCCGCCAGGCCCTTATCATCGTGGGAAGGGTCGTGGACCGCCAGGCCCTCAGGGACGCCCGCTCCCGACTCTACGACGCCTCCTACGCCCACGGCTACCGGGGCAGCCGTCATGAGTGACATCGCGGTCTGGTGCCTGTCAAGGCGGGGACTGGGGCTCGCGGAGGTCCTGGCGCGCAGCCTGGCCGTTCATTGTTTCCACCCGGAGGGAATCCCCCCTGCCGGGAACATTCCCGCCACGGCGTTTACCCGCCTAACCCCGGCCGTGGCGGAGGCCTTCCACGCCCATCCCGCCCATATCTTTATCATGGCCGCGGGGATCGTCGTTCGGGTCATCGCCCCCCTGTTGAAATCCAAGCTGGAAGACCCCGCCGTCGTGGTCATGGACGAACAGGCGCGGCACGCCGTGAGTCTCGTCTCCGGGCACATGGGAGGCGCCAACACGCTTGCCGAGACCGTGGCCACCCTGACCGGGGCCGACCCCGTCATCACCACCGCCACCGACGTGGGCGGACTGACCGCCTTCGACACCCTCGCCCGGCGGATCGGGGCGAAGGTGGAACCCAAGGCGGCCATCCGTGTGACCGCCACCGCCCTCCTGAACGGTTGTTCCGTCGCCCTCGTCTGTCCCCGCGATTTTTACGCATCCGTCCAACGCGAGTTTCCCGGCGTCGCCCATTTCGAAACGCTCCGACCCGCGGCCCTCGAGGCCTTCGACGCGGCCTGTGTCGTCACGGATGCCCTCGTGGACCTGCCCCCGGACCTGGCGGCGAAAACCCTCTTTCTCCGCCCCCCGACCCTCTGCCTCGGCATCGGCTGCAACCGGGGCACCCCGGAGGAAGAGATCGCGGCGGCCGCGCGTGAAACCCTGCGGGCGTTCAACCTGTCCATCCTGTCTGTCTTCAACGTCGCCTCGGCCGACAAAAAGGCGGACGAGGCGGGGCTGAAGGCCTTCGCCGCGGCCCTCCGTGCTCCCCTCGTCACCTATCCCCCGTCCGCGCTCAACGCGGTTTCCCGGACCCGGCCCGGGCTTTCCCCCGATTCGGAACACGCCATGAGGCACCTGGGCGTCCGGGGCGTCGCCGAGCCGGCCGCTCTTTTGGGGGCGGGGGAAGGGGCCGACCTCGTCGTCCCCAAACAGAAGAAGGGAAACGTTACCGTGGCGGTGGCGCGGAGAAATATCCCCCACCCATCCCGCGCGGGCGTTCTCACCGTGGTGGGCATCGGCCCCGGGGGCCCCGCCTACATGACAAGCCACGCGAAGGGCATCCTCCAAGAGGCCGACACGATCGCGGGTTACACGAAATACATCCGTCTGATCGCGCCGTTCATCGCGGGGAAGGAGATCATCCAGACGGGAATGACCCGGGAGACGGAGCGGGTCGAGGCGGCCCTGGACGCCGCCGCTTCCGGAAAACGAGTGGCTCTCGTCGGAACGGGCGACGCGGGGATCTACGGCCTGGCGGGCCTGGCCCTGGAACGGGCCGAACGACGCTCCCCGCCCGTTCCCGTTCGAATCTCCCCCGGCGTCACGGCGGGGGTCGCCGCCGCGTCCGTGGTGGGGGCGCCGCTGGCCAATGACTTCATCACCCTGAGCCTCTCGGATCTCCTCACGCCACGCGAGACGGTTCTCGCCCGGGTCGAGGCGGCGGCGGCCTCGGGGATGGTTACGGTCGTCTACAACCCAAAGAGCAAGAAGCGGACGGCGCTCATCGCGCGCCTCCGGGACATCTTTCTCGCCCACCGTCCCGCTGGAACCCCCGTCGCCGTGGTCACCCACGCCTTGCGGGAGGGCCAGCGCTCCGTTCTAACGACCCTAAAAGATTTTCTCCAAGAAGAGATCACCATGAACAGCGTGGTCATCATCGGCAACGCGGACACGATCCTCGTCGCCTCGCCCGACGGGCTGAAGATGGTCACGCGCAGGGGCTACGAAAGAAAAAGGTTCATCCGTGAAAACTATAATTAGCTCACTCCGAAAAACAC
>JALSPC010000169.1 GCA_026986155.1 bacterium
GTAAAAGAATCCAGCGGGTACTTGTCGTGGAGGACGAGCAGCATCTGAGAGAAGTTCTAAAGGAAAATCTGACCCGGGAAGATGTCTGTGTCGAGGCTGTCGAGGACGGTCTGGCCGCGATAGAAACCCTTAAAAACAATACATATAATTTGGCCATTGTCGATCTGGTCATGCCCCGCATGAACGGTTTCGAATTGATAGACTGGCTGAAGAAAAATGTTCCAGGGCTTCCTGTTGTCGTGATTTCCGCGTTCGCTTCCGAAGACGAAGCAAAAAAACTCTACAAACTCGGGGTTAAAAAATTCCTGAAAAAACCTTTCAAAATTGAAGAACTTCGCGTTATCGTCGATACCCTGAGATAGTCCGTTTTGTTTTGACATTCCGGGGCGTTCCTGCTATAGAAAACACCAAGACGCCCCCGTAGCTCAGGGGATAGAGCACAGGATTCCTAATCCTGGTGCCGCACGTTCGAATCGTGCCGGGGGCGCCACTACGCAGCCAGTTTCGATGATGAAAGAAGCATTTTCCCTGCGGGATTTCAGCAAACCTTGTTAAAAGGAGTATCTATGATGAGAAATCGCGTGATTCAGATATCCCTTATCCTTTGCGTAATCTTTTTCTCCACATGGGTAACGGCCGGCTCAAAGATAGCCGTCAAGCTGAATACCCAGGCTGGGGAGGGGGATTTCGTGGGCCAGCGTCTCATCGCTTACATCCAAAAGGGAATCGAAAAATCGAGTGTTTTAAAAACAGCCGGTGAAGACGATTCCATGCTGATTGTCAACATGATTACCAAGAAGGTCAGAAATCGGCCTCGTAGCGCCTATTCGTATATCGTGACGTTCAACGCTTTTGGAAAGGTGAGTCCCGTTTTGGCCCACAGGCTTGGAATCTGCGGAAATACGAGGGTTCAAAATGCGGCTTTAAGCATTGTTTCTGACCTTGAAGAGCTTGCAGAAAGGGCGCGCAGCCAAACGTCAAATTCTTCAAGGTAGATGAGTCCCCATTTTTTCCGATTCTGTCAGCATGGCTGTAAGCCCAGAGGCGCATTTCAGCCTATCGGGAAACCCCTTTCGTGTGAGATTTGTTTGACAACTTTCGGGGCCTTTGGTATATTGTCCCCGAAATTGAATCGTGGGCGGTTAACTCAGGGGGAGAGTGCTACCTTCACACGGTAGAAGCCACTGGTTCAAATCCAGTACCGCCCACCAGTTTTTTCTTATTTAGAATAAAGAGGGATTTTATGTCAGGCCATTCAAAGTGGAGCACCATCAAGCGCAAGAAAGGTGCTCTCGACGCCAAGCGCGGAAAGATATTCACGAAACTCATCAAGGAAATCACCGTCGCCGCCCGGATGGGGGGCGGAGACCCTGAAAGCAACCCGCGCCTGCGGACGGCGATTGCCGCCGCCAAGGCGGAAAACATGCCCAAGGACAACATCGAGCGGGCCATCAAGAAGGGCACGGGCGAGCTGGAGGGAACCCAGTACGAGGAACTGACCTACGAAGGGTATGGACCGGGCGGCGTGGCCGTCCTTGTCCAGGTCCTGACGGACAACAAGAATCGCAGCATCGCGGAGATCCGCCACATCTTCTCCAAGCACGGCGGGAACCTGGGAGAGAACGGCTGCGTGTCGTGGATGTTTGACCAAAAAGGTCTTTTGGTCTTTTCCAAGGACCAGGTTTCCGAGGACGATGTCATGGCCGTGGCCCTGGAGGCGGGGGCGGACGACATCAAGGAGACCGAGAAGGAATACGAGGTCATCGTGGAGCCCTCGGAATTCGAGACGGTCAAGGAGGCCTTCGACAAAGCGGGGATTCCCTACCTCGTGGCGGAGATCAGCATGATCCCCCAGAACACCGTCGCACTGGAGGGGAAAGACGCCGAGAAGATGCTCAAGCTGATGGACGCCCTGGAGGATTCCGACGATGTCCAGAACGCCTACGCCAACTTTGACATCTCCGAAGCGATCATGGAAACCCTCTGACATGGCTCCGCCCCAATGAAGGTGCTCGGGATCGATCCCGGTTCCCATGTTACCGGTTACGGTATCGTAACCTCAGACGATCAAACCCCCCATTACGTCGCGCATGGTCTCATCAAGTTTCGTAAAAATGTCCCGCTTAACGAACGCCTCGGGAAGGTCTTCGACGGGATCACCGAGGTCATCGAGACACACGCGCCGGATGTGCTGGCCATCGAAAAGGTTTTCTTTGCCAAGAACCCCCGTTCCGCCCTTATCTTGGGGCACGCCCGCGGGGTGGCCATGCTTCCCGGCATCCTCCGTCAAATGGAGATCCACGAATACAGCCCCCTGGAGATCAAGCAGGCCGTGGTGGGCTACGGACAGGCCACCAAACGGCAGGTCCTGGAGATGGTGACGCGCCTTCTTTCCCTCCGCGATTCCCTCACCTTCGACGGGGCCGACGCCCTCGCCGTGGGGATCTGCTGTCTCCAGCACCTCCAGGGCGGGTTTTACAGGAGGGGCGTGGGGTGATCGCCTGGCTGAAGGGACGGCTGATGGATAAAAAAGTGGACGAGGTGGTTCTCGACGTGGGAGGGATCGGCTACCTGGTGCACGTCCCCCTGTCCACCTATTACAGCCTTCCCGAGAACGGGAAGGAGGTGGCCCTCCTCATCCACACACACGTGCGGGAGGACCAGATCAGCCTCTACGGCTTCAACTCCGAGGCCGAGCGGGAGTGGTTCCGGCACCTCATCCGCATTTCGGGAATCGGTCCCCGTCTCGCCGTCAACATCCTGTCGGGGATTTCCGCGGAAGATCTGAAGCTGGCCATCGCCTCGGGCGATGCCACGCGCCTGCGGGCAATTCCTGGGATCGGGAAGAAGACGGCGGCCCGGATGGTGGTGGAGCTGAAGGAGCTCTATCCCTCCCTGGGCAAGGGGGATGGGACGGCCGCGGCCCCGCTTCCCGAGGACGCCGCCACCCTCTTCTCGGACGCGGTTTCGGCCTTGACGAACCTGGGGTTCAAGCCCCAAGAGGCCTCCAAGACGGTGCGGGAAATCCTGTCGTCCGAAACGGCGGGCGCCCCGTCCCTGAAAGATATCATCAAAACCGCTCTGAAATCCCTCCAGAGGTGAATGCCTGAATGGAAAAGGACGAACGTCCCGCGCTGACCCCAAAACGGACGGAAGAGGATGCCGCCGCCGAGCCGAGCATCCGTCCCCGGTCCCTCGGGGAGTATATCGGCCAGCGGAAGGTCAAGGAGAGGCTCGGGATCTACCTCGAAGCCGCGAAGAAACGAGGCGAGAGCCTGGACCATGTCCTTCTCTACGGACCGCCGGGATTGGGAAAGACGACTCTGGCCCACATCATCGCCAACGAGATGGGGGTGCACATTCTTGCCACCTCCGGCCCCGTCATCGAGCGCCCGGGAGACCTGGCCGCCATCCTCACCAACCTCTCTCCGGGAGACGTCCTGTTCATCGACGAGATTCACCGCCTGAGCCACGTCATCGAAGAGATTCTCTATCCCGCCATGGAGGAGTACCAGATAGACGTGGTGATCGGGCAGGGACCGGCCGCACGCTCCATAAAGCTGGATCTCGCTCCTTTTACCCTGGTGGGGGCGACGACCCGCGCGGGGATGCTGACCTCCCCCCTGAGGGACCGGTTCGGCATCGTTCAGCGGCTCGACTTCTACTCGGAAGAGGACCTGACGACCCTCGTGCTCCGTTCCGCCAAAATCCTTTCCATCGCCATCACGGACGCGGGGGCCTATGAAATCGCGTCCCGTTCCCGGGGCACCCCGCGGATCGCCAACCGGCTCCTGAGGCGGGTTCGGGACTTCGCCGAGGTCAAAGCGGACGGCGTCATCACCCGGGAGGTAGCGGACGTGTCTCTGTCCGCCATGGAAATAGACAAGCGCGGGTTCGATCCCATGGACCAGCGGCTGCTGTTGACCATCCTCGACAAGTTTGACGGGGGGCCCGTGGGAATCGAGACCCTGGCCACCTCTCTCAGCGAGGACAAGGAGACCATCGAGGATGTCTACGAACCGTACCTGATTCAGAAGGGGTTTATCAAGCGCACGCCCCGGGGGCGGGTGGCCACCCCCGCGGCGTTTAGTTACTTCAATCGGACCCTCAAGGGGCAGGGGTCTCTTTTTTAGCCTTTTCCGATTCCTCCCGGGGAAGCCGCAGCCGGACCACCTGGCCGGGTTTGCCGATATTCTCCACCTTTTCTCCATTGTAGGTGATGTCGATGCCGCCGGCGTTGCCGATAAGGAGCTCGACGAATTTATCCACCTTGGCGGAGAAGGTCTTGCCCGGCTTCAAGAGAATCTCCTTTCGAGTCTTTCCGTCGATCTTGAGCCCGATCCAGGTCTCCATCCTCGCCGTGATGACGAGATTGTCGCTGGCGGTTTCCTCGGGTTTCGCCTCCGGCGGTTTCGGGGCGGGGGCCGTTTTGTTCGCTTCGGCGTCCACGGCTGCGGCGACCGGTTTCTCGGCATTGGTCGCCCCAACCGTTTCCTTCTCGGGCTGGAGTTTCGTTGCTTCGGAAGATTTCTCCGCGGAGGGTCCCATGGTGGTTGCCACGGACGGCTGGGTCGATGAGCTTTCTTCCTTGACCGGAGCGACGGGTGTCTGCGGGGCTGTGGCGGCCGGTTTTATCTTCGTTTCCTTGGGGGGCACGACGACCGTCGTTTCCTCCTTGACGGTGGACGAAGAGGCCCCCAGAAACCGGCCGGAGAATTTCTGGAAGAGGAAGTACCCCCCCCCCGCGATGAGGACAAGGAGGATCAAGACCAGTATCCACTTGTAACTTCCTTTCTCCCTCGTCAGGCTGTCCATAGGTTCAGATTCGAAGGTAGGGCAGGCGATTTTCTCGTCCACCACGGGACAGGAGGCCTCGAAGAGGTCCATGATGTACCCTTCGTCCCCTCCGACAGCCTGGATGTAGGCCTTGACGAAGCCCTTGATGAAGATCTTCTGGGGGAGCTTGTCCCACTCCTCGTTTTCCAGCGCTGACAGGATGGAGGTTCGAATCTTCGTCGCTTTGGAGACATCCATCAGGGTCATTCCCTTTTCTTCTCTCAAACCTTTTAAGGTCTTACCCAAGGTTTCCATCAGATATTCACCCCGCCATAATTCCCAGTTCTTTAAGCATCCTGGGATTTTTCATCCAGTTGCGGCTTACGCGGGCCCAGAGGTCAAGGTAGACATGAATCTGGAAGAACGCCTCCAGATCTTTCCGGGCCAGCATGCCAATCTTTTTGATGAGCTCGCCGTTCTTCCCCACGATAATGCGCTTCTGGCTGGGACGGTTCACGTGGATGACCGCGGAGATAACGAGCATGTTCTTTTCTTTTTCCTCTTTGAATTGTTCGATTTCGACGGCGATCTCGTAGGGGAGTTCCTCCTTCGCCAGGAGAAAGATCTTTTCCCGGATGATCTCGGAGGCGAAGAAGCGTTCCGTCATGTCCGTTTCCATCTCCCAGGGGAAGAGGGGCGGCCCCTCGGGAAGGAGGTTAATCAGCTCGTTCATCAGCTCGTCCACGCCCCAACCTGTGAGGGCGGAGATGGGATAGATCTTTCCCGCGGGGAAAACCTTCCCGAGTTTTTCCATAAACGCCTGAACCTCTTCCTTCGTGACCCGGTCTATCTTGTTGAGAGCGACAATCTTAGGTGTGTCAGGGATTTCCTCGAGAAGAGAGAAGAGGGAGACGTTCTCCTCTTCCCGCCCCTTCCGGGCGGGCACCAGGGCGAGCGCCGCGTCCGCCTCCCGGCAGGCGTTCCTGGCGGATTGAACGAGGAACTTGTTGAAGGCCTTCCGCGAGGTATGGATCCCCGGCGTGTCGATGAAGATGACCTGGGCGTTTTCCAGGTTCTTGATGGCGCGGATGACGGTTCGGGTCGTTTGAGGTTTTTCCGTGACGATGGCGAAGTGCCCCCCCATGATACGGTTCAGCAGGGTCGACTTCCCCGCGTTCGGGATGCCCAGGATGGCGACGAATCCCGATCGGAATGAAGGGGAAGGGAGACGCCCAAAATTTCCTGATTCAAGTTCCGTTTTTTCCTCCATGCACAGGGTCATAAAATGCCACGTAAAATGACTTCTTATTTGTAACAGAATTAACAGGATAAAAAAAGTGGCCCCGAGCCTTCCGGGTTCCAAGGGCTGGGAGCAATTTTCCATTAAGGCTTGATTTCGGGAGGGTTTTCATTTAAGTATGATACGATTCTGTAAGTCAATATTTCAACGGGAGGAACGGACGTGAAACAACTCGGGTTGGCTGGCAAGATTGCCCACATGTTCATCAATTCCAAGTTGACTCCCCTGCTCATTATCGCGAGTATCCTCATCGGCGCCCTTGCGACCTGGAAACTCCCCCGAGAGGAGGAACCCCAGATCGTCGTTCCCATGATCGATGTCTTCGTCCGGATGCCCGGGGCCTCCGCCAAGGAGGTGGAGAACCGCGTGACCAATCCCATGGAAAAACTCCTCTGGGAAATCCCCGGTGTCGAGTATATCTACAGCACCTCCATGTCCGGGATGTCCATGGTCATCGTCCGTTTTTACGTGGGGCAGGACGAGGAAAAGAGTATCGTCCGCCTCAACCAGAAGCTCTATGAGCACTTCGATATCATTCCGCCGGGGTGTTCCCCGCCTTTGATTCGGCCCCGGACCATCTACGACGTTCCCATCTGCGCCTTGACCTTCCACAGCAAGACCTACGACCACTTCCAGCTCCGGCGGGTCGCCGCCCAGGTGGAAGAGGCCGTCAAACGGATTCCCAAGGTGTCGGAGACGATGATCATCGGGGGACAGCGGCGCCAGATTCGGGTTCTCCTCGATCCCGCTCGCCTGGATGCCTATCACTTGGATCCTCTTCGCGTCATCAAGATGCTGAAGGGGAGCAACGCCCAGTTTCCCGCGGGAACGATGGACCGCCTCAACCGGGAAATCGTGGTGGAGACAGGGAACTTTTTTGCCTCCAGGAGGGACGTGGCAAGGCTCGTGATCGGGGCCTTCAAGGGGCGTCCTGTCTATTTGAAGGACGTGGCCGACGTCAAGGACGGCCCCGAGGAGGCCAAGAACTACGTCTACTACCTTGCCGCCGGGAAACCCCAGGAGCCCGCCGTGACCCTCGCCATCTCCAAACGGAAGGGATCCAACGCCATCACCCTCGTGGAAGAAATCTTCAAGAAGGTGGAACTCTTGAAGGGCACCGTCATCCCCTCGGGGGTCCAGGTGGCGGTGACCAGGGACTACGGGGAGACCGCGGAAGACAAGTCCAACGAACTCCTCTTCCACATGGCCCTGGCGGTCTTCGGGGTCAGCTTGCTCATCTGGTTTTTCCTGGGACTCCGCGTGGCGGGCGTGGTAGCCCTGGCCATTCCCAGCACCCTCTCCCTGACCCTGGCCGTTTACTATTTCTACGGTTACACCCTCAACCGGATTACCCTCTTCGCTCTCATCTTCTGTATCGCCATCCTGGTGGACGACGCCATCGTGGTGGCGGAGAATATCATCCGGCACTACCATCTCCCCGAGAACAAGGGGCGGCCCCTGTCGGATATCGCCATCGAGGCGGTGGACGAAGTGGGAAACCCCACCGTGGTGGCCACCTTCACGGTCATCGCTGCGGTTCTTCCCATGGCCTTCGTGGGGGGACTGATGGGCCCCTACATGCGGCCCATCCCCATCGGTTCCAGCTTTGCCATGATTTTTTCCCTGGGGGTGGCCTTCATCGTGACGCCTTGGGCCTCCCTCCGGTTCCTTTCCGCGAAGCACGAGCAGAAGGAGGAGAAGGAATCCGCCCTGACGCGGCTTTATCGGAAGGTCATGGGTCCCCTCATCCACCACACCCTGTGGCGGTGGGGATTCCTCGTGGGGATCGTGATTCTCCTGCTGGCGGCCTTTTCCATGTTTGCCTTTAAGATTGTGATGGTGAAGATGCTCCCCTTCGACAACAAGAACGAGTTCCAGGTTATCATCGACATGGACGAAGGAGCCCCGCTGGAGAAGACGGCGCGGGTGGCCCGCGAGATGGCCGAATACCTGGAGACGGTTCCGGAGGTGGTAAACCTCCAGACCTATGCGGGGACGGCCTCGCCCTACAACTTCCAGGGGCTCGTGCGGCACTACTTCCTCCGGAGGGGCTCCAACGTGGCGGATATCCAGGTGAATCTCATCAACAAGAATAAACGCTGGACCCAGAGCCACGAAATCGCCAAGTCCGTCCGACCGAAGCTGGTGGAGATCGCCAGGAAATACGGGGCGTCCGTCAAGGTGGCGGAGGTGCCGCCCGGACCGCCCGTCATGGAAACCCTCGTGGCGGAGGTCTACGGCCCTGATTACCAGGGGCAGATAAACCTCGCCCGGAAAATCAAGAAGGTGTTTGGGACCACGCCCGGAGTGGTGGATGTGGACTGGTCCGTGGAGGCAAATCAGGAGAAACTGAAGTTGGTGGTGGATAAGGAGAAGGCGGCCCTAAACGGCATTGCCACGGCCCAGATCGCGCAGGTTGTCCGGACCGCCGTGGGGGGTATGAAGGTGGGACTTCTCCACGACCCGAAGGAGAAGGAGGACGTGGACATCTTGCTCCAGGTCCCGCGCTCCGAGCGCTCCTCCATCCGTGACATCCAGGAAATGAAGGTTCAAAATCGGATGGGAATGCTGATCCCCCTGAAGGAATTGACCCGCGTGGTCAAGACTACCATCGACAAGAGTATCAGCCACAAGAACCTCATGCCGGTGGTTTACGTCCTGGGAGACGTGGCGGGCCGCGAGGAATCCCCCGTCTATGCCATTCTCAAGATGAGCAAAAAAATCGCCAAGATAAAGATTCCCGAAGGGTACAAAATCGCGCAACTCAGCACCCACATCCCCTTCTGCAACGAAAAGTACTCCATGAAGTGGGACGGGGAATGGCAGATTACCTACGAGGTCTTCCGGGATCTCGGCCTGGCCTTCGCCGCGGTGATGGTGCTTATCTATCTCCTCGTGGTGGGGTGGTTCCGTTCCTACATCACACCCCTCATCATCATGTCCGCGATTCCCTTTTCGCTCATCGGCATCATCCCGGGACACTGGGTCATGAGCGCCTTTTTCACCGCTACCTCCATGATCGGTTTTATTGCCGGCGCGGGTATCGTTGTGAGGAACTCGATTATCCTCGTCGATTTCATTGAGCTGCGTCTCCGGGAGGGCATGCCGCTTGACGAGGCGGTGGTGGACGCGGGCGCCGTCCGATTCCGCCCCATGGTTCTGACCGCCATGGCCGTTGTCATCACCGGAGCGGTTATACTTTTAGATCCCATCTTCAAAGGACTGGCCATCGCCCTCATGGCCGGCGAGGTGGCCTCCCTACTCCTCTCCCGCATGGCCGTGCCCATCATCTACTACATCATGCATCGGCATATGCACGAGACGGCCAGGGTGGAAAAGACCGCTTGATGTCTTGGTGAGGGGGTGGAAAGATAGGGGTCATTCGAGGGTATGGGTCCGGTTCGTTGTGATGTATGCGAGAGCCCATACCTGAGTTTTTATATCGCCTTGAAGTTTCTGGGTGGAAAATTAATGGGTTTTCGTGTCGCTGAATGATACCGCGGGCTTTGAGAGGGTCCTTGGAAACGCTGGCTCTCCCAAATCAAGGAGGACTTTCATGAAAGAGAAGGAAAAATCCCTCTGGTACAGGGAAAAATATAACGGGTTGATCGGGGTGACCAGTAAGGTCCCTATCCGGGACAGTTCCGTGTTGAGCCTCGTCTACACGCCTGGGGTGGCGGAGCCCTGCCGGGCCATCGAGAAAAGTCCCGCCGCCTCGTTCGACTACACCTGCAGGGGCAATACCGTGGCGCTCATCACGGACGGCTCCCGCGTTTTGGGTTTAGGCAACAAGGGGCCCCTGGCCGCCATGCCGATTCTCGAGGGGAAATCGGTCATCTTCAAGACCTTCGCCAACGTGGACGCCTTTCCCATCTGCCTCAAGACCCAGGACGTGGACGAGATCGTCCAGACGGTGAGCCTGCTCGCCCCCACCTTTGGGGCCGTCTGTATCGAGGACATGGACGCCCCCAAGTGTTTCCAGGTGGAGAGCCTCCTGGCCCGGAGCATGAACATCCCCGTCTTCCATAACGACCAGCACGCCGCCGCCATCATGATCCTGGCGGGGCTTATCAACGCAGGCAAGGTGGTGGGAAAGAAACTGCGGAGGATGAAGGTGGTCATCTGTGGCGCGGGCGCGGCGGGGATCGCCACCGCAAAACTCCTGCGTTCCGTCGGCGTCTCGCATATCGTCCTCTGCGACACGCACGGGGCCGTCCACAAGTATCGCACGGAGGGGATGAACTGGGCAAAGTTCGAGATCGCCAAGATGACCAACGAAAAGATCGAGAAGGGCCCTCTAAGGGAGGTCATCAAGGGGGCGGACGTGTTCATCGGGGCCTCTAGGAAGGGAACCCTGAGGCCGGAGATGATTCGGGACATGAATCCCGATCCCATCGTCTTCGCTCTCTCCACCCCGGAGCCTGAGATTACACCTTCCGAGGCGAAGAAGGCGGGGGCGCGCATCGTGGGAACAAGCCTGCCAGAATCCCTCAACGAGCTGAACGTGGCCATGGTCTTCCCCGGGGTTTTCCGGGGGATCCTCGATGTCTTCGCCCGGAAAATCAATACGGAGATGATGCTGGCCGCGGCGCACGCCCTTGCCTCCACCGTGGAGGAGGACAGGCTCCGCGAGGACATCGTCCTGCCGCGCATCTTCGATTTCCGCGTGGCGCCCGTTATCGCGGGGGCCGTGGCCAGGGAGGCCATCGAGACCGGTGTGGCCCGGCGCGCGGTGGATCCGAGGGAGATCACCGAAAGGACGGAGAGTTACGTTTACGAGGGATTCCAGGCCCCGCCCGTGAAAAAGACGAAGAAGGACCTGAAATCCCAATCCCTGGAGCTGCACAGGCGGTATCGGGGTGTCGTGGAGGTCAAGGCCAAGATCCCCGTGAAGGACCACTACATCCTGGAACTGCTCTACCTGCCGCCCCGCAGCGCCGACCCCGTCTTGAAGATCGTCAAGGATCCAGAAGCGGTTTACGACTATACCTGCAAGGGAAACCTCATCTCCGTTATCAGCGATGGAAGCGCCGTGCTGGGCCTGGGAAACATCGGGGCCCGCGCCGCCCTCCCCGTGATGGAGGGGAAATGTGTCCTTTTCCATACCTTCGGGGGAGTCGAGGCCTTCCCCATCTGTCTTGGCACCCAGGATCCCGACGAGCTGGTCCGGGTCATCTCCCACATCGCCACGCCATTTGGGGGGATCAACCTGGAGGATATTTCCGCGCCGCGCTGCTTCTACGTGGAGCGGAAGCTCTCGGAGATGCTTGAAATCCCCGTCTTTCACGATGACCAGCACGGCACAGCCGTGGTCCTTTTGGCCGGTCTAACCAATGCCTTGAAGATCGTGGGTAAAGCCTTTCCCGAGATACGGATTGTGGTGAGCGGGGCGGGGGCGGCGGCCATCGCCGTGACGAAGATTCTCCTGTCGGCGGGGGCGAAAAATATCATCCTCTGCGACCGGCACGGGGCCATCACCAAGGGACGCAAGGAAGGGATGAACTGGATTAAGAAAGAGATGGCGGAGGTCACGAACCCTGAGGGCGTGAAGGGGGAACTCAAGGATGTCCTCCGGGGCCGTGATGTCTTTCTCGGCTTTTCCGCTCCCGGCATCCTCACGGCGGAAATGGTCAGGACCATGGCGAAGGATCCCATCGTCTTCGCCATGGCCAATCCCGTCCCGGAGATCATGCCGGAGGAGGCGAAGGCGGGCGGGGCGCGCATCGTGGGGACGGGACGCTCCGACTACCCCAACCAAGTCAACAACTCCCTCGGGTTTCCGGGCATCTTCCGGGGCGCCCTGGGCGTCCGCGCCAGGACGATCAACGAGGCCATGAAGCTGGCCGCCGCTCGGGCCCTGGCAGAGGCTATCGACGAATCGGAGCTCTGCGAGGAAAAAGTCATTCCCGAGATGATGGATTTCAAGGTGCCGCCCAAGGTCTCCGCCGCCGTGGCCCGTGCCGCCATAAAAACCGGCGTTGCGCGAAAAATGGTCGACCCGGCGGAGATTGAACGGGCCCACCTGGCCTTCCTCTACGAGGGGCAACTCCCGAAAATAGGTTAGGTGGGGGGATATGAGGAAATTCCCCAACATCACCGGCCATACTGTGGTGTGGATGCGGTGAAAGATTGGGTTTTTTCAGAACACTATCGCCCTTTTTCAAGGAGCGCGTGTTTTACTCCCGCACTTGACAACAGCGCAAACGGGATATATGGGATAGTGGAAACCGTCAACCAAAGGGGAGAAAAATGAAGAAAGTCACGGTCATCGGGGCGGGGAACGTGGGAACCAACTGCGCCCTCTTCATCGCCGAGAAGAATGTCGCCGACGTGACCCTCATCGATGTGAAACCGAGCTACGCGGCTGGCAAGGCCCTGGATCTCATGGAATCGGGGCCCATCCGCGACTACGACGTGGTGGTCAAGGGAAGCGACGACCTCTACGACCTGGTCTATTCCGACGTGGTGGTCGTGGCGGCGGGGAAGGTTCGGGAGCCGGGCATGTCCCGGGAAGATGTCCTGGACGATAATCTCGACGCGGCCGATACCTTCGTCCGTGAGATCGCCAAGTTCGCCCCCGACGCCGTGGTCATCGTGGTCACGGAGCCGGTGGACGCCATGACCTACTACATCCTCAAGCGCACCGGGTTCCCGGAGAACCGGGTCCTGGGCATGGCCGGCGCCCTGGACGCCACGCGTGCCGGCGAGATCATCGCGGAGAAGCTGAACATGGCCGCGACGGACGTGGAGGCCATGTTCATCGGGGGACATCATGACGAAATGATCTTCCTGCCCCAGTACAGCCGGGTCACCGGCATTCCCGTCACGGAGCTTCTTTCCCCCGATGAGATTCGGGAGGTGGCCCAAAAGGTCAAGAACGCGGGTCACGAGATCCTGGAGATGATGAAACGGGCCACGGCCTTCTACGCGCCTGCCGCCGCCACGGCGCGCATGGTGGAAACCATCATCCGGGAACGGCGCCGGATCCTCACCGCGCCGGTCTACGTCTCGGGGGAATATGGGCTGGCGGACCTGTGCATCGGTCTTCCCATTCTGCTGGACAAGACGGGAGTCCGCAAGGTCCTCGAGTTGAACCTGACCGGCGAGCAGAAGGAGGCCCTGGTCAAATCCGCGGAGGTCTTGCGGAAGACCCAGGAAAAGGTAACCTCCAGGCTGCAGGAGGTGGCATCATGAAGAAGGTGAGTATCATCGGTGCGGGACATGTGGGCGCCACGGCGGGACTCTACCTGTTGGAGAAGCGCATCGCCGACGTGGTCCTGGTGGATATCGTCGAGGGGATGCCCCAGGGCAAGGCGACGGACTTGTCTCACGCCGCCCCCCTGAGGAAATACCTCAATAAGATCGCCGGAACGAACGATTACAAGGATATCGCGGGCTCGGACGTGGTGGTCATCACGGCGGGGCTTCCCCGCAAGCCGGGCATGTCCCGGTCGGACCTGCTGGGCATCAACGCCAAGATCGTGGGAGGTGTGGCGGAGCAGGTCAAGACCTACGCGCCGGATGCCGTGGTCATCGTGGTAACCAACCCGCTGGATGTCATGTGCCACGTGGTCAAGGAGGCCACGGGCTTTCCGAAAAACCGCGTCATGGGCATGGCCGGCGTCCTCGATTCCACCCGTTTTAGACTCTTCATCGCCCGGGAGCTGGGCGTGCACCTGAGTGACGTGGTCGCCCTCGTCCTGGGGGGACACGGGGACGACATGGTTCCCCTGCCCCGCTACACGTCTGTCTCCGGCATCCCCATTACGGAACTCCTCTCCCCCGAGACCATCGAGCGCCTCGTGGCGCGGACTCGCAAGGGCGGCGGTGAGATCGTGGGGCTCCTGAAAGAGGGCAGCGCCTTCTATGCGCCGGCCTCTTCCATTACGGAGATGGCGGAGGCCATTGTCCTGAACATCCGCAGGCTTCTTCCCGCCTCCGCCTACCTGGAAGGGGAGTACGGGCTCAATGATGTCTACGTGGGCGTGCCCGCCATCCTGGGGGAAAACGGGGTGGAGAAGGTGCTGGAACTCGACCTGACCGACGCGGAGCGTAAGGCCCTTCATGCCTCGGCCGGTTCCGTGGCCGCCAACGTGGCCCAGTGGAAGGAAATGAAAGGGAAAGAATAATGAGAGAAATCCCCGTCAGCGAGGTCACCGAGACCGTCGCCCGGCTCTGCGTCGAGGCCAACACCGATCTGGGAGCCGACGTGGAAGAGGCCTTCCGGCGCATGAAGGAGACGGAGGTCTCCCCCACGGGAAAGGAGGTCCTGGACCTCCTCCTGAAAAACGCCCGCATCGCCCGGGAGGAGCGTATGCCCATCTGCCAGGACACGGGCCTGGCCGTCGTCTTCATCGACGTGGGCCAGGACGTGCACTTCACGGGCGGCGACCTGGAAGGGGCCATCCACGAAGGGGTCCGGCGGGGCTACGAGAAGGGTTACCTGCGGAAATCGACCTGCCATCCCTTCACCCGAAAAAACCTGGGAGACAACACCCCTGCCATCATCCACACCCACATCGTCCCCGGCGACCGGGTGCGCATCACGGTGGAGCCCAAGGGAGGCGGCAGCGAGAACATGAGCCGGGTGGTCATGCTCGCTCCTGCCGAGGGCGTGGAGGGCATCAAGGCCTACATCCTCCAGCGGGTGCGTGAGTCGGGGTCCAACCCCTGCCCGCCCATCGTGGTGGGCGTGGGCATCGGCGGCACCTTCGAACGGGCCGCCTTGCTCGCCAAAAAGGCGACGTTGCGCCCCATCGGGACGGAAAATCCCGATCCCGAGCTGGCCGCCCTGGAGGCGGAACTACTGGAAAAGATCAACCAAATCGGCATCGGCCCCGGCGGCCTCGGCGGGAAGACCACGGCCCTGGCCGTGCACATCGAGATGATGCCCTGCCATATCGCCTCCCTGCCGCTTGCCGTCAACATCCAATGCCACGCCGGCCGCCACAAAGAGGCCGTGCTTTAGGGGAAACCCATGAGCCGCGAAATTAGACTTCAGACTCCTCTCACCGACGAAGCCGTCACCCCGTTACGGGCGGGAGACCGGGTCCTTCTCAACGGAACCGTCTATACCGCCCGGGACGCCGCCCACAAGCGGCTCATCGCGCTGATGGACGACAACCAGCCCCTGCCCTTCGACCTCAAGGGCGCCGTCATCTACTACGTGGGGCCGGCCCCCGCGCCGCCGGGAAAACCCATCGGATCCGCGGGCCCCACAACCAGCTACCGGATGGATCCCTTCGCGCCGCGCCTCATCGCGGCGGGCCTGAAGGGCATGATCGGAAAGGGGAACCGTTCTTCCGAGGTTATCGAGGCCATCCGGAGATACAAGGCTGTCTACTTCGGGGCCATCGGCGGGACCGGGGCCCTCATTGCCAAGAGCATCGTTTCCAGCGAGATTATCGCCTACGAGGACCTGGGACCGGAGGCCATCCGTCGGATCGAGGTCCGGGACTTGCCACTTTTCGTCATAAATGATACCGTCGGCGGCGATCTCTACCAGGAAGGAATGAAACGATATGCGCAGGCCCCGTAGGCGGTATAGTCACTTCACAGGTATCCACCTGTTATTTACCCAATAAAGCAACCACCGAGGTAAGGAATGAAGATACGTTTATCACGCGATAGAGTTAGAGGCGAGTTTGTCAAAAGGGTCGAGATGATCAGCGGGCAGGACTTGCTTCAGTGTTACCAGTGCGGGAAGTGTTCCGCGGGGTGTCCCGCCGCCTTCGAGATGGACATCCTCCCGTCCCACGTCATCCGGCTGGCCCAGATGGGACAGGGGGAGGAACTCGCGAAGGCCAACAGCTACTGGATCTGCCTCTCCTGCCAGACCTGCACCGTCCGGTGTCCCCGCGGGGTGGACATCGCCAAGATCATGGAGGCCCTGCGTCTCGTGACCCTGCGTCAGAAGAATAGAAACAAGGTGGAAGCCACCGCCCTCCCGATGGAACTCCTGGTTGAGCTTCCCCAGATCGCCATTGTCAGCAACCTGCGCAAGATGAGCGGGTAAAAGGGGACTTAAATGAAGATTCCTTACTATCCGGGATGCACGCTGAAGACCAAGGCCAAGGACCTGGAGGATTCCGCCATCGCCGCGGCGAAGGTCCTGGGAGTGGAGATGGAGGAACTCCCGCAGTGGAACTGCTGCGGCACCGTCTATTCCCTCTCCACGGATGACCTCATCCACCAGATCGGCCCCATCCGGAACCTCATTCGCGCCAAAGAGCAGGGAAGCGACCGCCTCGTTACCCTTTGCTCCATGTGCTACAACACCCTGAAACGGGCCAACGAGTTCTTCCTCGCCGACGAGGAGAAGCGGGATCGCATCAACCGCTACATGGACGAGGAGATGGATTACGCGGGGGACGTCACCGTGGTTCACCTCCTGGAGATCCTCCGGGACGAGATAGGCATGGACAAGGTCAAAGCGGCCGTGAAAAAGCCCCTCACGGGGCTGAAGGTCTCCCCCTACTACGGGTGCATGCTCCTGCGGCCCGCCTCTATCGGCATCGACGACATGGAACGTCCCACGGTGATGGAGGACCTCCTGCGGGCGCTGGGGGCGGAGGTCATCGACGACCCCTACAAGACCGAGTGCTGCGGGGCCTACCAGACCGTCAACCGGAAGGACGTGGTGGTTACCTGCGTCCACAGCATCCTCACTTCCGCCCAGGGAAACGGGGCGGAGGTCGTGGCCCTGAGCTGCCCCCTGTGCGACTTTAACCTGGACAACCGGCAGAAGGATATCCAGCAGGCCTATGCGGGATTTCACACCATGCCGGTCCTCTACTTCACCCAGTTGATGGCCATCGCCTTCGACCTGGACGAATCGGTCTGCCGGTTCGAGCTCTCTTCCCAGGACCCCAGACCGCTACTGAAATCCAAGGGGTTGATCGCATGAGCGAAACCTTCGACAAAAAGGCCCTCATCGTCGGGGGCGGCGTGGCGGGCATCCAGGCGGCCCTGGACATCGCCGACGGGGGCTACCAGGTCATCCTGGTGGAACGCACCCCCTCCATCGGCGGCCACATGGTCCAGCTCTCCGAGGTCTTCCCCACCCTGGACTGCCCCCAGTGCATCCTGACCCCCAAGATGGTCATGTGCGGGCAGCACCCCAACATCGACATCAAGGCCTACTGCGAGGTGGAGTCGGTCACGGGGGAGGTGGGAAACTTCACCGTCCGTATCCGCCACAAGGCCACCTACGTGGACTGGGACGCCTGCACCGGCTGCGGCCAGTGCGAGCAAAAGTGTCCCACCAAGGCCCCCTCCGAGTTCAACCGGGAGCTTGCCTTCGGGCCGCGGAAGGCCATCTACAGCCCCTTCGCTCAGGCGGTCCCCAATAAGCGGGTCATCGACGCGGATCACTGCCTGAAGCTCACCAAGGACAAGTGCGGTATCTGCGCCAAGGTCTGTCCCACCCAGGCCATCCGCTACGACCAGAAGGATTGGATCGAGGAGATCAAGGTGGGGGCCATCATCGTGGCCACGGGCTACGAGCTCTACAAGAAGGAAAACCTCACCGAGTACGCCTCTGACCCGGACGTCATCGACGGCCTCGAGTTCGAGCGTATCCTCTGCCCCTCCGGACCCACCGCCGGGGTCATCAAGCGCCCCTCCGACGGGAAGGAGCCCCTGGACGTGGTCTTCGTCCAGTGCGCCGGCTCGCGGGACCCCGACAAGCACCTTCCCTACTGCAGCCGCGTCTGCTGCATGTATTGCTGCAAGATGGCCATGCTCTACAAGCACGCCGTCCCGGACGGCCAGGCCTATATCTTCTACATCGACGTGCGGACGGACGGGAAGATGTACGAGGAGTTCTACCAGCGGGGGGTGGAGGAGGACCGCATCGTCTACCTGCGGGGCAAGGTCTCCAAGATCTTCCGCGAGGGAGACAAGATCATCGTCTTCGGCATGGATACCCTCACGGGCAAGCGGGTGGAGGTGGCCGCCGACCTGGTGGTCCTGGCCATGGCCATGATCCCCAACCCCGCGGGGGAGAAGGTCAAGAAGATTCTCAACCTGGAAACCGACACGTTCGGTTTCATCACCGAGGCCCACGCCAAGTTGCATCCCGTGGAGACGGGCATCGACGGCGTCTTCGTGGCGGGAACCGCCCAGGCGCCCAAGGACATCCCCGAGACGGTCGCCCAGGCGGGAGGAGCCGCCAGCAAGGTATTGTCCCTCTTCTCCGGGGTTGAGAAGGGCGGGAAAGCCGCGCTGAAGGAGATGGCCGGATGAAACCGCGTATCGGTGTCTTCGTCTGTCACTGCGGCCTGAACATCGCGGCCACCGTCGAGGTGAGCGAGGTCGTCAAGGCCATCGAGCACTACCCGGGCGTGGCCCACGCCCAGGACTATATCTACATGTGCTCGGATCCCGGCCAGGAGCTGGTCCGCAAGGCCATCCGGGAGAAGAAACTCACCGGCCTGGTCATGAGCAACTGTTCCCCCTCCCTCCACGAGCGGACCTTCCGGAACCTGGCCGCCTCGGAGGGGCTCAACCCCTACCTGGTGGAGGTGGCCAACATCCGCGAATACTGCAGCTGGCCGCACCAAGGGGACAAGGAGACCGCCACCAAGAAGGCCCTGACCATCATCAAGGCCACCATCGAGCGGGTGAAACGGAACCAGGCCCTGGTTCCCCTCATCGTCCCCCTCCAGAAGCGGGTCCTCGTCCTGGGGGGCGGCGTGGCGGGAATGCAGACCGCCCTGGATATCGCGAACGGGGGCTATCCCGTCACCATCCTGGAAAAGGAGGCCTACCTGGGGGGACGGGTGCGACAGCTGGAGCGCACCTTTTTGACCATGGAATCGGCCCCGGACCTGGCCAACGAGATGATCGACCGCACCCTGAAACAGCCGAACATCGAGGTCCTCACCACCTCCCGCATCGAGAACTTGAGCGGCTACGTGGGAAACTTCGAGGTCCAGATACGGCAGCAGCTTCCCTGGGTCGATCCGGCGCGCTGCAACGGCTGCGAGGCCTGTGTCGCCGCGTGTCCCGCGGAGGTTCCCTCCACCTTCGACCGGGGACTGACCACGCGGAAGGCCGTCGACTGGACGCCGGGCGAGCGCCACGGCGACCGGCGCATCTTCCTCGATCACGCGGCCTGCCTACGCGTTACCCGACAGGAGAACTGCACCGCCTGCCGGGAGGCCTGCGCCGAGGGGGCGATCGACTATCCCGAGGACCGGCTCATCGACCGGACCTACGGGGCCATCGTGGTGGCGACGGGGCACGACCTCTACCGGAAATCGGCCCTGACGGAATACGCCGAGGACCCCGACGTCCTGGACGCCCTCCAGTTCGAGCGGCTTCTCTCGGAGGACGGGCCCACGGGGGGAAAGGTCCTGCGTCCCTCCGACGGAAAGGAACCGAAGGAGGTGGTCTTCGTCCAGTGCGCCGGCTCGCGCGACCCCGACAAGCACTTCCCCTACTGCTCCAAGGTCTGCTGCATGTATACCTGCAAGGAGGCCCGCCGCTACAGGGAGAAGGTCCCCGACGGGCAGGCCTACATCTTCTACATCGACATCCGCTCCACCGGAAAGGGCTACGAGGAATTCGTCAAGGAGAGCGTGGAAAAGGAACGCCTCCTCTACCTCAAGGGCAAGGTCTCCAAGATCGCCCGCAAGGGGGATAAGCTCCTCGTCCTGGGGGGCGACACCATCACGGGGCTCCAGGTGGAGGTGGAGGCCGACCTGGTGGTGCTGGCCATGGCCACGGTGCCCAACCCGGGCGCCAAGGAGCTGGCGCGGCTGCTGAACATCAACACGGATCCCTACGGCTTCATCCAGGAAGCCCACCCCAAACTGGCCCCGGTGGAGACCCTGACGGCGGGGATCTACCTTGCCGGAACCTCACAGGCCCCAAAGGACATCCCCCACGCCATCTACCAGGCGGGCGGGGCCGCCTCCAAGATCCTCTCCCTCTTCTCCCGCAAGGAACTGGTGCACGAACCCCTCGTGGCGCGCGTGGACCAGGAGATCTGCGCGGGGTGCGGCTACTGCCGAGACAACTGCGCCTTCCAGGCGGTGGACGTGGATCCCATACGGAAAAAGGCGATGGTCAACGAGGCCCTCTGCGAGGGCTGCGGGGCCTGCGCCACCGCGTGTCCCTCGGGCGCCATCCAGGTCAAAAATTTGGATTCCAAGCAGGTTTTTGATATGATTTCCATCGTAACTCAAGACTATTCAATGCAGCCGTAAGGAGAAGGGAATGGCAAACAATCGGGTATTGGTGGTTGGAAGCGGCGTCAGTGGTTGGGCGGCTGCGCTGAATCTCGCCTCGTCCGGTGTCCAGGTTTCCCTCGTCGAGCAGGCCCCGTTTCTGGGGGGAACCCTCACGCAGGTGGAACGCCAGTTCCCCACGAACCGCTGCCTCATGTGCACCCTGCTGCCCGTGACGGAACGGGTCGAGGCGGGGGAATTCTGCCTCCGTAGGGACTTCTACCATCCCTTCATCGATGTCCATCTCCTGACCTCTCTCGAGGCGGTGGAGGGAGGGGCGGGCGATTTCACCGTCCGCCTGGTGACCAGACCCCGCTACGTCATCGAGGAGGCCTGCATCGCCTGCGGAAAGTGCGAGGCGGTCTGCCCGGTGGAGGTTCCGGACCCCTTCAACGGTAACCTCTCGAAGCGCAAGGCCATCTACGCCCGGTCTCCCCAGGGGATCCCCAATGTCTACTGCATCGACGAAGCCGCCTGCACCCGGTGCGGCAAGTGTGTGGAGGCCTGCCCCACGGAGGCCATCGACCTCAAGCAGGCGGCAAAGACGTGGGAACTGAACGTGGCCGCCATCGTGGTGGCGGCGGGCTTCGACCTCTTCGATCCCAACAACCTCCTCCAGTACGGCTGGGGGCGGTATCCCGACGTCCTGACGAGTCTCCAACTGGAGCGCCTCCTCAGCGAGACGGGCCCCACCGGAGGCGACTGGGTGCGGCAGGCCACGGGCGAGCCCGTCAAAAAGGTCGCCTTCATCCAGTGCGTCGGTTCCCGGGACCTGGACCATCCCTACTGTTCCTCCGCCTGCTGCATGATCGCCCTGAAGGAGGCCATGTTCGTCAAGGAGAAAGATCCCGACGTCGAGGCGACCCTCTACTACATGGACCTGAGGGACTTCGGCAAGGGCTACACCCGTTACCGCGAGCAGGCCGCCCGGATGGGCGTGAAGTTCGTGGCCTCGCGCGTCCCGGACGTGAAATACAACCCGCAGACGAAACAGCTTCTCATCCGGCACATGGATGATAGCGGTGCCGTGACCGAGGAGACGGTGGACCAGGTGGTGCTTTCCGTGGGGCAGGCCCCCTCGGACCGGAGCGGAACCCTGGCGGGCCTTTTGGGCCTGGAGAAGGACGAGGGCGGTTACATCGTTGCCACGGACCTGAACACCACGGCCACGAGGCGGGACGGCGTCTTCATCTGCGGCTCCGTCCGTGAACCTAAGGACATCCCCGACGCCATCTGCGAGGGGGAGGCCGCGGCCGCCCAGGCCATTCGCTGGGTGGAAGGGCCCGTCGTGCGGGAGGAGAAGGAACCCCACCCCGAGGTAACCCTGGAGCCGCCGAAGACCGGCGTCTTCCTCTGCCGGTGCGGGGAGGAGATCGCCGCGCGTCTCGACCTGCCGGGCCTCGCGGAGACGCTCCGCCGGCGGGAGGACGTGGCCTTCGTCCAGGAGGTGGATTACCTCTGCCTGAAGGAGACGGCCGATTTCCTCGTCAAGCAGATCAAGGCCGCCCAGGCCAACCGGGTGGTCTTCGCCGCCTGCGTGCCCTACCGCTTCGAGCGCCAGTTCAAAAATGTCGTGAAGGCGGCGGGGCTTCCGGAAAACTTTATGGCCGTCACGAGCATCCGGGAACAGGTGGCCTGGGTGCACGAGGCGGGATCCGGGCAGGCACGCCGGAAGGCGGAGGCCATGGTGGCGGCCGCCATCGACCGCGTGGCGGGCGAGATTCCCCGGACCCACGCAATGCAGCAGGTCACGGGAAAGGTGCTGGTTGTGGGCGGCGGCGTGGCGGGATTGACCGCCAGCCGGTTCCTTGCCGACCAGGGGGTGCCGGTGGACCTGGTGGAGATCGAGGAGGACCTTGGGGGAAATTTCAGGTCGACCCATTACCTCCTGGGGGGAAGTGATCCCCAGACCTTCCTCGGGGACCTCATCGACGGGGTGCGGGGGAATGAAAACATCCGCGTCCTCGCGAAGACCCGCGTTACGGCGAGGGAAGGGAGCCTGGGACGGTTCGTGGTGACCTTGGAGACCCCGGAGGAGACCTTCAAGGAGGTTTACGGGGGGATTATCCTCGCCACGGGGGCCAAGGAACACGAGGTCACCGAATACGGCTACGGGAGCCATCCCGCCGTCGTCACCATGCGGGAGTTCGGGGAGAAACTCTCCGATCCCTCCATGCCCCCCCCGAAGGACCTGGTGATCATCCAGTGCGTCGGCTCCCGCGAGGGCGACCATCCCTACTGCAGTCGCTTCTGCTGTTCCAGGGCCCTGGCCCACGCCATGGAGGTCAAGCAGCGCTGGCCGGAATGCCAGGTTTCCATTCTCTTCCGGGACATCATGACCTACGGCAACCGGGAACGGGCCTACACGGAGGCGCGGGAGATGGGCATTCACTTCTTCCGCTACACCCAGGAGGAAAAACCCGCCGTGGAGACCGGCGAAAAGGGCGTGACCGTCCGGTTCCGGGACCCCGTCCTGGGCGGACAGGTCACCATCATGCCCGATTACCTCATCTTGAGCAACGGGGCGGAGGCGGATGACCGGGAAGATCTGGCGGGTCTCTTCGACCTGGAGACCACGGAAGACGGTTTCTTCAAGGAGGCGGAGGTCAAGTTTCGCCCGGTTGACGCCCCGGAGGCGGGCATCTACCTCTGCGGTATCGCCCTTGGCCCGAAGAATGTGAACGAGGTCATCATCCAGGCCGAGGCCGCCGCCGCGCGGGCCTTGACTGTCCTGAGGAAACAGGCGATCACCCTTCCCCACGTGAAGGCGTGGGTGAGCCCGCGGCGCTGTTCCGCCTGCGAGATGTGCGTGCCGGCCTGCCCCTACCACGCCCGGGTCAAGGACGAAGACCTGGGATACGTCGTGGTGCGGGAGGCCCTCTGCCAGGGCTGCGGGGTCTGCACGACCGTTTGCCCCAACAACGCCGTCAAGCTGATTTCGTATCAGGAGAACCAGGTGTTTTCCATGATCGATCGCATGGCATTAGGATAAAGGAGAAAACGGAATGGAAGAATTTGAACCCAAGATCATCGGCTTCTTCTGCAACTGGTGCACCGCCACCGCGGCGGACCTGGCGGGGACGACACGGCTCCAGTACCCCCCCAATCTCCGCCCCATCCGGGTTATGTGCACGGGGACGGTGGACCCGGTCTATATCCTCCGCTCCCTCCTTCTGGGAGCCGACGCCGTCTTCGTTGGCGGGTGACACCCGGGCGAATGCCACTATGTGAGTGGCAACCTCAAGGCCCGCCGACGCGTGGCCATCCTGAAGACCATCTTCGACACCCTGGGCCTGGAGAGCGACCGCGTGCACCTGGAATGGATCAGCGCCAGCGAGGGCAAGAAGTTCGCGGACACGGTCAAGAAGATTACGGACGAGACCAAGCAGCAGGGACCCAACCCCTTAGCCAAGCAATGGTCAATCTAACGGGAGAAACCTATGGCCTCGAATAAGTGGATTAAACTGCCCAAGGAAAACCGGGACGCCCTCGTCAAGGGGTGGCTGAAGACCCTCCTGGAGAAGGGAGCCGTCAGCGGCGTGGTGGTTCCCTCCACGCTGCCCTCGGGAGCAAACGCGGCGCAGAGTCTCATCACCGATCCTGCCATGCTGGAGGATACCCAGCCCTTCGCGCCGGTCATGGCGGTCAGCACGGCGAAGATCCTGTCCCGCATGACCCGGCTCAAGCCGATGGAGAAACCGGTCGCCGTCCTGCTCAGACCCTGCGAGCTCCGGGCGACCATCGAACTGACGAAACTGAAACAGGCGAACCTGGACAACCTGCTCCTCATCGCCATGGATTGCGCGGGGACCTTCAGCGTCAAAACCTACGCCTCTCTCGTACAAGAGGGAACCAACTTTGATGAGATGGAGGAGAAGCTCTTCGGCGGGGAGGAAGAACCGCTCCTGCGGCCCGTCTGCCAGGGCTGTGAGTGGTCCGTGCCGGGAGGTTGCGACATCACTATCGCGCGGCATGGCCTCGACGGAACCACCTTCGGGCTCATCGCCCACACGGAAAGGGGCGAGGCCGCCCTCGGTGAAATGGAGGGCGAGGCCTGGGAAGGGGGCGAGGAGGCGCGAGCCGCCGCCGTGGAAAAGTGGACCCAGGACAAGATCGCTAAGCGGGACGCCCAGTTCGCCGAGCTGAAGGAACGGGTAACCGGCGTCGAGAACCTGCTTAAAACCTACGCCGCGTGCATCAACTGCCACAACTGCATGACGGTCTGTCCCATTTGCTTTTGCAAGGAGTGTTTCTTCGATTCCGCCGTCTTCGAGTTCGAGTCCGACCGGTTCATGGACTGGTCGAAGGCACGGGGCAACCTTCGTCTTCCCACCGACACCCTCCTCTTTCACATCGGCCGGATGAATCACATGTCCACCTCTTGCGTGGCCTGCGGCATGTGCCAGGACGCCTGTCCCAACGACATCCCGGTGGCCCAGATATTCAAGATGGTGGGTTTCAACACCCAGAGCCGTTTCGACTACGTGGCGGGGCGCAGACTGGACGAACCCGTGCCCCTCGCCGAGTTCAGGGAAGACGAACTCCATGAGATCGGAGGCGAATAAACCGTGGACTACCAACTGACGGATCAACCGGTTCCCCGGGACCCCGCCTTCGCCAACGAGATTATCGAGGCGACGGGGGTTCGCGTGGACCGCTGCTACCAGTGCATGACCTGCACACTGGGGTGCCCCGTGGCGGACGCCATGGACTTTCCTCCCAACCAGGTCATGCGGCTCATCGACCTGGGCGCGGAGGAGGTTCTTCTCTCCTCGCGCACCATCTGGATGTGCGTCACCTGCGAGACCTGCTTCGCCCGGTGTCCCAACCAGATAGACACCGCCGCCGTGATGGACTACCTGCGGGAGAAGGCGACGGCCAAGGGGGTCGCGGTGCCCGAGGCGCGCGTCCAGCTCCTCCACCGGGTCTTCGCGGAGAACATCCGGTCCTTCGGGAAGGTGCACGAGGCCACCATGCTCATGGCCTACAAGCTGAAAAGCCGGGACTTCTTCTCCGACATGGGCATCGGCCTGAAGCTCTTTTTGAAGGGGAAGATTCCCCTCTTCCCGTCGAAGGTCAAGGGCATGGACGAAATCAAGCGCATCTTCGAGAAGACCTATGACCAAACCTTTGGAGGAAAGTCGTGAAACTCTCCTACTATCCCGGGTGCACCGTCCATTCCACCGCCATCGAATACGCCCGGTCCATCGACGCCGTCCTCGAGGCGCTGGGAATCGAGCTTGCCGAGATCGAGGACTGGAACTGCTGCGGCGCCGCCGCGGCCCACAGCATCCACCGGGAACTGGGGTTGGCCCTCCCCGCCCGGAACATCGCCCAGGCGCAGAAGCAGACCGATTTGTCCCCCGACCTCGTTACCTCCTGTCCCGGCTGTTTCAACGCCCTGAAAAGGGCCGACTACGCCTTGAAAAACGACGATGCGGCGCGGGGGGAGATCGAGAATACCGTCGGG
>JALSPC010000170.1 GCA_026986155.1 bacterium
GGTGGTAACCCTGTTTGCCGTCTCGTTCCTCGCCCCCGTCATCAGCCCCTACAACCCCGATACCATCAACGTCAACGAAATTCTCATGCCGCCCAGCCACCGGCACCCGTTCGGCACGGATGAGCTTGGACGGGACGTGTTGACTCGCATGATCTGGGGATCGCGGATTTCGCTGAAGGTGGGGTTCGTTGCCGTGGGCATCGCCGTGATTATCGGCATCATCATCGGGGCGGCGGCGGGGTATTACGGCGGCTGGGTGGACGACCTCCTCATGCGCTTCGTGGACATGATGCTCTGCTTTCCCTCCTTTTTCCTGATTCTTGCCGTCATCGCCATCCTGGAGCCGAGCATCTACAACATCATGGCGGTCATCGGCCTGACGGGATGGATGGGCGTCGCCCGCCTCGTGCGGGCGGAGTTCCTGAGGATCCGCGAGATGGACTACGTGAAGGCGGCCCGCTCCATCGGTGCCAGCGATTTCAGGATCGTATTCCGGCACATCCTCCCCAACGCCCTGAATCCCGTGATCGTGGCGGCCACCCTCGGGGTTGCGGGGGCCATCCTGACCGAGTCGGCCCTCTCGTTTCTGGGAATCGGGGTGCAGCCGCCCACGCCGAGCTGGGGGAACATGCTGACGGCGGGGAAGAACAACATGGAGATCGCCTGGTGGCTCTCCGTCTATCCCGGCCTGGCCATTCTCATTACCGTCCTGGGATACAACCTCCTCGGGGAGGGGTTGCGGGACATCCTCGACCCGCGGCTGAAGGAGCGGTAGGCGGCGGCATGGACGAACAGGTCATCCAGAGGCTTCCCCGGCGGTGTCCTTACTGCGACGGGATTCTTCCCGACCGTGACGACATGCCGGCTGCGGGGGAGGAAAGAGAGACCTGTCCCCACTGCGGGAAGCGCTTTATCCGGATGGGCCTGGAGAGGGCCGCCGAGACAGTGAAGGAATGATAAGATGAAGACGAAGGTGCGCTACGTCTGCCAGGCCTGCGGATACCAGGCCCCCAAGTGGCTGGGCAAGTGCCCCCAGTGCGGCCAGTGGGAGACCTTTGCGGAGGAGGTTGTCCAGCCGGTTTCGACGGGCCGTGCCCTGAAGGGGCAAAAGGCCGTAGAACCCGTTCCCCTCGACCGGATCGAGGGGGAGCGGGAAGAGCGCATCCACACGGGAATCGGCGAGTTTGACCGGATCCTAGGCGGCGGTATCATGCCGGCCTCCGTGGTCCTGGTGGGTGGGGAGCCGGGCATCGGCAAATCGACCCTGTTCCTTCAGGTCTTGAATCACCTGGCCACCCGGGGACTGCGGGTACTCTACGTGTCCGGTGAGGAATCCCCCAACCAGATTCGGCTCAGGGCCCAGCGTCTGCACGCCGTCTCCGACCGGGTCTACGTGGTCTTCGAGACCATGTACGAGATGATCGAAGGCACCATTCGGGAGACGATGCCGGAGATCGTCGTCATCGACTCCATCCAGACCATGCACCTGGGAGAGCTCCCTTCCTCGCCGGGCAGCGTCGGGCAGATACGGGAGACGGGCGGACGTTTCGCCCGGTTCGCCAAGACCCTGGGGATCCCCATCTTTCTCATCGGGCACGTGACGAAGGAGGGCGCCATTGCGGGGCCCAAGGTTCTGGAGCACCTGGTGGATGCCGTTCTCTACTTCGAGAGCCCGAAGGACCAACCCTTCCGCATCCTCCGGGGCATCAAGAATCGCTACGGGCCCACCAACGAGATCGCCGTCTTCGAGATGACGGGCGAAGGCATCCGGGAGGTGACCAATCCCTCGGAACTCTTCATGGGGCAGCGGTCCAAGGAGACGCCCGGGTCGGTCGTGGTTCCCTGTCTGGAGGGAAGCCGCCCCCTCCTGGTGGAAATCCAGGCGCTGGTGACACCGACGAACTTCGGTGTTCCCAGGCGGACGGCCATCGGGCTGGACCCGAACCGCCTCGCCCTGCTCGTCGCCGTCCTGGAGAAGAAGATGGGCATGCCCCTGGGAGAGCAGGATATCTTCGTGAACGCGGCGGGGGGCTTGCGGATCGTGGAGACGGCGGTGGACCTTGGCGTGGTCGCCGCTATCGCCTCCAGTTTCTACGAACAGGTGGTGCCGTCGGAGATGGTGGTTTTCGGGGAGGTGGGCCTGGCCGGGGAGGTCCGCGGCGTGATGCAGGGGGACGTGCGCGTCCAGGAGGCGATGCGCATGGGGTTTGACGCGTGCGTCTGTCCTCAGACCTATTCCTCGCACCTGGCGTCCACGAAGAAATTCACCATCCTCAAGGTGGCGGAGGTGAAGGACGCCCTGAAAAAGATATTGAATCTCAAGCGATAAAATATAGGGAAAGGAGTAAATTTTATGAAAAAACGCGCGATCCTTGTGGCATTTTTGTTTCTAACCCTTGTCCTGCCCGGGTTGAGCCAGGCCGGAACCCCGGGTAAGGCGAAACCGGCGGCGGGTCCCTCCCTTGTGATTTCCCACCCCACCTTCGAGGCGGGGAAGGTCCTGGAGGGAAACGAGATCGTTCACACCTTCATCCTGCAAAATAAGGGCACGAAAGACCTCGTCATCAAGAACGTGAAGCCCGGGTGAGGCTGCTCCACGGTTTCCTTCGACCGTGTCATCCCCCCAGGTAAGGAGGGAAAGGTTGTTCTGAAGGTTCGAACGAAGGGATACAGGGGCAACATCGTCAAGGGCGCCACGGTGATCTCCAACGATCCAAAAACCCCGAAGCGTTTCCTGCGCGTCAGCGCGCAGGTTCGGCCACTCATCGAGGTCAGCCCCACCCCCTATGTCAACGTAACGAAAAAATATGGCCAGGCTTTGACCCGAACCCTGGCGGTCTGGTCTCCCGTGGCGCCGGATTTTAAGGTGGCCAAGGTGGAGAGCTTCACCAACGGTGTGATGGCGGAGATCATCAAGTCCTGGAGGGACAAGGGCGGAAACCACTACAACATCAAGATAACCTTCGGGCCCAAGATGCGCATCGGCCGTTTTCACGGAGTTATCCGGCTCTTTACCAGCCTGAAAAAGGCGCCCACCTACGACCTGCGGATTTCGGGGATGGTCCAGGGGCCTGTGTCGGTCATCCCGCAGCGGGGGTCCCTTTTCAGCGACCCGGCCATCATGGGAGGAATGGCGGCGGCGGGTTTCAGCCTCTACGCCACCGAGAAACCGGTAGAGATAAAAAAAACAACCACGACTCTGGAAAATCTCCAGCTCAAGGTCATTACCGTGTCGAAGGGGCGGAAATACTACCTGGTCGCGATCTGGCCCGGGGGAGCGCCTCCCCGCAATCCTTATAACGGGAAGATCGTGGTTACGACCAGCAGCGCGACCCAGCCCGCCATTGAAATTCCCCTGAGCATCTACGCGCGGGTTGTGAAAAAACCGCGCGGGACGGGTCCCAAGCCCATGGGCCCGCCGCCTGGCAAAAAATAGGGTGGAAAAGAGAGAAAACGCGGGCGGATAGATTCAAAAATTCACATTTTAATTGACAAGAATGCGTTTTTTGGGTATGAAGCCACAGAACTCAAAAGATTTGAATGAATGTTTAATCAAATGACCTTGAAAGGAGTCGGAAAAACATGAAAGACGTTGTTATCTGCAGTGCCGTTCGAACCCCCATCGGATCGTTCGGGGGAACCTTGAAGACCACGCCCGTGGTCCAGTTGGGGGCCCTGGTGATTCGGGAGGTCTTAAAGCGGGTCGGTCTCAAGCCGGAACCCTCCGAAAAGGTTCTCTCCTACGAGCCCGAGGCCCTGAAGGGAGAGGGATACAGTGACCTGGAGAAGAAATACCGGAACTGGGACGCGTCCGCGAAACCCATCCAGGTTGATGAGGTGATCATGGGAAACGTCCTGCAGGGCGGCCAGGGGCAGAACACGGGCCGGCAGGCTACCCTCTACGCGGGCATGCCCAAGGAGACCAACGCCATCACTGTCAACAAGGTCTGCGCCTCCGGCTTGAAGGCCATCGCCATCGCGGATATGTCGATCCGCGCGGGCGTCAACGACGTGGTCGTGGCGGGCGGCATGGAGTGCATGAGCATGGCGCCCTACGCCTTCCCCAAGGGCCGATGGGGCGCCCGCATGTTCAACGCCGAGATGCTGGACCTGATGGTCCACGACGGTCTCTGGGAGATCTTTTACGGCTACCACATGGGATTGACCGCGGAGAACATCGCGGAGAAATACGGGATCTCGCGGGAGGAGCAGGATAAACTGGGCCTGATGAGCCATCAGCGGGCCCGGAAGGCCATCACGGAGGGCAAGTTCGCCGAGGAGATCGTTCCCGTGGAGGTGCCCCAGCGGAAGGGGGATCCCATCATCTTCGATACGGACGAGCGTCCCATGGACACCTCCCTGGAGAAGATGGCAAGGCTGGCCACCGTCTTCAAGAAGGGCGGGACGGTTACGGCGGGGAACGCCTCCGGGATCAACGATGCGGCGGCGGCGGTGCTCGTCATGTCCGCTGACAAAGCGAAGGAATCGGGCGTGAAACCCCTGGCCCGGATCGTGGCGTATGCCTCGGGCGGCGTGGATCCCGCCTACATGGGCCTGGGCCCCATCCCCGCCGTGAAGAAGGTCCTGGATGCCGCCGGCATGAAGATATCCGATATCGACCTGATAGAGCTGAACGAGGCCTTTGCCTCCCAAGCCATCGCCTGTATTCGTGAACTCGGGTTGAGCCTGGACAACACCAACGTGAACGGCAGTGGAATCTCCCTGGGGCATCCCATCGGTTGCACGGGCACCCGGGTCGTCGTGACGCTCCTGTACGAGATGATGCGGCGGAACATGAAGACCGGCCTGGCGACCATGTGCATCGGGGGCGGCCAGGGAATGGCCATGATTATCGAAAGATTGTAAAGGAGGTGACCTGTATGTCTGAAGAACTCGTGATGCTGGAAAAAGAGGCGCCGTTGGCACTTATCACCATCAATCGCCCCAAGGCGCTGAACGCCTTGAACTCCAAGGTCTTGAAGGCCTTGAGCGAAACACTGGACCGGGTGAACGATGACGAGGAGATTCGCGTCGTTGTCATCACCGGCGCGGGAGAGAAGGCCTTCGTGGCCGGGGCGGACATCGCGGAGATGAGCGAGATGACGCCGCTGGAAGGGGCCAATTTTTCGCGATTGGGGCAGCTGGTATTCAAGAAGGTGGAGGAGCTGAAGAAACCGGTGATCGCGGCCGTCAACGGCTTTGCCCTGGGCGGCGGATCCGAGCTTGCCCTTGCGTGCGATTTCATCTACGCCTCCGAGAACGCCAAGTTCGGCCTCCCCGAGGTGACGCTCGGCATCATGCCCGGCTTTGGCGGAACGCAGCGCCTGCCCAGGCTCATCGGAAAGGGACGGGCGAAGGAGCTTATCTTCACGGGGAAAATGATTTCCGCGAAAGAGGCCCTGGAGATGGGTATGGTCAACAGGGTCGTTCCCCAGGAGCAGCTCATGGACGCCGTCAAGGAGGTGGCCTCGGGGATCGCTAAGAACGGGCCCATCGCGGTTTCCATCGCCAAGGGCCTGGTGGACGTGGGATACGATCTCCCGCTGGATGACGGATGCCTAATGGAATCCAAGAGTTTCGGCGTCTGCGCCTCCACGGAAGACAAGCGGGAAGGAATGAAGGCGTTTTTGGAGAAACGGAAGCCTGTCTTCAAGGGACGGTAGAACTAAACGCTAATAACGGAACACTTTAAGGAGGACTGGTCGTGAAAATAGTCGTGTGTATTAAACAGGTACCAGATACCACAGAGGTCAAGATCGACCCTGAAACCAAAACGCTGGTAAGGGAAGGCGTCGAGAGTATTACCAATCCCTTCGATGAATTCGCCATCGAGGAAGGTCTCTTGACGAAGGAAAAATATGGTGGAGAAGTCCACGTGATCACCATGGGCCCCCCGCAGGCGAAAGAGGTCCTGAAGAACGCCTACGCCGTGGGCGCGGACAACGTCTACCTGGTCTCCGACAGGGCCTTCGCGGGCGCGGACACGTGGGCCACGGCCTATACCCTGTCCGCGGCCATCAAGAAGATAGGGGATTACGACTTGATCATCTGCGGAAAACAGGCCATCGACGGCGACACCGCGCAGGTGGGTCCCGGTATCGCCACGCAGTTGAACATCCCCCAGTTGACCTACGTGGACAAGGTCGTGGAAATCGATCCCGACAACAAGAAGATCAAGGTGGAACGCCTCTTGGAAGACGGCAAAGAGGTGGTGGAGGCGAGCCTCCCGGCCCTGATTACCGTGGTCAAGGACATCAACGAGCCTCGGTTGCCCTCTCTGTTCGGCATCAAAAAGGCGGCGAAGCTGGACATCCCCACATGGACGGCGGACGATCTTCCCGTGGACAAAGACAAGCTGGGCCTCAAGGGATCACCGACGGAGGTCGTCACGGTCTTCTCGCCGGAGGTGCGCGGCGGCGGCGAGATCTTGGAAGGCGAGGTTCCCGAGGTCGTCACAAAGCTCGTGGATAAACTCATGGACATGAAATTCATACAGTAGCGTGGTAAAGGAGGAAGACCATGGCTGAAATAAAGGTATTGACAGATGAATGTACGGGGTGCGGGAGTTGTGTCGACGCCTGCCCTTTTGGCGCGATTACCCTGGAAAACGATGTCGCCGTCATCGGCGATAAATGCACGTTTTGCGGCGCGTGCGTGGAGGTTTGCCCCGTCGAGGCCATCGTCCTGAAAAAGGACGAAAAACGGGTGCAAGAGGACATTGCCGACTATAAGGACGTGTGGGTCTTTATCGAGCATGAACACGGAAAGATTGCCTCGGTGTCCTTCGAATTGCTGGGCGTCGGGCGGAAACTGGCCGACGACCTGGGATGCCAGCTCTGCGGAATGCTCATGGGGCACGGCGTGGAGGACTTCGCGAAGGAGGCCATCGCCTACGGCGCAGAAAAGGTCTATTACATCGACGATCCCGTCTTGGAGAAATACCGGACGGAACCTTACGCGAGGGGAGCCATCAACCTCATCCAGAAATACAAACCCGAGATCGTCCTTTTCGGCGCCACCACGCAGGGGCGCGATTTCGCCGGGAACGTGGCCACCACCCTCTACACGGGACTGACCGCCGACTGCACGGGCCTGGATATCGATCCCGAGACGAAACTGCTGCGCCAGACGCGTCCCGCCTTCGGGGGGAACATCATGGCGACCATCCTCTGCCCGCGGACGCGTCCCCAGATGTCGACTGTCCGTCCCAAGGTCATGCCCATGCCGGAGCGTGACGCGTCCCGCCAGGGCGAAATCATCACGGAATCCCTCGGCATGAGCGAAGACGAGGTCCGGACGAAGGTAATCGAATTTATCGAGAGCGAGCAGAAGGTCAACCTCACCGAGGCCGACATCATCGTGTCCGGAGGGCGCGGGCTCGGGAAACCGGAGAATTTCAAACTTATCCGAGAATTGGCGGACGTCCTGGGCGCGGCGGTGGGCGCCTCGCGCGCCACGGTGGACGCGGGCTGGATTCCTTACGAGCACCAGGTCGGACAGACGGGAAAGACCGTGCGGCCGAAGATTTACATCGCCTGCGGCATTTCCGGCGCCATCCAGCACCTCGCCGGGATGAAGACCTCGGACGTGATCGTGGCCATCAACAAGGACCCGGACGCGCCCATCTTCAAGGTGGCCACCTACGGCATCGTGGGTGACCTATTCCAGGTGGTGCCGGCCCTGACCGAGGAGTTCAGGAAACGGCTCGGAAAGTAAACTTCATGAAAGTTCCGGGTAATGACCCTAAAAAAGGGGGACTATTTATAGTCCCCCTTTTTTACAGGTTTTAATTCCCTTACATCCACTCGAAGCATTTTTCCAGGTGTTCTTCTTCCATCCTGGACGTGGCGAGGCTGACCACGATCATGAGGATGATGGAGATGGGCAGGGCGATGACGTTGGGATCCACCACGTTCCAGGGAAATCCCAGGAGGGTGACCTTGCCCGTTAGGGCCTTGCACAGCCCGATGGCCGCCGCTTCCTTCTTATGGATGAAGATGAGCCAGAAGAAACTGGCGATGAAGCCGCCGACCATGCTGGTAACCGCGCCCGCCTTTGTGGCGCGTTTCCAGTAGAGGGCGGAGAAATACATGGGGAGGAATGTGGATGAGCAGAGCCCGAAGAAGAACGCCGTGGCGATGGCGATGACACTCGGGGGGAGGAAAAGGCCCCAGCCGATGGTGAAGAGGATCGTGAGGCCCACGCCGAAACGGGTGGCCATGATCTCACCGCCGCCCCGCTTGCCCAGACTCTTTTCATAGAAATCGCGCCCAAGTGAAGTGCCGCCCACGTGGTATTGGGAGCTCAGGGTGGACATGGCCGCGGCCAGCATGGCCAGCAGGAAGAGGGTGGCAAACCAGGAGGGCATGACCTTGTCGATGTAGATGGGGATGATTTTATCGATGTTTCCCTTGGCCATGGCGATGGAGATCTTCCCGAATTTCTGGAAGAAAACAGCGTTGGACAGCGGCCCAACCGTGAAGGCGATGCCCGTCATGGCCAGGATGAAGATACCGCCCACCAGGACGGCCCGGTTCAGGGAGGCGTCGTTTTTCACCGTCATGAAGCGGACGGCCAGTTGCGGCTGTGCCAGGACCCCGATACCGACCCCGTAGACGATGGTGGAATAGACGATCCACCAGAGGGGCGACCCTGCCTTGGGGGAGGCGGTCCAGCCCATGTGCCCGAGGGCCTTGAGCTTGGCGGGCACGAGGTTTGCCATGGAAGTCAAGGTCTGATGTGCCTTGAGGACTCCGCCCAACTGGGAATAGGTGAAGATTACGAGGATAACCATCATGATGAACATGAGGGTTCCCTGGAGGGCATCGGTATACATGACGCCCTTGAGACCGCCCCAGATGACATACAGGGCCAGGATAATGGAGAAGCCGAGAAGGCCGGCCCAGTAGGGGATATTCAGATAGATCTCGATGAACCGTGAAATCCCGATCAGGACCGCCGCCGCGTAGACCGGCAGGAAAATAAAGATAACCAGTCCTGAAAAGCCCTGGATGAACTTGGAATTGAAACGCAACCCGAGAATTTCCGGGAAGGTATGGGCGTCCAGGCTGCGGCCCATCTTGCGGGTCCGCTTTCCAAAGAAGGCGAAGGCGATGAAGATTCCCACAAAGATGTTCAGGAAGGTCAGCCAGATGACGCTGAAACCGAAAAGGGCGGCGGCCCCCCCGAACCCGATGATGGCGGAGGTGCTGATGAAGGTTGCCCCGTAGGACATGGCCATGACATAGGGATTGATTTCCCTACCCGCAATCATGTAGTCGGAGGCGGTTCGGGTCTCCCGCCAGCCTTTATACCCGAGGTAGAAGATGACGATAAGATAAAGCAGCACAAGAATGACATTCAAAACCATCGATTTCTCTCCTCTAAAAAGGGGTTGGTTAGCAAAAATGCTACGGGAGCCGTTCCTCCACCTCTATCTCCTCCCGTTCCCACTCGACGATACGACGGTAATCTTCCTCGATTTCCGTGCCCTTGTTCCAGTTGATGAGGCCGTAGATGATGCAGAGAATCGTGGCCAGGATGGAAAGAATATACCCCCATGCGGTGAGGCTGTCAGCAAAGCCGAACAATGGTATCACCTCCCTGAAAGTGGTCTATAAGTTATCCTTATATTATTTAACCAAATTTTGAGTAAATTGCAAGACATTAAAGTTCCGAGCCGGCGGCGACCCCGCGTTTTTTTCTCTCCCACGCAATGATACCCACCAACTCCTCTGTAGCGGCCGAAAGGTCGCTGTTGACGACACGGTAATCGTAGAGTCCCGCCCGCGAGATCTCTTCCCTGGCGACGGCGAGGCGCCTCTCGATCCGGTCCAGGGGATCCTTTCCCCGTGCCATGAGCCGCCGCCGGAGCGTTTCCAAATTGGGCGGAAGGATAAAGATGGAGACCCACTGGTCCTTGGGAAGCCGTTCCATCACCTGCCGCGCCCCCTGGACGTCGATGTCGAGGACAACGTCCTTTCCCAGGCGGTGAATCCGGTCGATCTCTCCCTTGGAGGTGCCGTAATATTCCCCGTAAACTTGTGCCCATTCGAGGAAGGCACCCTTCGAAATGAGTTTCCGGAACGTCTCTTTCGTCACGAAGTAGTAGTCGCGTCCGTCTTTCTCTCCCGGGCGCGGGGGGCGTGTCGTGTGGGAAACGGAGAAGGCGAGGCGGGGATCCCGTTCCATGAGCCGCTGGATGAGGGTCGATTTGCCGGCGCCGGAAGGCCCGGAGACGATGAAGACCAGGTTGGCAGGCTTATTCGACATTCTGGACCTGCTCCCGCAACTGGTTGAGTATTTCCTTCAGCCGGATGACGTGGTTGGACAACGCGTAGGCGACGCTCTTGGAGCCCATGGTGTTGACCTCCCGGTTCATCTCCTGGAGGGTAAAGTCGAGTTCGCGCCCGCTGACATCCGCCCGGTGGATCTTCTCCCGGAAGGCGACTAAGTGGGCGCCGAACCGGGAGACCTCTTCCGTGATGTCCGCCCGCTGGGCCAGGTAGGCGACCTCCTGCGCCAGCCGGTCGGGGTTCAGGGAAGGATCCTGCGCCAGCTCTTCGAGCCGTTTCACCAGGGAATCCCGGACGAGGTGGGGAAGTTGGGGCATGAAGGCCTCGACCTCTTTTATGATGGGCGCGATCTCGTTCAGTTTTTCTTCGAAAAAGGCCGCAAGCGATGCCCCTTCCCTTTCCCGGGACGCCGCGAGACGCCCCAGCGCCGCCTCGAAGACCGGCAGGACGGCCGCGCGGATCTCGCCGGTTTCCGGGGATTCCGGCGGCTGCCATACCTCCGGTTTCTCCAGGATCCAGTCGATACCGGGGAGGGCGTCGAGGCCGAGGACGTCGCGGAGTTTCTGCGCCTCGTTGTAGTAGGCAGTGGCTGCGGCGACGTTGAGGGCGATGTCCCGCGCCGCCGTGGACGCGTCCGCGTCTATCCGGAGGGTTCCTTCCACGTGCCCCCGGCGCAGGGCCTTCTTCACCGCCTCCCGGAGTTCGATCTCGAGGGGTCGGCAGGTATCGGGAAGCCTCAGGCGGAGATCCAGGTTCCGGTGATTGACGGAGAAAAGTTCCACCTTGACGGTGCCAAGGGGGGTATTCTCCTCCGCGCGCCCGTATCCGGTCATGCTTCTCATGGCGTGATTCCTTTCAACTGGTCTTTGTAGGTTTCCCGGACCTCCAAGAAGAACGCGCGTGTCTGACCGTTACGGTAGTCCGGGTAGGTCCAGGGGAGGGGGTGGTACGCTCCCTTTTGGAATATCAAGGTCAGATCGGCGTAGATGCCCTTTCCCAGGTAGATGCGGTGGGTGAAATTCTTCGTGGTTGCGAGCACGAGGTTCTGAAGGGTAAGGATCCCCGGATCGATGTTGACGGCGCGCCCTCCGCGCCCGTTGGAAAATTCGTTCTCAAGGTCGTTGGTTGCGCGCTTGACGTCGGGAAGCGCGTCGGGGAAAACGAGTCGTGCAAAGGCGATGAAATACCTCATGAGGGGCGCGCCCATCTCTTTTTCATAATAGTCGGTCTCCTCGAAGCCCCGCCCGCTGGTGGCCTTGTCGATGGGGCCGAACCGTTCCGCCAGGCGCTGAAAAAGCCGTTCTTTGTTTTCCTCCGGGCGGAAGATGAGGAGCCCCGCGATGAGCTTGACGGGCCTGGGCGGCGTGATCAGTCCCATGGCTTCATTACCATCAGGAGGAATTCCCGGTTTCCCTTCGCGCCGAGGATGGGGGAAGGGATGTGACCGCCGGGCGTTAAGCCCAGGGTTTCGCAGAAGGCGGTGATTTCCGCGACAACCCGGCTGTGTTTCCCGGGGTCCCGCACGATGCCGCCCTTGCCTACCTCCCCCTTTCCCACCTCGAACTGGGGCTTCACGAGGAGGATCATGGCCGCTCCCTGGGCGAGGAGGGGGTGGACAGCGGGGATGATCTTCCGCACGGAGATGAAGGAGACATCCATCACCGCCACGTGAACGGGTTCCGGGATGTCTTTTTCTGAGAGGTAACGGGCGTTGGTTCGCTCCAGGACGACCACTCGGGGGTCCTTTCGAAGTCGCCAGTCCAACTGGCCGTAACCCACGTCCACGGCGTAGACGCGCCGCGCCCCGCGCTGAAGGAGGCAGTCGGTGAAGCCCCCGGTGGAGGCGCCGATGTCGAGGGCGACGCGATCCTTCACATCGATTTTGAAGGCCTCCAGGGCCGCCTCGAGCTTCAGGCCGCCCCGGCTCACGAAGGGGAGGGCCGCGCCCTTGAGCGTCAATTCTGCCGTTTCGGGGAGAAGCGCGCCGGCTTTCGTGACCCGCCGGTCTCCCAGCCACACGTCCCCGCCCATAATGCGGCGCTGGGCTTCCGGGCGTGACTTGACGAGGCCCCGTTCCACGAGCAGTCTGTCCGCGCGAACCTTTTTCATGGTGATGAATGTCGGGAAGAAGCGCGTCCCATTTTGAGGGGTCAGGAGGCCTTTCCCTGTTTCAGGGATTTACGCGGCGGCTTGGCTGCGCCGGCTCTTGCTGCGGGCTTGAGGTGCCGCGAGGCCCTTTTCTTCAGATCCATTTTCTCCGCCAGCACGCCCAGGATGCCTTCCTTGTCTAGCCCGTAGTTTTTCCTCAGCGTGGCGGTGGCCCCGTGGGGGATGAAGGCATCCGGCAGGCCGTGGAGAAAGACCGGCGGCATGGAGATGCCCAGGGCGGCGAGCTGCTCCAGAACGGCGCTTCCAAATCCTCCCATCACGACGTTTTCCTCCACCGTCAGGAGGAAGCCCGCGTCGGGAACCAGGTTCATAAGAAGCTCCGTGTCCATGGGCTTGATGAACCGTGCGTTGACTACCGTGGTGGTGATTCCGTAACGGGTTTCCGCCTCCAGGGCCGCTTCCAGGGCCGGGTAGACAGTGGCGCCGACGGCCAGGATGAGGCAGTCGGTTCCGGTCTGGTAGAGGACCTCCCACTTCCCGAGGGGCAGAATGTTCCCCTCGAACGTATCGACCGCGTCGGGAATCGTTCCGCGCGGATAGCGATAGGCTACGGGATGAGGGATCTGCAGGGCCGTCGCGATGACGTCCTTCAGTTCCTTTCCGTCCTTGGGGACCATCAGCACCATGTTGGGCACCATGCGGAGATAGCCCAGGTCGAAAACCCCCTGGTGGGTCTCGCCGTCCTCCCCCACGATGCCGCCCCGGTCGAGGGCGAAGTTAAGAGGGATGTCCTGCATGCAGACGTCGATAATCACCTGGTCGAAGGCCCGCTGGAGAAAGGTGGAATAAATCGCCACCACCGGCTTGAGACCCTCCAGAGCCATCCCCGCGGAGAAGGTCACCGCGTGCTGCTCCGCGATGCCCACGTCGTAGAACCGGTCGGGAAACGCCTCCTGGAACCGGTCCAGGCCCGTCCCGCTGGGCATGGCCGCGGTGATGGCCACGATGTCGGGATCTTTCTCCGCCAAGTGGACAAGGGTTTTGCTGAAGATCTCCGTGTAGGTAGGCTGGCTTTTCGGCGTCGTCTTTCCCGTTTCGATGTCAAACTTCCCGATCCCGTGGAACTTGGAGGGCAAATTCTCCGCCGGAGCGTATCCTTTTCCCTTCTGGGTCACCACGTGAACGAGAATAGGGCCGCTGAGTTTCTTCACGTTCTCCAGTGTCTTGACAAGGTGTTCCAGCCGGTGGCCGTCGATGGGTCCGAAATATTTGAGCCCCAGTTCCTCGAAAAGGGTTCCGGGAACCATCATACCCTTGAGGGACTCCTCCGCCTGGCGCATGAACTTGTACATGGATTTCCCGATACCGGGGATGTCTGAAAGGATGGTCTTGATCTCGTCCCGGGCCCGGTTGAGCCACTGCCCCGTCATGATCCGGTTGAGGTAGGCGGAGAGGGCCCCAACGTTGGGAGAGATGGACATCTCATTGTCATTTAAGATGACGATGAGGTCCCGGTTTAGGGTGCCGGCCTGGTTGAGTCCCTCGAAGGCGATGCCCGCCGTCATGGAGCCGTCGCCGATGATGGCCACCACCTTCCGGTCTCTCCCCGCGTGCCCGATGGCCTCCGCCATGCCCAGACCCGCGGAGATGGAATTGCTACTGTGTCCCACGTCGAAGGTGTCGTGGATGCTCTCGGAGCGCTTGGGGAACCCGCTCAACCCGCCGTACTGGCGGAGGGTGTGAAACCTGTTCCTGCGTCCCGTGATGAGCTTGTGTGCGTAGCTCTGGTGTCCCACGTCCCAGACGATTTTGTCTTTTGGGGAATCGAAAACCTTGTGGACGGCGAGGGTCAGCTCCACAACGCCCAGGCTGGGGGCAATGTGTCCCCCCGTCTTCGAGACCGTCTCGATGATGACCTGCCGGATTTCCCCCGCGAGGGCCTCTAATTCCTCGATGGAGAGAGCCTTCAAGTCCTTCGGGTCGTCTATTTTGTCCAGTATCTCCATCATGTATTCCTCTCAAGGATGAGTTCCGCGATTCCCTTCAGGGGTTCCGCCTTTTCCCCGAAGGGACCGAGGACCTCCTTCGCTTGCTTTATCAGGCGCGCCGCCTCCCGCTTCGATTCGGCCAGCCCGGCCACGTGGGGGTAGGTAGCCTTCTCCAGCTTGTCGTCCGCGCCCGCCGCCTTTCCCAAAAGTTCCGTGTCACCCTCCACGTCCAAAACGTCATCGACGATCTGGAAGGCGGTGCCGATGGCCTCGCCGTAGCGGGTGAGGGCAGTCAGGTCGTTGTCCGGTGCGTTTCCAAGAAGGGCGCCCATCCGCACGGCGGCCCGTATGAGAGCGGCCGTCTTGCGGGCGTGGATGAAGCGGACCGTTTCGATGCCCACCTCCTTGTGCTCGGACAGGATATCCATGGCCTGTCCCCCTACCATGCCGTCCACCCCCGCGCCGGCGGCCAGCTCCCGCAGGGCGGCGAGCCGCGCGTCGGCGGGCCATCCGCCCGCCCGGGCGTCGTCGGAGATAAGGTGGAAGGCCTCTGTGAGCAGGCCGTCCCCCGCCAAAATCGCCATGGCGTCCCCGTAAACCTTGTGGCAGGTGGGCATTCCGCGGCGCAGGTCGTCGTCGTCCATGGCGGGTAGATCGTCGTGGATGAGGGAGTAGGTGTGAACCATCTCCATGGCGCATGCGAAGGGAAGGATGTCGCGTCCGTTCTCCCGGAAGATCTCGTAGGCCGCCATCATCAAAATGGGGCGGATACGCTTCCCCCCAGCCATAAGGCTGTATCGCATGGCCTCAAAGAGGGGTTCGGGCGCTTTCCGGGCGCTGAAAATCCCCGTCAAGGCCTCGTTCACCCACGTTTTTCTGAGTTTCAGGTAGGTTTTCACGTCGAAGTTCATTGATTGAAATTTATATCACCAACAGGCTCGAAGTTCAACAGCGCGACAGGGGGTTGCAAAACAAAACTTGAGATGTTACGTTAAAAATCCTTTGGAACTCGTTGGAATGAACAGGAGGATGCGGGGATAAAACATTGCGCGGAAGCGGATTGGAGGAGCGGATGAAGAAAGGATTGCGCGTTGGTTTACTGGTTCTGGTGATTTTTACAATGACATTTTCGGCGGCACGTGCCGATGGGGTCTCCGCGGGAGTCAAAGTGGGCACCCTGGGGGTCGGCCCCGAAGTCGGGTTCACCTTTTCTAAATACCTTGGCGCGAGGGTCGGGTTCAACTATCTTCCCTTCAGTTTCAGCGGGGAAAAGGGGGACGTGGATTACGATTTCGACCTGAACCTGCAGAGCGTCTCGGCCATCCTGGACCTGCATCCGTTCAAGAACGCTTTTCGCGTCAGCGGTGGGCTCTTCTACAACGGCAACACCCTGGATGCCTCGGGTAAATCGTCGTCCGGGAAATTCAAGATTGGAAACCACAAATACCCGGCCGCCCTGGTGGGGAACCTGGACGGAAACATCGACTTCAACGACTTCGCGCCCTATTGCGGCTTCGGTATCGATACCACCTTTGGAAAGAGCAGGGATTTCGGCCTGACGCTGGAATTGGGGGTCTTGTTCCAGGGATCTCCCAAGGTGGACCTGTCGGCGGACGGCCCCCTGTCGGGAAACCCGATCTTCCAGCGGGATCTGGCGAAGGAAGAGGAAAAACTAAAGGACGACCTGGACAGCTTCAAGTTCTATCCCGTCATCTCCGTGGGCGTCACCTACCGGTTTTGAAGGGAAGGTCAGGGTGGACCTCAATGTCAAGACGGGTATTGAGAAAGAATAAAGTGTAAGTTTGGCGATTTTTTTGAATACCCGTGGGTTTTGCCAATCTGCCGCCATCCCGCGTTCTTGTAGCAGGCTCCTTAAATCTATCAGCATATTTCAAGGCTGTGCATCCCAACGCCGCAGTCCATTATTCATCACGTTTAGTCACGTTGTAAAACGCTTCACCGACCATCTCCTTGAATCCAAGATAGTGATTGCCGGCACATGAGCGTCTGCCACTGCGTCAGCTCTCCCGGAAATTGATTTTGAGGAGCCCTGTCGGAAGTTAGCAGGGCTATGTCGTAAGGTATCGTCGAATCCTTGCCATTGCTTCCTTGATGTTCTCGAGGGAATTGGCATAGGAAAACCGGACATAGCCTTCCCCCATGGGGCCGAAGTCGATGCCCGGGGTGATGCCTACGAGGGCGTGTTCCAGGACGTCGAAGGCGAACGCGTAGGCGTCTTCCGAGAACTTACGGCAGTCCGCGAAGAAGTAGAAGGCGCCCTGGGGCGGGGCGTAAATATCGAATCCCAGGTTTTTGAGGGCGGTGAAGAGGTAGTCCCGACGCTCCCGGTAGGTTTCGACCATGCGCTCCACGTCGGGACGGGCCTCCCGGAGGGCGGTAACCCCCGCCCACTGGACGAAATCGGCGGCGGAGATGAAGAAGTTCTGCTGCATCTTTTGGAGGGGACGGATCCATTTCCTCGGGGCGACCAGGTATCCGAGACGCCAGCCCGTCATGGCGTAGCGCTTGGAGAAGCCGTTGACGACGAAGGCGTCCGGGGCGAACTCGAGGAAGGTGTGGTCGTTTCCCTCGTAGCGGATTCCGTGGTAGATCTCGTCGGAGATGACGGGGACGCCGATCTCCGCGATCTCCTTCATCACGCTGGGATCCATACACATTCCCGTGGGGTTGGCGGGGGAGTTGACGAGGATGGCCTTGGTCTTTCTCGAAAGGAAGGGTTTTATCTTTTCAGGGGTCAGGTGGAAGTTTTCGTCCGGCGTCACCGGCACGAGCCGGGGAACCCCGCCCAAGAACTTGACCATGTTGGCGTAGCAAGGGTAGTAGGGATTGGTCATGATGATTTCGTCGTCCTTGTCGAGCATGGCGGCGAAAAGCATGAGGAGGGCGGGGGAGGTGCCGGAGGTGACGATGACCTGGTCCGGGTCAAAGGAGACCCCGTATCTTTCCCGGTAGTCCCCACAGACGGCCTCGCGGAGTTCCAGGAGCCCCTGGCTGTGGGTGTAGTGAGTCCTTCCCTCCCGCAGGGCTCGGCAGCCCGCCTGGATGATGCACGACGGGGTGTTGAAGTCGGGTTCCCCCACCTCGAGGTGGATGATATCTTTCCCTTCCTTTTCCAGGGCGCGGGCGCGTTCCAGGACATCCATCACGATGAACGAAGGAATATTCAAGGCCTTAGCCGTGATGTTTGCGGACATAGATCGGATCTCCTATTGCCGTGTTGAGGGTTTTCTCCGCGTTTCCGTTTCGGACGAAGATTTCCAGGTGTCCCGACGAGCCGAGGAGGGTTCCGGCCGCGTTCTCCGGGACGTCGGAGAAGGTGGACGCGAAGAACAGCGCCGTGTCCCCGCAGGTAACTGTATCCCCGGACGGGTCGAAGGAAAACTTTCGGAGGTCGTTTTCACGAATATTGGTGATGAGGTTGCCGAAGCGGTCGACATGCATAATCTTTCCGGTAATGGTATTCCCTTTCGAATCGGGGAATCTTCCCGGGAACTCCACGAGTTCTGGAAGACGCGGGCCCAGGCCGTCTAGGAGGGCCTCTCCCTTCGCCGTCCAGTGGGCCGCCACGGGCGCGAAGATATCCCTTCCGTGGAAGGTTTGCCCCACGGCGGGGAGGAAGAAGGCCGGGTTTGTCAGGTGGACGACGGACTTTCCAGGCACGGCGTTAAGGAAACCGAAGAGGCCGTTGTCCGGTCCGATGAACACGTAGCCGGGGATCCGCACCAGCACAGGGCGACGCTCTGTGCCCACGCCGGGATCGACGACGCAGACAAAAACGGTGTTTTCCGGGAACTGGCGGTAAGAGGCATAGAGGAGAAAACTCGCCTGGGTGATGTTCTGGGGTTGGACGGCGTGGGTAACATCCACGACGGCCGCGTCGGGCGAGATGCCGTGGATGACGCCTTTCATGATTCCCACGTAAGGGTCATCCAGGCCAAAGTCGGTCAGGAATGCGACGAGCGGTTTCTTCTTTGCTGGTTTCATCTTGCCTTGCGAATACCAGAGCGGGGGGAGCCTGTCAACATTCGAGGGCATCTGATTGCCCGACCAAATGGGATTATTAATCGTTATTGATTAAATTCGATTAAGATGTTAAGGAAAAACGATAACGAAGATCTTTCCGCTCGCCATGCGGTGCGGGGAATCCCAGGTAACATCTTTTAATGAAAGGAGGAACGTATGGGTATGATGAAGGAATTCAAGGAATTCGCCATGAAGGGGAATGTCGTCGACATGGCCGTGGGCATCGTCATCGGCGCGGCCTTCGGCAAGATCGTTTCGTCGTTTGTGAAGGACGTCCTGATGCCGCCCATCGGCATGCTCATGGGAGGGGTAAACTTTTCCGATCTGTCCATCACCCTCAAGGAGGCGGTCGGGAAGACCCCCGCCGTGGTGGTGAAATACGGCGTCTTCATCCAGACGGTTATCGATTTCGCCATCGTCGCCTTCGCCATCTTCATGCTCATCAAGGGGATCAACGCCATGAAGCGGAAGGAAGAGGCGGCGCCCGCCGCGCCGCCGGAACCCCCGAAAGAAGAACTCCTGCTCGCAGAGATCAGGGACATCTTGAAGAAGAAGGCGTGATAATATGCAAAACAATAAATGGCAAATAACGATTGGACGAAGGGTTGCCTTCTAAAACTGAAGTGGTTTGCATGAAAACTATCGGCTTGCTTGGCGGAATGAGCTGGGAATCCACGGTGACTTATTACAGGATCATCAATGAGGAGATAAACCGTCGCCTTGGCGGGCATCATTCCGCCCGGTTGAGCCTTTTCAGCGTGGATTTCGACGAGATCGAGATCCTCCAGCACCGGGAAGACTGGGACGGCACCGCGGAGATCCTGGGAGCGGCGGCGGAACGGGTCGAAAGGGGTAGCGCGGATTTTCTTCTGATCTGCACCAACACCATGCACAAGATAGCCGGGGAAATCGGGGCGAGGATCCGGATCCCCATCGTTCACATCGCGGACGCCACGGCAGAGGCGATTGTCTCCAGGGGAGTCAAAACCGTGGGACTGATGGGAACTCGATTTACCATGGAAGACAATTTCTACAAGGGGAGACTTGAAGTAAAGTATGGCCTGGAGGTCTTGATACCGGAGAAGGAAGACAGGGAACTGATTCACCGGGTCATCTACGATGAGCTTTGCCTCGGGAAGATCCGGGGGACCTCACGCGAGAATTTTTTGGCCATCATTCAGGAACTTCATGAGAGAGGCGCCCAGGGGGTCATCCTCGGGTGCACTGAAATCTCGTTGTTGGTTGGGCAGGAAGACACGAACGTGCCCCTGTTTGACACCACGGAGATTCACGCCCTCAAGGCGGTGGAGATGGCCCTGGCTGAGTAAGGCGATCTTTGAAGGCGACCTTTTCCGCCTCGATGAGGGGGTGGAGGTATTCGGGCGTGTCGTGTCCCAGGCCGGGGATGTTATACCCCTCGAGGATATTCAACATCCCCAGGGCCGTGATCCCCTGCCCGTTGGAGACAATTCGTAAATCGTGACGCCGCGATAAGCACCTGAAACCGGATCGATCCACGGGGTCGCGAAGTCTGTGAAATCATCGAGGGAAAGAACCCCTCCCATTCTGTCGGAAAAATTTACGATAGCCTGCCCTATCTCGCCGCCGTAGAAGGCCTCGATGCCTTCCCGGGCGAGGGTCTCGAGTGTCCGGTCCAAGTCCCCGTTTCGGAAGACCTGCCCGAGGTGGGAAGCCACCGTGGAGATGAGAAAGTTCCGCGCCTTCTGCCGCAGATCCTTGGAATGAAGGGCGATGAACTTCTCATAGACGCAGGAAAAGGCGTTGTAGTATCTGATCCTGTTTTTCGGAGCATCAAGATCCCTGTATTCAATTTACGGTTTTCCAAGGGAAAAATATCATCGCGGGCCGCCAAGGTCAATCGTGAAAGGTTTCGGCGGGGTGACATTTTCCACGCCATGCCGCGGAGGCCGGGAAGGAAGTTGTTGGACGCGGATTCGCGTGGATTTAAATTGAAATAATTAGGTAAAAGGTAAAAAGAGGAATTATCAATGCTGAGAGTTCAAAACTCTCAGCAAACGCTATGACCTCTCACCAAAAACAGTCTTCAAGGGACGCAAACCCTGGTCTTCAAGCTAAACTGGACAGGATGGCCTGGATTTACAGTTACTTAGAAGCCTGAAATTTTTTCAATACCGATGAACTTTTTGGGGGAAACGGTAACTAACATTATGAAAGCGAAAGAAAAGGGGGTGGTGAAATGCTTTTTTAGTTCACAGTGGTAATATTCAAAGCTTTTGAATGAAAAGGAGGCATGAAGAGATGAAAACTTTGAAATATTCAATCCTGATTTCAGCCGTTTTTTGCCTGGTCCTGGGGTTTGGACACGGACTTTGGGCGTCACCCCTATTGCCGGACTTAACCGTCGTCAATGTTAAAAGTGAAAAGCTGCTTGGGGGGGCTTGTCGTTTAAAAATCACTCTCGCCAATACCGGGAACATCGATCTACCCCCGGTTGCCTACGATCCCTCGACGAATGGCGTTGCCATCCAAGTCGTCGTCAATAATCAGTCAGCGGGTGCTATTAATCTGGAAGGTGTTGACCCTACGAGGAAACTCTCAAGGCCTCACAGCACGCTTTCCTTTTACTGGAAAAACGTAAGACATTATCCACACTATTATTTCCTGCCCGACGAAACGAACCATGTCACCGTAACAGTCGATTACAACAATATGCTTCCTAAATCGAACGAGAGGAATAACTCACTTACGCGGGTTTTGTCTTGTGAGAAGCCGCCCACCGTGTCAGACAAGGTACCTTCCACTACGGGGAAGCATGGAAATTTCAGGGACTACGCGCTTCCCGACTTGGTTGTGACAAAGATTGAGAAGACGAAGGACTGCAGGATCCGGGTTACCATTGCCAATAAAGGAAAAGGGACGTTTTCACCGATAGCTTACGATACGGGCTCAGGAGGCGTGTGGATCGGAATGAAAAACAACAACCGTTACTGGGGTTCCATGGTTCTTGGAAGTTTCGATAGGGGAAGGAGGATTTTAAACCCCAATGGGACGATTACCTTTCTTTGGGATAGTTATAACCACAGTAAGCTTTTAGCCGGGAAAAATGACATTGTAGTGACAATTGACACGGAAAACAACGTCAAGGAATCCAATGAAACGAACAATTCACTGGAGAAAGTTTTGTTTTGCTTGGAACCGATTCAGGGACCCCACAAGATGCCTCGGGTACCGAAGTCAGAGGGAAAGGTGAAACCTGTTCAAGAACCCCGCAAGGTCCCTCGGGTACCCACACCAAGGGAAAAGGTGGAAGGCTCAATGAAACGGCTGCCCGTAAATAATTTCAAGAACATTCCTAACAAAGGAACAGGAGTCAAATAGGTGAATCATGCGAACGAGGGGGGGTGAAATCCCCCCCTTTTTTTTTATTTTCTCTGCGACCTGCCTGTCTTTGCGTGATGAGTAAGTCTTAAAAAGAAAAGGCCGGCGTTTCCGCGACACGATCCGGCGCGCTTTTTTCTTCATTGACTTTGTGAAAAAAATGACTAATAATTCCGTGACCGAAAAACGAAGGAGTGAATTAAGGTTATGAGTGATTCCGGAAACGTGAGACAGTTCGAGGGGGGATCCAAATATGTCCTCGATCCCGACCTGAAGCAGATCGTCAATGTCTCCATCGCCCTGGAGATGCCCCTCTTGTTGAAGGGAGAGCCCGGGACGGGGAAGACGATGCTGGCCTACGCAATCGCCGAGAGCCTGAAGATGCCGCTCATCGTCCTGAACGTGAAGTCGAGCATGAAGCTGATCGACGCCCTCTACCAGTACGACACGCTGACCCGCCTGAACGACAGCCGTTTCGGCGATTCGAGCCGGGACGTGAGCAACATCGAGGATTATATCCGCATGGGGAAGATCGGCCAGGCCTTCGTGTCGGACGAGCGGGTGGTCCTGCTCATCGACGAGATAGACAAGGCGGACACCGACTTCCAGGACGACATGCTGGACATCCTGGAGCAGATGCAGTTCGATATCATCGAGATCGACAAGACCATCAAGGCCAAGCACCGGCCGGTCATCATCATCACGTCCAACGCCAAGAAGGATCTCTCCGATCCCTTCCTGGGGCGGTGCAACTTCCACCACATCGCCTTTCCGGACCGGGAGATGATGCGTGAAATCATCCACGTGCATTTTCCCGACATTGAGAACCGGCTGGCGGAGATCTGCATCGACACCTTTTACAAGCTGCGGGACCTGCCGGGCATCGAGAAGAAGCCGGCCACGCGGGAACTTATCAACTGGATCCGCGCGCTGAAGATGGACCCGGGGTTTCACGCCAAGAGCCTGGAGAAGGGACAGGTGCCCTACCTGGGCGTGCTGTTCAAGAAGAGCGCGGATTACGCCGTCGCCCTGGCCAGGACCGCGCGGGCCAGGAGGATATAGCCCCCCTTGTTTGTCGAATTCTTCTACCAATTGAAGGAAGCGGGGATCCCGGTCAGCCCCACCTCGTTTTTGCGCCTGCAGAAGGCGCTTTCCATGGGGCTTATCCGCAACCTGGACGATTTCTACACCACCGCGCGGGCCATCCTCGTCAAGAGCGAGCGGTATTTCGATCTCTACGACCGGATCTTCGCCCACTACTTCGAGGGGGCCGATCTGCCCGACCCGGAGGGGGCCGACCTGACGGAGGCGGCCAAGCTCCTCCTGGAGGAATGGCTGAAACGGCCCGAGTGGGTGGCCGAGGCCCTGGGACTGAAGAAGGAGGACCTGAAGAAGTATACCCCGGAGGAGCTGGTCAAGTATTTCATGGAGCGGCTCAAGGAGCAGACGGGCCAGCACCACGGGGGTCACAAGTGGATCGGGACCGGCGGGACCTCGCCGGTGGGCCATTCTGGGTACCACCCGGGCGGGATGCGGGTGGGCGGCCGTTCCCGCAACAAGAGCGCCATCAAGGTGGCCATGGAGCGCCGCTACCGGGATTACTCTACGGACGGGCACCTGACCCAGGCCCAGATGGGTGAAGCCCTCAAGCGCCTGCGCCGCCTGATTCCCGTGGGGCCCAAGGACCAGGTCAACGTGGACAAGACGATCTACGAGACGATGCGCAACGCGGGCGAGATCGAAATCGTCTTCGACCGGAGCCTCAAGGACAAGCTGAAGGTCATCCTGATGATCGACAACGGCGGCTGGTCTATGGATCCCTACATCCCGGTGGTGCAGTTGCTCTTCAACCACGCCCGCTACCAGTTCAAGGACCTGAAGACCTATTTCTTCCACAATACCATCTACGACCAGGTGTGGGAGGATCCCACCCGCTACCACAAGCCTATGAAGGTGGAGGACTTCACCCGCATGGACCCGGAGGCGCGCCTCATCATCGTGGGCGACGCCAGCATGGCCAACTGGGAGCTGATGACTCCAGGAGGCGTCATATACTTCAACGAATACAATCGAATCCCGAGTATCGACCGGCTTCGTTTCCTCGCCCAGACCTTCCGCCACAGCGTCTGGCTGAACCCCAAGTTCGAGGAGGAGTGGCGCTTTACCCGCAGCATCGGGATCATCCGCCAGATCTTTCCCATGTTCGAGCTGACCCTGGAAGGGCTGGAGAAGGCGGTGGCCTACCTGAAGGGCAAATGAGCCACGCGGCGTCCCGGAAGGTCATCTACGCCGCCCTGCTGGGGAATCTCTGCATCGCGGTGACCAAGTTCATCGCCGCGTTCATCACGGGGAGCTCCGCCATGCTGTCGGAGGGTATCCACTCCACGGTGGACACGGGCAACCAGGTCTTGCTCCTTTACGGCATCCAACGGTCGAAGCGGCCGTCCGACGAGATGTTTCCCTTCGGCTACGGCAAGGAGATCTATTTCTGGAGCTTCGTGGTGGCCATACTCATATTTGCTTTAGGGGCGGGGGTCTCTATCTACGAGGGGGTCCACCGGCTGTCCCACCCGGGGGCGATCAAAAACCCGGCCGTGAGCTACTGGGTGCTGGCCATTTCCTTCGTCTTCGAAGGGGGATCGTGGCTTTTCGCCCTGAGGGAGTTTTCCCGGGTGAAGGGGCGCCGGGGATACCTGGAGGCGGTGCACCGGGGGAAAAACCCGCCCATGTTCATGGTTCTGTTCGAGGACTCCGCGGCGACCCTGGGGCTTGTCATCGCCTTTTTCGGTGTCTGGCTGGGGCACCGGACGGGCAACATGGCCTACGACGGCTGGGCCTCCATCCTCATCGGGGTGATCCTGGGGTTCACCGCCTTCTGGCTGGCTTACGAGACCAAGAGCCTGCTCATCGGGGAGAGCGCCCTGCCGGAGGTGGTCCGGGGGATCCGGGAACTGGCGGGCCGCATCCCCGAGATCGAGCATGTCAACGAGGTGCTGACCCTCCACATGGGGCCAGAGGATGTCCTGGTGAATCTCAGCGTCGATTTCAATGACGCGATTACGGCGGAGCGGGTAGAGCGGGTCATCGCGGACCTGGACCGGGAAATCAAGACGGCCTTTCCCGTGGTGAAGCGGGTTTTCATCGAGGCGGAGGCCCGGCGTTATTCGGGTAAATAGGACGAAATTTTTGAACTTTTTATCTGAAAGATGTCTTGACAAGACGAAAAAAAGTTGTTACATGACTGCCTACCTATGGGTGAATGTGAAATGAAGAGACGATCCGATACCGAGACCAGTTTGCAGGCACGTAGCTCAGTGGGAGAGCGCTACCTTGACGCGGTAGAAGTCGGCGGTTCAATCCCGCCCGTGCCTACCATTCCTCTCTCAATTCCGATGAATTTTTAATCGTGTAAAATCGTGCGTGATTTTTGGCGTTCGCGGATAGTGGTAATTTGCGCGGAAATATGCGCTTGCGGGGACAGATGGTTCGATGAGTGAGAAAGAGTCAATATCTTTAGATACTTTGAGGCACAGCACGGCCCACGTGATGGCGCAGGCGGTGAAGGACCTCTTCGGGGACGTGAAGCTGGCCATTGGGCCGGCCATCGAGGACGGGTTTTACTACGATTTCGACGCGCCGGTTCGCTTTACCGAGGAAGACCTGGAGAAGATAGAAAGGCGCATGGCGGAGATCGTGAAGGAAGACCTTCCCTTCGAGCGCCGGGAGATGCCCCGACAGGAGGCCGTCGCCTTTTTCCGTAAGCGGGGCGAGCCCTACAAGGTGGAGCTCTTGCAGGAGATGGCGGACGATACCGTTTCCCTTTACCAGCAAGGGGATTTCGTCGACCTCTGCAGGGGACCCCACGTCCCGTCCACGGGCAAGATCGGGGCCTTCAAGCTCTTGAGCCTGGCGGGGGCCTACTGGCGCGGTGACGAGCGCAACAAGATGCTCCAGCGTATCTACGGGACCGCC
>JALSPC010000171.1 GCA_026986155.1 bacterium
CCCCAAGGGGGATGAGGAAATGGAGGCCCGCCTTGAGGGTCTCCCCGATCCTCGGCAACTGGCTCTTGTCCAGGCCGGAAAATCCCATCTTCTTCGCCTCAAAGTGGACAAAGAAGAGGACGGTGAGATAGTAGAGGATCGCCGGAATGAGGGCGATCTTGATGATGTGGATGTAGGGGGTATTGGTAAACTCGGCCATGAGAAATGCCCCCGCTCCCATGATGGGCGGCATGAGCTGTCCCCCCGTGGAGGCCGCCGCCTCCACGGCTCCCGCCACGTGGGGCTTGTAGCCGATCTTTTTCATCATGGGGATGGTGAAGGTTCCCGTGGTCACCACGTTGGCGATGGCGCTTCCCGAAACGGACCCCATGAACCCGCTGGCCAGGACCGCCGTCTTGGCCGGGCCGCCCGTCATCCGGCCCGTGAGGGCGTAGGCCAGGTTGATGAAGAAGTTCCCGCCCCCCGTCTTCTCCAGGAACGCCCCGAACAGGACGAAAATGAACACGAAGGTGGCGGCGACCCCCAGGGGCAGGCCGAAGATCCCCTCCGTCGTCAGGTAGAGGAGGGTCACGATGCGCTCCAGGCTGTAGGGCCTGTGCGCCAGGGCCTCCGGCATGTAGGGCCCGAAGTAGGCGTAAAGGATAAAGATGATGCCGATGATGCTCATCACGGGTCCGATGGTCCGCCGGCAGGCCTCCAGGACCAGCAATGTTGCGATACATCCCCAGAAGAGGTCCATGCGCGTCCAGTCGCCCTGCCGTTCCATGATGCTTCCGTAGTTGAGAAAGATATAGAATCCCGCGGCGATGGCAAGCAGAACAAAGAGAACATCGATCCAGAAGAAGATGTCCTTCCGGGTCTTGTCGCCCCGCTTCGTCACGGGAAAGATCAGGAAGGTGAGGATGAGTATCAGGGTAAGATGGATGGAACGCTGGTAGATGGCCGTCAGGGGGCGAATCCCCGCCGTGTAGAGCTGAAAGAGGGACAGCGCCACGGCCACCACCGTCACGAAAAGGCCGGTGGCCCCCACCAGTTTCCGCTTGTTGACCTTGAATTCCCCCTCCGTCACGTCCGTCGCGGTCTCTTTCACATCCCTCTCCATTACTTGTGCCCTCCGGGAGTTTTCTTGTTCTTCGTCCCCGAAATCATGATCCAGACCCGCTTTTCCGGGATCATCCGGCTGAGGTAGATATTCATTCCCCGAATCTTCAGGGTGTGGTCCACGGTCGGCGCGCCCACCCTCAGCAGGAATCGTCCCAAGGGGACGTTCAGGTTCACCATCTTCTCCCATCCCCCCTCCTCGACGATCTTTCCGTGGGCCTGCCAGGGGTCGAATCCCGCACCGAACATCCGCATGCACGACTCCTGCAGGACGATCCCCCGCTTGGCGTCCACGGAGAAGACCTCGTAGACGGGAGAGATGTCCACCGAGTGGATGTAATGGATGCTGAAGGTCTCGCCCGGCCGCACGGGGATCTCGATGAGCGGGGTTCCCTGAAAGGTTTCAATGACAAGCCTGAGAGGAGACCCGGCCCACCCCGGGACCGTCCATCCCAAGAAAAGGATGAGCCATCCCACCGCCAGGAGAAAAATGTATCTCTTTCTCATCATCGCGCTACCGAAAAAAGCCGGGCCTCATAGACGTGAAGGCCCGGCTTCTCGCAGGGTTGGGGTCTATTTTTTCGGCATCAACCTGTCGGGAATCTTCAAGCCGATTTCCTTGAAGTACTTGACGGTCCCGGGATGAAGCGGGATCACCGCTTGCTTCAGGGTGTTCTCCGGAGTGGTGAATCGCGCAAAGGGGTGAATCTTCTGGAGATAGTCGTGATGTTCATAGACCGCCTTGACAAGTCGGTAAACCAGGTCCTCCGGGAGTTTCTGCCAGCAGACCACGGAATTCCAGACGGAGAGGGTGTGAACATCGTAATCCACGCCCTTGTAAGTTCCCTTGGGAATCACGTAGGGACGGTAGAACGGATACTTCTTCTGGACCTTGGCCATATCCTCTTTGCTCCAGTTGAGGATGTCGATGGGGTGTGTCGTCGCCAGGTCCATGACGGAGGATGTGGGCGCCGCCACGGACCAGATGCCGATATCGATGGTCCCATCCTTCAGGGCGTTGGCGTTCTCGTTGAAGGAAAGCCGGTAGACCTTGAAGCTGTCCAGGGGAATTCCCAGCGCGCCGAGAACGAGCTGGGTCTTGTAGGCCGTCCCGCTGCCGGGAGACCCGATGGAAACCCGCTTCCCCTTGACGTCGTAGATGGATTTCAGACCCAGCTTTTTGAGCGCAACCACGTGATAGAGGTTGGGATACATGCAGAACATGGTGTAAATTCTTTTCTTTTTCTTGAATTTTCCGACGCCGTTAAAAGCCTGGAAAACCACGTCGTTCATGGCCTCGCCGATGACGGTTTCGCCCCGGTCCGCGTATTTCACGTTTTCCACAGACGCACCGGTCACCTCGGCCACGGCCTTCACGCCCTTCACGTATTTCGTCCAGATCTCAGCCAGACCGCCGCCATAGGGATAGTAAACTCCCCCTGTTCCGCCGGTCCCGATGGAGATGTACTCGGTCTTGGCCAGAGCGGGGCCTGCCCCCAGGGATGCGATGGCAAAAATTCCCAAAACGATGAAACTGAGGATGCTAAGCATACGTTTCATTTGACGCCTCCTTGCGGTTATGGATTAAAGGGCGGGACAGAGGTCCACCACGACCTCGAGCTCCTTGGGAAGCTCTGTGGTCTTGGCGACGGGATACTTGACCTTGATTTCCTGGCCCGGCTGCAGGACCGGCTTCCCCTTCTTGCCCGTTTTCTTATCCTTTTTTCCCTTTCTCGGCACCTTGCCGCCCACAGCCTTGTTTTCGTTCACGAGAAAAATGTGAACCCTGAAACGTTGGGGCTTATCCGAAACATTTTTCAATCCAATCTCGAAGGCAATGGCCGGTTTCTTCTTGTAGGTCGTCTTCATGCACGCGAAGGAGGTCACCTGAACCTCGGGTACCGTGCTCCACGCGACCTTCGCAGGGCACTTCACATCCTTGGGAGCCGCCGCGCACAGTGTCGTGGCGTATCCCCCGACCATCAACAACCCAACGGCTAAGAGTACAGCCAAAATCCTTGAATGTTTCATCGAACCCTCCTTTCTCTAAAAGACGTAAAATTATCATACTCCCTCATTTCCTCTTCCCTCCCGACAAACAATCTTTCGCCTCACCTCCTTTTCCAAAACGAGGAATATCGCCTGATAAGGTTTGCCTCACCTTACCACGTAAATATGCTGACACAATACCGTCCGGCACGCCTCGCCTGACGTTCTTTCTGAAAGCATCCGATTATTTTTTTGAAGGCATTTGAAATGCCATGTATTGTTTGAAAAGAAAATGGCGGGAGCGACGAGACTCGAACTCGCGGCCTCCGGCGTGACAGGCCGGCGTTATAACCAACTTAACTACGCCCCCGCGTATCCAATGATGGTGGGCGGAACAGGGATCGAACCTGTGACCTCCGGCTTGTAAGGCCGGCACTCTCCCAACTGAGCTACCCGCCCGGGAAGGACCTTGCTAAGCGACCTTGTCTTTTAAGGCCTTCCCTGGTTTGAACTTCGGCACTTTAGTAGCCGCTACGTTGATTTTCTCCCCCGTCCTCGGGTTTCTGCAGACCCGCGCGCCCCGCTCGGAGACGCTGAATGTGCCAAATCCCACGAGGCTGACTTTCTCACCCTTGCTAAGGGCCTCGGAAATTCCATCCAGAACCGCGCTAACCGCCTTTTCCGCCACCGCCTTGCTCACTCCAGATTTCTCAGAAACTGCCTGAACCAAATCGGACTTATTCATAAAACCCTCCCTTCCCTAATCCTTAAAAACGTTAAACACTCATATTTTCCGGGAAAATATTTAACAACTCATTTCCCCTTTGTCAAGCCCTTTGGAAAAAAATATTAAGCGTAATCATAACCATTTTATGACGGAGAAATCATGGGCGTCTGGTCTGTATAGTTTCCACGGAACAGACGTTCCGCCGTTGCCGCCGGCGCTGGTTCCCCCAGGGGGAGAAATTCCAATCCGATGACGGCCTGCTTCAGGACCTCATCCATGTGCTCCACCAAGTGAATGTTAAGCGTCTTCAAGATCCGACTCGGGATCTCTTTTAGGTCCTTATCGTTTTCCATGGGAACCAAGACATCCGTGATGCCGGCGCGGTGCGCGGCGAGGATTTTCTCTTTGAGCCCCCCAATGGGAAGGACCCGTCCCCGAAGGGTAATCTCCCCCGTCATGGCGATACTGCTTCGCACCGGCTTTTGGACCAGGGCGGAGGCCAGGGCCGTCGCCATGGTAATCCCCGCGGAGGGTCCATCCTTCGGCGTGGCACCCTCGGGAATGTGGATATGAATATCCAGCCTCTGGTAGAAATTTCGCTTGAGGCCCAATTCGTCCGCGCGGGACCGAATGTAACTGACGGCCGCTTGGGCGGATTCCTTCATGATGTCCCCCAATTTCCCCGTGACCGTCAATTTCCCGCGCCCGGGAAGCGTCGTCACCTCAATGACGAGGAGCTCTCCGCCCACCTCCGTCCAAGCCAGGCCCTTGGCAATCCCGACGCGATCTTCCTTTTCGCCCTTCTCGTAGCGAAATTTGGGAACCCCAAGGTATTTAGGAATATTCTTGTGGGTAATCTTCAGATCCCGGACGGTCTCATCCCGGACGACCTCCTTGGCCACCTTCCTCAACACGGACGCAATCTCCCGCTCCAGGTTCCGCACCCCCGCTTCTCGAGTATAATGCCGGATGATCCGCAGGATAGCCGCGTCAGTGAAACGGATTCCTTTGTCCCTCAGCCCCGTCCGCTCTATCTGCTTACCTACCAGATGGCGTTTGGCAATCTGAAGTTTCTCCACCTCCGTGTATCCGGCCATCTTGATAATCTCCATCCGGTCCCGAAGGGGCGGAGGAATGGCCGGGAGGTAGTTGGCCGTGGTGATGAACATGACATGGGACAGGTCGTAGTCCAGGTCGAGATAATGATCGTTGAAGGTGTTATTCTGCTCCGGATCGAGGACCTCCAAAAGCGCCGAGGAAGGATCCCCCCGGAAATCGGTGCTCATCTTGTCCACCTCGTCCAGGAGGAAGACGGGATTGCCGCTTCCCACCTTCTTCATGGACTGGATGATCTTTCCCGGCAAAGCCCCCACGTAGGTGCGGCGATGTCCCCGGATCTCGGCCTCATCCCGAACGCCTCCCAGGGAAAGGCGGACAAACTTGCGTCCCATGGACCGGGCGATGGATTTGGCCAGCGAGGTCTTCCCCACGCCGGGCGGCCCCACGAAGCAGAGGATATGGCCCTGGATCTTCCCCACGAGTTTCTGGACTGCCAGGTATTCGACGATGCGTTCCTTGACCTCTTTCAGACCATAGTGATCCTCGTCCAGGATGCGCATGCTTTCGTCGATGTCAATTTTGTCTTTCGTGTATTCGTACCAGGGAAGGGAAAGGATCCAGTCGATATAATTCCGCACCACCGAGGCCTCGGCGGACATGGGCGGCATCAGTTTCAGCTTTTTCAATTCCTCCTTCGCCCGTGTCGCCGCCTCTTTCGACATCCTTTTCTTATTTATCTTCTCCTCCAGCTCCCGTATCTCGTTGAGATAATCCCCTTTCTCACCCAGCTCCTTCTGGATGGCCCGCATCTGCTCGTTGAGGTAGAACTCCTTCTGGGTCTGCTCCACCTGTTTCTTGATGCGGCGGTTGATCTTGCGCTCCACGTGGATAATCTCTATCTCCGCCTGGATGTTCTCCAGGAGCATTTCAAGGCGGATGAGGGGAGAAGGCTCCTCGAGGAATCGCTGCCGTTTCTCCAGCTTCAGTTCCAGATGCCCGACCAGGGTGTCCGAAACGCGCTCGGGGTCCTCCATGTCACGCAAGGCGTCCACGATTTCCGCCGGAATCCCCTTTTTGAGCTTTGCCAGCCGTTCGAAATTGGCCTTGACGCTGCGAACCAGCGCCAGGACTTCCGGGTTTACAACATGGTTTCGCGGGATCTCCCGCGCGCGAATAGCAAAATAGTCCTCCTCGCGCACAAACTCGGTGATTCTCGCCCGCCGCTGTCCTTCCACGAGAACCTTGACCGATCCGTCCGGAAGCTTCAGCATCTGAACGATGGTCCCGATGGTTCCCACGGGATAGATGTCGTCCGGGGTGGGATTGACGATCTTCGCCTCCTTTTGGGTGGCAAACATGAGACGGCCGCCTTCCCGTTCCATGGCCATCTCCAGGGCCCTGACGGAACGTTCCCGGCCCACGAAGAGGGGAACGATCATGTAGGGAAAAAGGACCACCTCCCGCAGAGGCAGAAGAGGAAGCGTATATTCCTGAGGTATGCCTTTGTATTCCATCTAAGCTACATCCACCTCGTTTTCATAGACAACAATGGGATTCTCACGGTTGTTGATGACTTCCTCGCTGATGACGACCTCCCTCACGTTGTTCTTGGAGGGAATCTCGTACATGAGGTCCAGCATCACATGTTCCATGATAGATCGCAATCCCCGCGCGCCCGATTTCCGATTGATAGCCTCCCTGGAAATCGCCTTTAAGGCCCCGTCGGTGAAGGTAATCTTCACGTTTTCCATCTCCATGAGACGCTGATACTGCTTCACGAGGGCGTTCTTCGGTTTCTTGAGAATCTCGACGAGGGCATCCTCGTCCAGCTCATTCAGGGTGGCGATGACGGGAAGCCGCCCGATCAGTTCAGGGATCAGGCCGAAACGGAGAAGGTCCTCCGGCTGGACCTCTTTCAGAATCTCACCCAGCTCCTTTTCCACCTTCGTCTTGATGTCCGCCTCGAAACCCAGGGTGGAGCCGCCCAGCCGGCGCTCGATAATCTTTTCCAGGCCATTGAAGGCGCCACCACAGATGAAGAGGATATTGGTGGTGTCTATCTGGAGAAACTCCTGCTGGGGATGCTTCCGTCCGCCCTTGGGCGGCACGTTGGCCACCGTTCCCTCGATAATCTTCAGGAGGGCCTGCTGGACCCCTTCTCCGGAAACGTCCCGGGTGATGGACGGGCTGTCCGTCTTCCGGGAAATCTTGTCGATTTCATCGATGTAGACGATGCCCTTCTCCGTCCGTTCCACGTCGTAATCGGCCGCCTGGAGCAGGTTTAGGATGATGTTTTCCACGTCCTCGCCCACGTATCCGGCCTCTGTCAGGGTCGTGGCGTCC
>JALSPC010000172.1 GCA_026986155.1 bacterium
ACGTGTATCATAACCCCATGGTCTCAGAGAACGCAAAGACCTTCCGTCATCATATGGGCCTCGTTTGGATGTTCGTCCCCCTGGGCCTCTTTTTTCTCTTCTCCCAGTTTTATCGCACCTCGTCCGCCGTCATCGCCATCGACCTGATGCGGGACCTCCGCCTCAACGCGGAGACCCTTGGGCTCTTGAGCTCCATCTTCTTTTACGCCTTCGCTCTCGTGCAGCTTCCCATGGGGGCGGCCATGGACCTGTTCGGGGCCAAGCGCACCCTCGTGGTTCTCGCCCTCATCGGCTTCGTGGGGGCCGTTATCTTTGCGGGAGCGAAAAATCTTGCCATGGCCCTGACGGGACGGGCCCTTATTGGAATCGGCATGGCCTGCGGGCTTATGGGGACCTTCAAGCTCCTCATCAACTGGTATCCCGAAAACGCCTTCGGCACGGCCTCGGGCCTGATCCTCTCGGTGGGCACCCTCGGGGTCATCGCAGCCACGGCCCCGCTGGCCGAGGTGGTGGCAAGGGTCGGCTGGCGGGCCGCCTTCTTCGGCATGGCCGCCTGCCACCTCTTGATCGTCGTCTGGATTGTCCTCAAGGTCCGGGAGGCGCCGCGTCACAAGGGTCGGCACGAGAAAGAGAAAATGGAGCGTGCCACGAAACGCGATTTTCTCCTCGTCTTCAAACATCCCAGTTTCTGGCTGATCGCCGCAACCACCTTCGTCCGCTACGGCACCTACGTGGCCATCTCGGGGCTCTGGGCGGGGCCTTTCTTAAGAAAGATTCATCACTTCTCCCTGATAAAGTCAGGGGATTTTCTCTTGGCCTTTCCTCTCGGTTTCATCATTGGCGGGCCCGTCATCGGGTACATCTCGGACAAGATTATGAAGAACCGTCAACGGGTCGTTCTGCTCGGGATGGCCGGCTACAGCCTCATGATGCTGCCCCTTTGCATCCCGGCGAAATCCCTCCCGGACGTAATCTTGCTGGCTTCCTTCGCGGGTATGGGGTTTTTTACGTCATCGGGAGGGATCATGTATGCCAATATCAAAGAACTCCTCCCGAAAAAGATATCGGGAGTGGCCATGACGGGGGTCAATTTTTTTACCATGCTGGGCGCGGCTACCTTTCAGCACGGAATAGGGGCCTTCATCAAAAGGATCTCCGGATCCGAAACCTTGACGCCGCAAGCGTTCTACTGGGGATTCCGGATCTGCTTTATCGCCTCCCTCGTAGGAGTGCTCTGCTACTATTTCGTCAGGGAGGCAGGGGTGGAAAGAGCGAAAAGGGAGGCAGGATAGCGCCATGACATTCTGGCAGAAAGAGACTTTTCCGGATTACAAGAAACGGATTCGGGTGGCCCTTGGAAAACATGCGCCGGATAAGGTGTTCATTAACGGGAAGATCCTGAACGTCTTCACGGGGGAGATCCTGAAACAGGATATCGCCCTTTCAGGAACACGAATTGCCACCCTGCGGCCTCCAGGCAATCACGTGACAGGGGAGGGAACCGAGGTATTCGACCTGAAAGGGGCCGTCGTGGTCCCAGGCTACTTCGACGCCCACGCCCATACCGACCTCTTTTATCCCCCCTGGGTGTTCGCCCGTTCCGTGGTTGTCACGGGGACCACGGCCCTCTTCTCGGACTCCCACGACATGGCCAACGGCCTCGGCATGGAGGGGTTCCTGAAGGTCCTCGAGGCCGCCGAAGTTTTTCCCGTCCGTTTCCTGAGCGGGATTCCCCTTGCTTCGCCCCCCTATCCCGTCGAGGGGGAGGATCTCTACGACCTGGCAAAGGTGAAAAAAATTCTCAAGCTCCGTGGGCTCATTCGGAGCGGGAGTGAGCTGACGCCCTGGGTGAAGGTGGTCCGGGAGGATGAGACGCTGCTCAAGAAACTCTTTACCGTCCTGGAGGCCACGGGGAGGCTGGAGGGACATACCGTGGGGGCCCGGGGAGAAAAGCTCGACGCCCTGGTGGCGGCGGGCACAACCTCCTGCCACGAGTCCATGGCGCTTCGAGACGTGGAAGAAAGGCTCAGACTGGGACTCCACGTGATGATTCGTCAGGGGTCGATCCGGAGGGAATTCGACCGCCTGCGTCCCTATCTGAAGGCGTATCACCCGCGGATCATGCTGACGCCCGACGGACTCTTTGCCGACGAGATCGTTGAGAAGGGATACATGGACTACGTTTTGAAGGAAGCGATCCGTTACGGCGCGGATCCGGCTTCCGTCATCCGGATGGTGACCCTGAACCCCGCCGTCTATTTCGGTCTGGAGAGACATCTTGGGGCCCTCGCGCCGGGTCGCCTGGCCGATTTTAACATCCTAAGCGACCTTTCCGACCCGACCCCTCGGGAGGTTTGGGTGGGAGGGGAATGTCTCGCGCGGGAAGGGAAATGGGTGGCGGACACACCGTATTTCCACGCGAAGATCCCAAACGGCCGTCCCTTCGAGATTTCCACCCTCGACGCCGGGACCTTCAAGGCCCGGTACCCCGCCGGGTTTCCCGATGGCATCCCCGTCATCGACGTCGTCAACCATACGGTTACGGGAATCTATGAATGGACGCCGGGAGGCACCGTGGACGGCGCGGCGGATCCCGCCCGGGACGTCATGAAGCTTGCCCTGATTCACCGCCGCGGTCCCGAGGCCGGGGTGGGCGTCGGCTACGTACACGGGTTCGGCCTGGACGGACGGACCCAAGTGGCCTCATCCGTGGCCCATGAGGCGCACAACCTGCTGGTCATGGGCGCCGACGACAGCGAGATGGCGCTGGCTGCCAATGAGGTCCTGGAGATGGGAGGCGGCGTTGTTGTCAGATCACAAGGAGAAACCCTCTACCGCTGGCCCCTGCCCGTTGGGGGGATGATGAGCCCTCAGGCCATGGAAGCGATCGCCCGGACATTGAAAGACCTCCGAGGTATCTTGAAAGAAAAGGGATCACGACTTCCGGATCCCCTCTGGACCTTCGGGTTCCTCTCGTTTACCTCCATCCTGCGCCTTCGCATCACAATCTCGGGGGTTTACGATGTCCAAAAGGGCGTGATTTTGTACAACGCCAAGGCCCTCGATACGTAACCAAAAACCTTGACACTCAAATGTCATGTTGGTAAAAAATAAATAGTGTTTTAATTCACAAACGGGGAGGGGAACATGGAGTCAAAGATACGAAGGGACATAGAGTCATACGGCTTTAAAAATGTAAGTCACATTCACTGGAATCTCTCGACGCCGGCCCTTTACGAGGAGATCGTCCGAAGGAGGGAAGGAATGATCGTTCATCTGGGCCCCGTCTGCGTGCGGACCGGACATTACACGGGCAGGTCGCCGAACGACAAGTTCATCGTCAAAGAACCGACCAGCGAGAGCAAGATATGGTGGGGCGACGTGAACCGTCCCTTCGATCCGGAAAAATTCGATCTGTTGCTCTACCGGCTCCAGGCCTATCTGCAGGGCAAGGATATCTACGTCCAGGATTGCTATGCGGGGGCGCATCCAGAGCACCGGGTTCCCATCCGCGTCATCACGGAGACGGCCTGGCACAATCTCTTCTCCCGGAACATGTTCGTCCAGCTGAAGGATCGCAGCCTGTTGATGTCGCACGATCCCGAGTTTCTCATCATCAATGTCCCGAACTTCCGGGCCGTGCCCCAGCTCGACGGGACTCACTCCGAGGCCTTTGTCTTGGTAAACTTCGGAAAAAAGATGATCCTGGTTGGGGGAACGAGCTACGCGGGGGAGATCAAAAAATCCGTCTTTACGATTTTGAATTTTCTGCTCCCCCAGGAGAAGATCCTTTCCATGCACTGCTCGGCCAACGTGGGTCCCGAGGGAGACGTGGCCATTTTTTTCGGGCTGTCCGGCACGGGAAAGACAACCCTATCCGCCGATCCGGAACGGAAGCTCATAGGGGATGATGAGCACGGTTGGGGAGAAGACGGGGTCTTCAACTTTGAGGGTGGGTGCTATGCGAAGGTTATCCGTCTGTCGAAGGAACACGAGCCGGAGATCTACGAGTGCACCCGGAAGTTTGGTACTATTCTGGAAAACGTGGCCTTTGATATCAATACCCGACGAATCGACCTCAACGACGCCTCCCTAACGGAAAACACCCGGGCCGCCTATCCCATTCCCCACATCCCCAACGCCATACGCGAGGGTGTCGGGGGACAGCCCAGAAACATCGTCATGCTCACGGCGGACGCCTTCGGGGTGATGCCCCCCGTGTCCAAGCTGACACCGGAACAGGCCATGTTCCATTTCCTGTCGGGATACACTGCCAAGGTTGCGGGAACGGAGCGGGGCATCACGGAGCCCCAGGCCACTTTCAGCGCCTGCTTCGGCGCGCCCTTCATGGCGCTGCATCCCACGGTCTACGCGCGTCTCCTCGGCGAGAAGATAAGGAAACACAACGTGAATTGCTGGCTCATCAATACAGGATGGAGCGGCGGTCCCTACGGCGTGGGGAAGCGGATCCATCTCCCCTACACCCGAGCCATGGTCAAAGCGGCCTTAAACGGGTCGTTGGCCCAGGTGGAAACGCGGCACGATCCCATCTTCAAGCTGGAGGTTCCCGTGCGGTGTGACGGGGTTCCGGACGAGATTCTCGATCCCCGGAAAACATGGAAGGATTCGGATGCCTACGAAGAAAAGGCAAGGGAGCTCGCTGGACGCTTCAGGGAAAATTTCAAGAAGTTCGAGACACAGGCGGACGCGGCGGTTCGCGCCTGTGTTCCCGGGGCCTAAAAAATTAAAGTAAAATATGGGGTATTTATTTCAACTAATGGATATCATAAGGGAAAGGAGAAAGCAATGAGCGACTCATTCTTCCCGCCCTACAAGACGCTTGACGAGATCCGCCAGGTTCAGCTTGAGGGGCTCAAATGGACGGTTCGGCACGTTTACGAAAACTCCGAGTTCTACCGGAAACGGTTCGACGAACAGGGCGTGAAGCCTTCGGATATTCGCTCTCTTGATGACATAACGAAGCTCCCCTTCACCGTAACAGACGACCTGCGGGCGGGGTATCCCTTTCCTTTGCGGTCGGTGCCGTTCGACCGCATCGTCCGGATTCACGCCTCCTCCGGCACCACGGGAAAACGAAAGGTCTTGAGTTACACCAAGAAGGATATCGACGACTGGGCCGACATGTTCGCCCGGTGCTTCGAGATCGCCGGCTGCACCCGTGAGGACCGAGTTCAGATCGCGGTGGGCTACGGCCTGTGGACGGCGGGCGCGGGGTTCCAGGCGGGGGTGGAGCGCTTCGGCGCCATGGCCATACCCGTCGGCCCGGGCAACATCGATATCCAGATCCAGATGCTCGTTGACCTGAAGACCACGGTGCTCTGCTGCACGGCTTCCATGGCCCTTCTTCTGGCGGAGGAGATCGAGAAGCGCAAGTTGCAGAACGAAATCGCCCTGGAGAAGGTAATCTTCGGGGCGGAACGGAGCAGCGATGCCATGCGGAAACGGATCCGGAAGATGCTGGGGGTGGAACACACTTTTGACATCCCGGGGCTGACGGAACTCTACGGCCCGGGAACCGGTCTGGACTGCCCGAAGCATGAGGGGATCCACTACTGGGCGGATTACTACATTCTGGAGATCATCGACCCGGAAACCCTTCAGCCCGTTCCCGAAGGAGAGACGGGGGAGATGGTGGTCACGACGCTGCGGAAGGAGGCCGCGCCCCTGGTGAGATACCGAACCCGCGACTTGACGCGCCTGATCCCCGACCCCTGTTCGTGCGGGAGTATCTTTCCCATACACGACCGGATCATGGGACGTAGCGACGACATGTTCATCTTCCGGGCGGTGAATATATACCCGGGGCAGATCGACCATATCCTTTCCTACACGGAGGGCGTGGCGAGCGAGTACCAGGTCATCCTGGAGCGGAAGGCGGACGGCAAGGACTACATGACCATCAAGGTGGAGCGAGACCCCGCCGGCTCTCCCGACAAGGACGAAGAACTGGCCGGGCGCATCCGTGACAGGATCAAGAAGGAAATCCTGGTAAGCGCGTCCGTCGAGATCGTTGACTACGGAACGTTGCCCAGGACGGAGAGAAAGAGCAAACGTATCTTTGACAACCGCTACAACAACTGAAGAAGGGAGTCAGAATGATTGATTATGACTATTTGAAGCCGAAGACCCTGGACGAGGTTTTCTCCTTTCTCCATCGCTACGGCGAAAAGGCCGTCCTGGTGGCCGGAGGAACGGATGTCATGGTGAACATCCGGAACCGGAAGATCGCGCCGGAGGCCCTCATCTCCCTGCGCGGCCTCGAGGATTTGGCCTACATTAAAAAAGACGACGATGCCTACCACATCGGGGGCCTGACAACCCACAGAATGCTGGAAACCAGCCCCCTCGCGCGGGAAGAATTGTCCGCCCTGCACGACGGCGCCTCCCAGGTTGGGTCCGTGCAGATACGGAACGTGGCTACCGTGGGCGGGAATATCTGTAACGCCGCCCCTTCTGCGGACACGGCGGCTCCCCTCCTGGCCCTGGACGCGACCGCGGTCCTGAAGGGCCCCAAGGGGACCCGGAAGGTTCCCCTGAAGGATTTTTTTACGGGCCCCTCTCGGACGGTCCGCGCGCCAGACGAGATCCTGGTGGAATTCGAGATCCCCGTCGTGGAAGGCGGTTTCGGCAGCGCCTATCACAAACACGCCCGGCGCAAGGCGATGGACCTGCCCATCCTGGGCGTGGCGGTTTTTTTGAAGATGGACGGCGATACCATCAAGACGGCGCGGATCGCCTTGAGCGTCGCGGCGCCCACCCCCCTCCGGGCCTTGGAAGCGGAGGCGTTCCTGCGGGGGAAGTCCTTCTCGGACGAGGTCCTCAAAGAGGCGGGCAGGATCGCCGCGCGGGAGACCTCCCCGAGAGACAGCCTCCGCGGGAAGGCGTGGTACCGCCGGGAGGTTTTTGAAACGTTCGTGCCGAGGATGGCCGCCAGGGCCCTTGAAAGATCGAAGAAGCGATGACAAAGGAGTTAGCGATGAAGAAGATTACGGTATCATTCACGTTGAACGGGGATCAAGTCGAAGCCGAGGTGCCGGTCGCGTGGAGTCTGCTGAAAACCCTGAGAGAATATTTCGAGCTGATGGGCCCCAAGGAAGGGTGCGGCGTGGGCGAATGCGGGGCCTGCACAGTGATTATCGACGGAAAGGCGGTCAACTCCTGCCT
>JALSPC010000173.1 GCA_026986155.1 bacterium
GACGAAGTATCTGTTTGAGAAATACGAAGACAGTTTGAAGGGGATGTGGGCGTTTGAGCAGGATCCGGTCAAGGCGGCGCAGATGATGATCGCGCACATCGACAAGAAGCGTAAGGAACTCGGCATCGACAAGGCGAGAGAACGTATCCTCTACGACATGGAAAAACGTCGCGAACTGGATGCCGCTTAACTTTATCTCACCCTCCCTCCCTGAGAAGCCGGGTAATCGCCGATTACCCGGCTTCTCTCTTTTACAGGCAACCTGTCGCTAAGAAACAAAATCCTGCCTTAAAAATTATCCCGGCATCTTGACAAAGAAAAAAACCGCATCTATAGTGTAATAAGTCCTGCAAATTTTAATTTATTGCAGGAAATATTACATATAGAGGAGAACACATGGAAACCAGTCTTGAAAAGATTTTCAATCCGGCCTCCATCGCCATCGTGGGGGCATCGGAAACGCCGGGGAAGGCGGCGGAACGGCGCACGCGGAGCCTGCTGGAAGGGGGATACGCCGGTAAGGTCTTCCTCGTCAACCCGAAACGGGAGCGTCTCTTCGGGCGAAAGGCCTACCCCTCCCTTGAGGCGGTTCCCGAACCGGTGGACCTGGTGATGATCGTGATTCCCGCCCCGTTCATCCCCGACGTGATCGACCAGTGCGTTCAGAAGCGGGCCAAGGGCGCCGTCATCATTACGGCGGGGCTCGGGGAAACGGGCAAGGAGGGCAAGGAGATCGAGGCCCGGATCCTCGAAAAGGCGCGGAAAGGGGATGTGCGCATCATCGGGCCCAACTGCAGCGGGATGTTCAGCCGGGCGGCCAGGATGAACCTCCTGGGCGTCCCGCCCATCGAACCGGGACCCGTGGCCATCATCGCCCAGAGCGGCAACATCATCGACTCCCTGACCCACTACGCCAAGGTCCAGGGCATCGGCTTCAGCAAGATCATCAGCGCGGGGAACGCCATCGGGGTCAAGTTTCACGAGTACATCGCGTACCTGGCCGAGGACCCGGACACCAAGGTCATCTGCATCTACATGGAGGGAATCCGAGAGGGCGACAAGCTGGTGGCGGCCGCCCGCAAGGTGACCCGCAAGAAACCCATCGTCGCCCTGAAGGTGGGGCGTTCCGGCGCGGGGGCCCGGGCCGCCGCCTCCCACACGGGGTCCCTGGCCGCGGATGACAAGGTCGTGCAGGCGGCCTTCGAACAGGCGGGAATCCTGCGGGTAACCAACGTGGACGTGATGTTCGATCTGGCCGAATGCTTCAGCAAGCTCCCCCTCCCCAGGGGGCGGCGCGTCGCCATCCTGTCGGAGGGGGGCGGTGACAACTCCGTGGCCGCCGACAACGCGGAAACGCACGGCCTGGAGGTCCCCGTCCTCTCCCGTAAGACCCAGGAAAGGATCCGCCCCTTTCTTTTGAAGGGGATGCCGGCCCAGAATCCCATCGACTACGGCGGCACGGCGGAGGAGAATCCCCACGTCATCACGGAATGCTGCAAGGTCTGCATGGAAAGCGACGAGGTGGACGCCATCTATATCACGGGCTTTTTCGGGGGGTTCAAGGAGATTATCGCCCCCCACGTGGAGGCGCTCGAGATTCAGGCGGCCAGGGACCTGACAAATTTCGTGAAGACCTACAAGAAGCCCCTCATCATGCACACCAGTTTCGCCCACGCACCCTTCGAATCCCTCCGCGTCCTGGAAGACAACGGGATTCCCGTCTTCGGCTCCTCGGAGCGCGCCGCCTTCTGTCTCGGCGCCATGGCAAAGGCGGCGGCGCGTATCCTCGGGCCAAAGGACACCCCCTTGCTGGAAACGACGGGCGAAAGAAACCCGGCAGCCGAGCGAATCCTGCGCCCCCTGAAGGAAAAGGGCGTTCAGACCCTCCTGGAAACGGAGGCGCGGGCGGTTCTCGCGGCCTACGGGATTCCCGTCCCCCCGGCTTCCCTGGCGAAAACCGCCGATGAGGCCGCCCGGGCGGCGGAGGAAACGGGCTTTCCCGTGGCGTTGAAGATCGTCTCGCGGGGCATCGTGCATAAATCCGACGTGGGCGGTGTTCGGATCGGCCTGGGCACGCCGGAAGAGGTGGCCGGCGCCTTTGAAGAGATTATACGAAACGCACGGAAGGTCGTTGATGAAAGTGAAATCGCGGGGATCCTCGTGGCGCCCATGGCCGAAAAAGGGCAGGAGTGTATCATCGGCATGACCCGGAACCCCCAGTTCGGCCCCGTGGTCATGTTCGGGCTGGGCGGCATCTTCGTGGAGGTGTTGAAGGACGTGACCTTCCGGGTGGCGCCCCTTACCCCCGCGGACGCGGATGAGATGATTCGCCGGATCCAGGGGTATCCCCTCCTTACGGGCATCCGGGGGCAGGCCCCGAAAGACACGGAGGCCTTGAAGAAAATCCTGCTCGGCGTCTCCCGAATCGCCGTGGAGAACTCGGAGATCCGGGAGATGGATTTAAACCCCGTCATCGCCCACGAGAAGGGCGCCGCCATCGTCGACGCGAGGATCATCCTTTAAAGGGGCTCCTTCCCGGCATGTCGGCGTTTTTGACCTTCAATCCAAAATAAAGGAGACCATCATGTCTTACGAATGTATCCTCTACGAAAAGAGTGACGGCGTGGCCGTCATCAAGCTCAACCGTCCCCGCGTGTTGAACGCCATGAACAAGCAGCTCTGGCTCGACCTGGAGGACGCGCTGGCGGACGCCCTCGAGGACGATACCATCAAGGCGGTGATCTTCACGGGGGAGGGTCGGGCCTTCTCCACCGGCGCGGACCTGAAGGACTCCAAGGGCCGGTCGCTGAGCGCCTACCGGGACTACCTGACGCACCTCCAGGAGGTCTCCCGCCGCATCATCCGTTTCCCCAAGCCGACCATCGCCGCGGTCAACGGCTACGCCCTGGGGTCGGGTTACGAACTCTCCCTCGCCTGCGACATCCGCATCGCGGCGCAGAGCGCCAAATTCGGCTCCCCCGAGGCCCGGGTCTCCTCCTCCGTGACCGGCGGCGCCATGCGGCTGCTCCAGGACCTGGTAGGGCCCGGCAAGGCGAAGGAGCTCCTCTTCACCTGCGACACCATCGACGGAAAGGAGGCGGAACGCATCGGGCTGGTCAACAAGGTCGTCCCGGACGACAGCCTCATGGACGAGGCCATGACCCAGGCGCGCAAGATCACGGAAAACTCCGCCTTTTCCATCCATCTCATCAAGAAAGGACTCAACATGGCCCGGGAGGTCAGCCTGGAGGCCTTGATGGACTACGAGGTAGAGGCGTGCCTCGCCACCGTTTCCGCGCCGGAACGGCAGGAAAAGCTGGAGGAATTCGCCCAGCGAAAAAAAGAGTAGGAGACTGCCTTTATTTGTATTCTTTCTTCAGCTTTTCCGAGATCTCGCGGAGCAGCTTGTAGCCGTTTTCCACCGTGGCGTCGCCGTCGGGATTGACAAGAGAACAGGTGGCCGGCATCAGGAGAGACCGCTCCCGGAGCAGGTCCCGGCCGATTCCCTTCGTTGCCAGACTGTCCAGGATCCCCACGATCTTCTGGTAGAGGGTCTCGAAAGATTCTTTGTTGAAATCCTCAAAGACCACGGGAACGATACCCCAGGCGATGACTCCGCCCTTTTCGAAAAAGGCCTTGATGCGATCCGCGTAACCCACGAAGACGTCGCCCCGATCGTAGGCGTTGAACGACAGGATATCGATATCCAGGTCGAGCATGAACCCCCAGCCGGGGTTGCCGCAGAGGTGGATTCCCCGGTCTCCCTTGACCTCGTCCAACATGGCGTTGATCTCATCCTTGGCCTGGATGTCGCCGTAACCGGAGAGGGCGGAGAAGATAAACTGCATGCCCGGCTCATCGATGAACATGAAGGCGTTGGGGTTCTTTTCGCGGAGCTGGTCCATCTGGGCGTTGACCTTCCGCGCCACGAAATCGAAGAGGATCTGCCGAACCTCGTCGATATAGAGGATGGGCCGGTCGTTCTCGTCGTGGACCACCAGTCCGAAACTCACGGGACCCTCCATCTGGCCGCGGATGGCCGGGTAGCCGGAAAGGTCTTTCTCCAGGAAGAGGTGAAAAACCAGCGAGGCCTCTGGGGTGAGCTGGAAGAAGTGGGGATCGTCCACCTTGAAGAGATAGGTTTCCAGGTCCTCGTAGAAGGTAGCCTGATTGAACTCCACCTTCCGCTTATCCACGTTGATGTTGGAGCCGGGAAACCGGTGCGCCACCTGGGCGTACATGTCCTCCTCGTAGCGCATCTTGGGAAGTTGAGGCCAGAAGGGAATATCAACGCTCATGGCCAGTGCCAACCCCTTTTCCAGGTCGGTATGTGGAAGCACTCCCATGCCGGACGTCAAAAAATTTCCAGGTATCGTCATTTAAAACTCCTCTAAGAACTCGTTATGTTCTCGTTGTATCAGACTCATGCGCTTTCATGGATACCGTTTGAACCGCGCGCCTGTCAAGAACCTCCTCAGCTCCTCGCCCGATACATAGTCCCCACGTCGGGATTCTTCTCCCCGAATTTCTCGATGAGTTCCCTGACAATGTCGGAACGCTCCACACCCTTGGCCTCCAGTTTCTTTATCAGCTTGTAGGCGCCGAAGAGGGGGGAGGGCCCGATCTCCGAGGCGAAGGTTCCCACCCCCTGGTTCCAGACGAACAACTCGAAGAGCTCGTCCAGCACCTCGGAGGTGACCCCAAAGGCGTAGGCCTTGATGAGTTCCCGGGTGGCCTGTCGAAAGCGACCGCCGCCGACCCCGTTGGCGAGGGAGAGGAGAAAACGGGTCCTCTGGTCGATGGCCGGGTTTTCCCGCTCCCAGATGAGCTTCCAGAAGGGAACCACGATGTTGGCCAGTTCGTCGGCGATCTCCTTGAAATTGAGGATGGCCGTCGGTTTGAGGGGCACGTCCATCCCGCCGGGCAGGTCCGGCTGCTTTACCTCTTCACGGTGAAAGTAGACCCGGTACTCGTTGTCCGCCGCCTTCACCGTCTCGTGTTCGAATCCCAGTTCCTCCATGGCGGAATACAGCGGGATGGGCTCGAAACTCTGCACCACGCACATCCCTTCCCCGGCCGCCTTCTTTTTCGCCTTGGCCATCAGCATGGGAAGGAAGTTTCCCCGGATACCCCGGACATCCACTACCTCGAACGATTCCTTATTGTCTTTCCAATTAGACATGATCCGCCTCCTACCGCACCCTTTTCCCAGAATGCGACTTTTTATTTAAAAGGATACTCTCTGAAAACAGGGAGGACCTTGATTTAAATCAAGTGATTGCGTCGCATAGACGAACATTGCGCTTTTTTCTTGACGATGGTAATTTTTTCCTATGCCGTTTCGACTTCACCAGGATTTCGAACCGCAGGGGGATCAGCCCAAGGCGATCGCGGCCCTGACCGAGTGGACCCGGGCCGGGGTGCCCCACCAGGTGCTGCTGGGGGTGACGGGCTCCGGCAAGACCTTCACCATGGCCAACGTCATCGCGCGGGTCAACCGTCCCACCCTCATCATCTCCCACAACAAGACCCTGGCGGCCCAGCTTTACGGGGAATTCAAGACCCTCTTTCCCGAAAACGCGGTGGAATACTTCGTCAGTTACTACGACTACTACCAGCCCGAGGCCTACCTGCCCAATTCCGATACCTACATCAGCAAGGATTCCTCCATTAACGAGGATATCGACAAGATGCGCCATTCCGCCACCCGGGCCCTGCTGACCCGCCAGGACGTCATCATCGTGGCGAGCGTCTCCTGCATCTACGGCCTGGGCTCGCCGGAGGCCTACTACGGCCTGCTCCTCTGCCTCGACCGGGGACAGACCATCTCCCGGGAGGAGATCCTGAAGAAGCTGGTGGAGATCCACTACCAGCGCAACGACTACGACCTGGCGCGCGGGAACTTCCGGGTGCGGGGGGACGTGATCGAGGTCGTCCCGGCCCACGAATACGAGCGCGCCATCCGCATCGAGCTGTTCGGCGACGAGGTGGACGCCCTCCACGAGATCGACCCCCTGACGGGCAAACGCCTCGCCTCGCTGGACCGGGTCACCATCTTTCCCGCCAGCCACTACGTGACCACCCGCGTCACCCGCCAGCAGGCGGTGAAGGCCATCCGGGAGGAGCTGGCCCAGCGCATCGCCTTCTTCAAGTCCCAGAACAAGCTGATCGAGGCCCAGCGCATCGAGGAACGCACCTTGTATGACCTGGAGATGATGGAGGAGATCGGCTACTGCCAGGGCATCGAGAATTACTCCCGCCATCTCACGGGGCGGCGGCCGGGCGATCCCCCGCCCACGCTCCTGTCCTACCTGCCGCCCAACGCCCTCATCATGATCGACGAGAGCCACGTCACCGTTCCCCAGATCCGGGGCATGTATTTCGGCGACCGGAGCCGCAAGGAGACCCTCGTGGAATACGGGTTCCGTCTCCCCTCGGCGCTGGACAACCGACCGCTGAACTTCGCGGAGTTCGAGGCGTCGGTGGGGCAGGTCATCTACGTCTCGGCCACGCCGGCGGACTACGAGCTGAAGAAGGCGGGCGACCACGTGGTGGAGCAGATCATCCGGCCCACGGGGCTGGTGGATCCGGAGATCGTCGTCCGGCCCGCGAAGCACCAGGTGGACGACCTCACGGGGGAGATCCGGAAACGGGCCGCGGCGGGGGAGCGGGTCCTGGTGACCACCCTCACCAAGCGGATGGCGGAGGACTTGACCGAGTATCTCAAGGACCTGGGGATCAAGGTGGCCTACATCCACTCCGACATCGACACCCTGGAGCGTATCGACATCATCCGCCACCTGCGGATGGGCACCTACGACGTCCTCGTGGGAATCAACCTTCTCCGGGAGGGGATGGACATCCCCGAGGTCTCCCTCGTGGCCATCCTTGACGCGGACAAGGAGGGCTTTCTCCGTTCCAGAACCTCCCTCATCCAGACCTTCGGACGGGCGGCGCGGAACGTCCACGGAACGGCCATCCTCTACGCGGACCGGGAGACGCCGTCCATGCGCCAGGCCATCGCCGAGACCGCCCGGCGCCGGGAAATCCAGCTTGCCTACAACGCGAAGATGGGTATCACCCCGGAGACCATCAAGAAGTCGATCCGCGATATCCTGGAGTCCATCTACGAGAAGGACTACCTCACGGTGCCTGTGGAGGTGCGGGAGGAGAGGGCGGATTATGAGGTTCCCGAGGGGGACGTGGCCGCCCTCATCGAGACCCTGACCCAGCAAATGCTGGACGAGGCGGAGCGGCTCAACTTTGAAAAGGCGGCGGAGATCCGGGACAAGATCCGGCGCCTGAAGGGCGAGCGGCCCATCGGGCACAAGAAACCCAAAAAACGCCGCGTGCGCTTTCGCCGATGACCCGCGAAACGGCCCGACCGGCAACGGAACCTCCCCGGTCCACGCTGACCCCCGAGGCCATCGACCGGCTGCCCCGAAAACCGGGGGTCTACCTCTTTAGGAACGCCGAGGGACAGATCATCTACATCGGGAAGGCCAAGTCCCTCAAAAACCGGGTGAAAAGCTACTTCGCCCGTAGCGGGGAGAAGGACGCCAAGACCCTCACCCTCGTCTCCCGCATCGCCACCATCGATTTCATCGTCACGAACTCGGAAAAGGAGGCCTTGATCCTCGAGGACGCCCTCGTCAAGCGGCACCGCCCCCGTTACAACGTGGACCTGAAGGATGACAAGCGCTACCTCTGCATCCGCATCGATACCCGGCACCCCTTTCCCGCTATCCGGTTCGTCCGGCGGTTTCAGGCGGACGGGGCCTTCTACGCGGGGCCGTTCACCTCCGCCGAGTCGGCGCGCCGCACCATCCGGCTGCTTCACCGCTATTTTCCCCTGCGGAGCTGCTCCGACGCCAAGTTCAGCCGCCGGACCCGCCCCTGCCTCAACTACGAGATCCACCGGTGCCTCGCTCCCTGCGTGGGATATGTCACGAAGGAGGCTTACGCGAAACTCGTCCGGGAGGCCCGGCTCTTTCTCACGGGCAACCGGGAGGGACTGGCAAGGAGCCTGAAGGCCCAGATGGAGACGGCGGCCCGGGCCCTCGACTTCGAACGGGCGGCCGTCTACCGGGACGAGCTGAAGGCCGTTACCCGGACCCTCGAGGGGCAGGCCATCGCCAGCCCCAACCGGCAGGATGTGGACGTCTTCGGCGCCGTCCGCCGGGAAGGACGGTGGGGGGTCTTCGTGGCCTTTTTCCGCCGGGGCACGCTGATGGGGAGCCACTACGCCGAGGTGGAGGACGGGGGGTTCCCCGAGGCGGGCTTTCTCTCCGACTTTCTCGTCCAGTTCTACGGGCGAAACGCCTTCGTGCCGCCCCTGATCCTCGTTCCCTTTGACATGCCGGACGCCGCGGTTCTGCAGGAATGGCTGTCGGAGAAGCGGGGCGGCAAGGTCGTTATTCACGTGCCGAAACGGGGGGAGAAACGCAAGCTCCTCTCCCTCGCCGGAGAGAACGCCCGCGTCAAGTTCGAAACCTTGAAACGCCCCCCGGCCGATCCCACCGGGGAGATCCAGGCGGCCCTCGGCCTTCCCAAGCCCCCGCGACGGATCGCCTGCTACGATATCTCCACCCTCCAGGGCCGCCAGACGGTGGGGGCCAAGGTCTCCTTCGTGGACGGCGCGCCGGAAAAGGCCCGTTACCGGCGGTTTCGCGTCAGGGAGGCGGCCCCCGGCGACGACGTGGGGGCCATGATGGAGGTCCTGCTTCGTAGCCTGAAGCGGGAGCGGGAGGAAGGGGTCCTGCCCGACATGATTCTGCTGGATGGCGGCAAGGGACAGTTGGCGGCGGGGGAGGAGGTCTTAAAGGAACTAGCCCTTACCCCCATCCCCCTCGTGGGCATCGCCAAGGGCCGCTCGAAAAAGGCACGCTTCTCCGACTACTTCTTCGTCTCGGGGAAAAAAGAGCCGGTCCGTCTCGACCCCCACCATCCCGCCTTTAAGCTTCTCTCCCGCATCCGGGACGAGGCGCACCGCTTCGCCATCACCTACCACCGGAAACGGCGGGGGTCCGAGGCCCTCGACTCGCGGCTTACGGCCATTCCCGGCATCGGGGAGAAACGCCTGAAGATACTCTACCAGGCCTATCCTTCCCTCGCGGCCATCCGGGCCGCCTCCGTGGAGGAACTTGCGGCGCTTCCCACCTTCGACCGGAAACTGGCGGAAAGGGTCTTGGACGCCTTGAACCCACGCGCGCCTGTTTGAGAAGGGATGAACGCAGACCGAGAGGGACATCCTTCAAATTTTCAATAACTTAATTCCATTTATCCGGTCCAATAATAGTTTGAAGATCGGGGTTTACACCCCTCAAAGTCTGAAGAAACCGTTTTTCATGTCATGCACTCATTAAGGCCCGATTCGCTCCCGAAGGAATCAAGGGATTGATGAAAAATCTGAACCCCAGAAAGGTTATGATTCCATGAACTCAACGATACTCCTTGAAAGACATAGGCTTACAAAAAAATTCGGCGGCGGGTTATAATTATTCATGACGAGGGGGCCATTTTCAAACCCAGAATAAACATATGAAATATCAGGATCGAACTCCTTGGCGGGAACATTCCCTTTTATCTTTTTTCCGTATTTCCTCTTTACACCTCAAGGAAATCCAAGTCAATCTTGATGATACATGCACGGGTTACCTGGTCCGGGCGCTTTATAATCGTGGGTATTTTTAGATTTTTCGCTTGGGCAGCTTTTGCACGTCAGGTGTCACTTGTCAAGCGACACACGCCACCCCCAACCTCTTAACCCAGAAAAAACTTCGAAAACCAGGATACGGTGAAATTGTGCTATAGTAACTCTAAAAATCGGGGATTTCCGCGGAGGCGTTCAAGTGGGCACGCATTAAAAGGGGCGTTTCATAAGGCCGGACATGGCGCTTGTTTCCGGTGTCGCGGTTTTCCCTCGCGTGGCCCTTCAGCCCGCCGCGTGGTAGATGCTCTGTCTCATGGGGGTCAGGCGGCGGATGCCATCCCGGGTTACCACCACGGTGTCCTCGATGCCGATGGCGGCTTCATCCTTTAGGACCAGCTTGGGCTCCAGGGCGAAGGTCATTCCCTCTGAAAGCGGGGTTTCGTCCCGCTTCGCGATGAAGGGGGGATCGTTGATCTCCAGGCCGATGCCGTGCCCCACGAAACTGACCTTGTTGCCGGGAGGGCCGAGGTAGATGTCCGAGATGCCCTCCCGCTCCGCCGTTTCCAGGCCGATTTCGAAGAGATCCTTTCCCCGGATGCCGGGCCGGGTGGCCTCGAGGATGGCGTGCTGGACCCGAATGATGGCGCGGTAGAGGTCCCGGTAGCGCTTCGGCATGGTCCCGATACAGAACATGCGGGTTTCGTCCACCTGGTATCCCCGCAGGCAGATGCCGAAATCGACCATGATGGGCTCGCGAGCGCGGATGGGTTTTCTCGAGGCCCCCACGGGAAAGGCCGGCGACAGGCCCAGCCCCCCCATCGGGGCGTTGATGTAACTGACAATGCCGCCGCTTTTTCCGCTGAGGATGTGCCAGGAGTAGGATTCGTCGTTCAGGGACCGCATCCGCAGCAATCCCTCGTGGCCCAGGGCGAAGGCCTTCGCCATCATTTCCCCCGCGAAGGCAATCTCCGTCATGCCTTCCCTCAAGATCTTGCGCCCGTATTCGTAGACCTCCCGGGCGACTTTTCCCGCCCGGGCCATGACTGCGATCTCATAGGGAGACTTCACGGAACGAAGCCCCATCAGCAGGGCGGAGGCATCCACGAGACGGCTTCCCGGGAAGAGGTCCTCCCAGACCCGCCATTCCCGGACGGGCAGGACGTCCGCCTCGAGCCCCAGCGTTCGCGGCAGTTTCCCGTAGGACCGGCGGATATGCCCCGGCACCTCCTTTCGGGAGCGGATGGCGACTTTTCGGTCGATACCCGATTCCCGCGCGCCGCGCGCGACATCCTTCTTGATGAGGTGGACCGGTTCCCCCGCGGCGGGGACGAAAATGTAGGAGCGCTGGAGGGTGCCCGTCAGATAGAAGACGTCCATCTTCTGGACAAAGAGAGCGGCCTCGACGCCTTCCCGCCGCAGGGCTTTCTGCAGGCGGCGAACCCGCGCGCGGACTTCCTCCTTCGGAACGAGGTGATAGATCGTGTTCATGGATGGATAGAGAGATGGCCCGAACGGATCTCCCGCCCGGGCCACCGGTTTTGGTTTCGGGTTACTTTTGGGGCTTGGCGAAGATTTCCTCGTAGAAATCGTCGTTGAGCTCCCTCGCCTCGGCCACAAGCTGGCGGTAACGGATGAAATCGATGGTGTCCTTGCCAGTGATCTTCTTGGTGTTGAAGGCGTTGAAGCCCATGTAGGCCTCGTAGTTCATGTTCGCGGCCAGCCAATGTCTGTTGGGCAGCTTCATCTGATCCCAGAAGAACTTCTTCTTGGCCCGCACGCTGTCGATGGATTTCATGAGGCAGTGGGGCATCAGGTTGGTGAAGGTCCAGACGATCTTGTTGACCTCCTTGTCCACCAGCTCGAAGTCGGTGGGCAGTTCCTTGATCATGGCGCGGGCCTCCTTCGCCTCGGCGCCCGTCTTGAACTCGCCGTAAACGATCTCGCCGTCCTCCACATACTTGTCGGTGATGACCAGTGGGTTTCGGATAAATTTACCGTCCTTCTTCAGGACCGGGGCCACCTTGGTGATCAGCCCGAGGCGTTTCATCTTGTAGGAGCTCCACATCTCGCAGGAAACGCAGTTCCAGATGGCATCCTCAATGCTGAGAAACCAGGGCAGAAAGTCGGAGGAGCCGCCGTCCGGCGCGGAACCGTGCTTGGGGCCCGCCTGCCCGAAGATGGCCAGGTCGGAAGAAACCGCCAGGTCGCAGGCCATGCCGATTTCCTGACCGCCCGCCACGCGCATGCCGTTGACCCGGCAGATGACCGGTTTCTTGCACATGAGGATAGAGTCGACCATGGCGTTAAAGAGGTCCATGTAGTCGGCGTATTCCTGGGGCCGCTTGGTGTAGTACTCGGCGTATTCCTTGGTGTTGCCGCCCGTGCAGAAGGCCTTGTCGCCCACCGCCGTGAAGATGGCAGCCACGACGCGCCGGTCGGAGGATGCCTTCTGGAAGCCGGCGATGACGCCTTTTACCATCTCGGTGGTGTAGGAGTTGTACTGACGGGGATTGTTGAGGATGATCCAGGCGGTGTAGAGCCCTTCCACTTCGTTTCCGTCCGGGTCGACCACCGGATGGAGTTCATACATGGTGCAGGGGGGCTCGGTCCCGAAATGCTCATTCCCGTAAATCGCGTGGTTCTTGATGTTGTTGTCCCTTGGCAACCAATCTAATGACATAGCACTACCTCCTTCTCTTTTTTGGGTTTAGAAATCAGGCTCGAGGACGATCCGTTTCACGGGCGGCGTCCTGTGGGCCTCTTCGAACGCCTCGGCGATGGTGCTCATCGGCCGGGTGTCCACGAAATTCTCGATGTTGATCTTGCCGGTCAGGACCATGTCCAGGACGATGGGATAGTATTCCGGCAGGCAGCCCCAGGTTCCGATGATCTCCGCGTCGAAGGCCATCAGGCGTGAAATGCTGTATTCGTTCTTCGCCATCCCGAAGCCGACGACGATGAGTTTTCCGATGAAGCTCAACAGCGCCAGGGCGATATCCTGCCCCGGCCGGGTCCCCGTGACCTCGAAGATCTTCCAGCCATAGTTGGGCAGGCCGTTTTCCTTGCACAGGCCGCGGAACTCCTTGGAGACGGCGCGCGCGTCCTTGTCCGTCGAGTTGATGACAAAATCGGCGCCGAACTTGAGGGCCCGCTCCAGCTTCTCCTTGTTCCGGGCGATGCCGACGACCGTCTTCGCGCCCAGGGCCTTGGCAATCTGGCCCATGTACTGACCCACGCCGCCGGTGATGCCCACCACGACCACGTTATCCCCTGGCTGCAGGTCGGCGCGTTTCGACGCCTGGAACGGGGTCGTGGCCGCGTCCGCGATCACGGCGAAGTGGGACAGGGGGATCCCCTTCCGATCTTTGATCTCGCAGAGATCGATGGAGGGCACGGGGATATGGCTGGAAAAGCCGCCGTAAATCCCCAGGCTGTTACCCGGCATTTTCTGGTCCAGGCACCGGTTTCCCCGCCCGGTCTTGCAGAGATAGCACTTCCGGCAGGGCATGACGGCGGGGATGATGACCTCCTTGCCGACCCACGCCGCGTCCCCGGCCACCACCGTCCCGGAGATCTCGTGGCCCAGGGTCAGGGGCGGCTTGTTTACCGTCGGGACACCGTCGTAGAAGTATCCCAGGTCGGTATGGCAAACGCCGCAGCCCGCGACCTCCACCAGGACCTCGCCCTCTTTCAGTTCTGGAACGGGGATCGCCTTCTTTTCCAGCTTGCCGGGCGTTACCTCCCCTGTCTCCCTGTTCTTGACGGTCGGTTGAACCATCTGCCATGTGAGTATTTCTTTTGGTACATCTGCCATCGTCAACCCCTCCTATAAAAGGTTAAAGGTTGAAGGTTGAAGGAAAGAGGTATCATCATCTCGCCCGATGTTCCTCTCTATTCAGCCTTCGCCTTCGTTTTTCGCCCGAATTCATATCATTCCATAACCGCCGTCGACGCAGATGAGCTGGCCCGTGATGTAGCCCGACTCGTCCGAGGCGAGAAAGACAAACGCGGGAGTGATGTCGTCCGGCTCCGCGAATTTTTTCAGCAGGATGCGATTCATGTAGATTTCCTTGAGCTTCGGGTCGGTCCGGATCTTCTCCGTCATCTCCGTGGCCACGATCCCCAGGGAGACGACGTTGGCGCAGACCTGGTAACGGGCCAGCTCCCGCGCCATCGATTTGGTCATGGAGATGATGCCGCCCTTGGCGGCGCTGTAGTTTATCTGCCCCACGGTTCCCACGATCCCCGCCACGGAGGTGACGTTGATGATGCGGCCGGACTGCTGTTCCTTGAAATAGGGGTAGGCCGCCTGGGCGCACAGGAAGGTGCCCTTCATGTGAAGGTCCACCACTTCGTCCCACTGCTCTTCCGTCATCTTGTGCATCATGGCGGGCCGGGTGATTCCCGCGTTGTTAACCAGGATGTCCACCTTCCCGAAGGCATCACCCGCCGCTTTCAGCAGGGCCTGGGCATCATCCCGTTTGGAAACATCCGCCTTGACGGCGATCGCCTTTTGGCCCATGGCCTCGATTTGCCTGACCACCTCCTGGGCCGCGCCCTCACTCCTCGAGTAGTTCACCGCCACGTTGGCGCCTTCACGGCCGAACGCCAGGGCGACCGAGCGTCCCACGCCCCGGCTGCTTCCTGTAACCACCGCAACTTTTCCTTTCAGCTTCATGATGTCCCTCTTCCTTTTCAGGCAACAGTCGTCCGAGGGGGGAGCCGCCTCCCCCTTCGGACAAGGTTTCGCGTTTTTATCTGCTTACTTTCTGTATCCCAGGGCAAACCCCGCGATAATCACCTTCTGGATGTTGCTGGTCCCTTCCACGATCTGGTAGGTCTTGGAATCCCTGTAATAGCGCTCGACCGGGTATTCCGTGGAGAACCCGTAGGAGCCGTAGATCTTCATGGCGGTGTTCGCCGCGTGGACGGCGGCTTCCGCCGCGTAGAGCTTGGCAACGGAGGTATTCAGCGTGGTCTTGAAGACCTTGCCCGTCTCCCGCCACTGCTTGTCCTTTTCCCAGGCGGACCGGTAGACGAGGAATTTCGCCGCTTCGTGTTCGATATACATGTCGGCGATCTGCCCCTGGATCATTTGGAACTTGCCGATGGGGATACCGAACTGGGTTCGCTCATTCGCGTACTGCACGCAGTATTCGATGAGGGCCTCCCCCACACCCACGGCGCGGGACGCCGAGCTGAGGCGGGTGTTGTCCAGCATGTTCATGCAGACCTTGAAGCCCTGTCCCAGTTCGCCCACCACGTTCTTCTTCGGCACGAAGGCGTCCTGGAAGGTTATTTCGCCGGTGGGGGCGCAGTAGAGACCCAGCTTGGTTTCGATGGCGATCTGCTCGATGCCCTCCGCGTGCATGTCCTCAATCAAGAAGGCAGTAATACCCCGGTGCTTCTTGCTCTTGTCCGTGTAGGCGAAGGTCACGGCCACATCGGCCACGGGGATCCCGGAGATCCACGTCTTGGTTCCGTTGAGGAGAAACCCGTCGTCCGTTTCCGTCGCGGTGGTTCCCATGCCGGCCACGTCCGAGCCGCTGTTAGGTTCCGTGATGGCAAAGGCGCCCAGGGTCTTGGCCTCGACCAGGCCCGGGTAGAAGGCGGCCTTCTGCTCGTCGTTGCCGTAGTTCATCAGGACGGTCTGCATGCCCATCATCTGGAGATTGAAGGGGAGCCCCCAGGACGGGCTGACCCGCGCGATCTGTTCGCACATGACCGTAGCGCCCATGAAGCCGGCGTCATTCCCGCCGAACTCCTCCGGGGCGATGCACCCGAAAAACCCCTGTCGGGCCATGTCTTCCACGACTTCCCTGCGGAACCGGTGCTCTTTCTCGTCCTCTTCCATGGTCGGGCGGATCTTGCGTTCCGCGAAATTCTTCGCCATGTCTCGCATTGCCTGCAATTCTTCATCAAATTCAAAATCCATATACTGCCTCCTTTTTTTATTTAAACGTTCATTAAATTGACGACTTTAAGATAAAAAATCGGCATGATTTCTTTTATCCCTCTCCCCTTAATCTCCTACTTTGTGCAAATTATAACAAACTCGCCTGCCTTGTCAAGAAAAATCATATGCCATCAGGGGATGAGGACAACCATAAAAACCGGCTTTTTTCGAGAATGCTTTTTTGTCCTGACTCTTAAATTGCGGGCCGCCCTACATCTTTCATTCCCTCGTTTCTTCCCCTCATTTACCATCTTTACATGCATCCCATACTACACCATACCAACATGACGTTCCAGTTGTCGCGGAAGCCCTTTAGGCAGCGGAATTATCTTAACCCTTTGGCCAATTTGGGCACGCGTGGCAGAATTAATTTCGTTCACCCCCAGGTTCCTTTCAGAGGATCACAAAAAGACAATGCTGCTTTTCTTCGTTTTAAAAGGCATTTCTCTCTTCCGAATCGCCTGATGGGGTTGACGAAGCGAGAAAAATCGGATATAGAGACATGCGCTTGCGCTGGGGGATCGTCTAGTGGCAGGACGACGGGTTCTGGCCCCGTTAACCGAGGTTCGAATCCTCGTCCCCCAGCCAACCTGGTCCCATCGTCTAGCGGTTAGGATATCGCCCTCTCACGGCGAAGACAGGGGTTCGATTCCCCTTGGGACTGCCATCCGTTCGCGATGAGGTGGCCTTCCATTTTCTGTTGACACGAGATGGGAGGCTGTGTTATTTTTTTGCGGGTTATGGGGCTGTAGCTCAGCTGGGAGAGCACTTGTCTGGCAGACAAGGGGTCGGGAGTTCAAATCTCCTCAGCTCCACCAGGTAACAAAAAAGGGCCTCGCGTTAGCGGGACCCTTTTCTCTTGCGGGGGTTTTTTTCAAGGTAAGACCCCTTAATCCTCCTTCAATAACGCCTCCGCCCATCGCGCGATATCCTTGACCTCGATTTTATCGGTCATCTCCTTTTCCTTCGCGCCGTCGGTCAACATGGTAAGGCAGTGAGGGCAGGCCGTGAGGACGGTGTCACACCCCGTCTGAACCGCCTCGTCGATCCGTAGGTGGCTGATACGCTGTCCCATCTGTTCTTCCATCCAGATGTGGCCGCCGCCGCCACCGCAGCAGAGGCTTCCCGAGCCGTGGTGATCCATCTCGGTGAGGGACGCCCCCGTTTTCCTTATCACGTTTCGCGGGGTGTCGTAGATGCCGTTGTAGCGGCCCAGGTAGCAGGGATCGTGGTAGGTGATGGTTTGTTCCGCTTGGGTGTTGAGGTTGAGGTCGTCAAGGACTTTCGTGAGGATTTCCGTGTAGTGAAAGACCTCGTAGGACCCACCGAAGTCGGGATACTCGTTCTTGAAGACGTGGTATCCATGGGGGCAGAGGGTGATGATACGCTTGACGCCCAGGTCGTTGAATATCTCGATGTTCTGTTCCGCCTCCAGCTGGAAGACGTATTCGTTTCCCAGCCTTCTCGCCGGTTCCCCACAGCAGAATTCCCGCTTTCCCAGGATGCCGAAGGGGATGCCGGCGGCCTTGAGGAGGCGGGTCATGGCCATGGCGGTCTTGATGTTGTTTTCATCCACGGAGCAGGCGCACCCCACCCAGAGGAGGTAACCTTCCTCCGCGATTTCAGGACCGAATTGAGGCACGTCGAGATCCTTGGCCCACTCGTCCCGCGTCGATTTCGGAACCCCCCAGGGATTGGCGTGACGTTCCAGGTTGCGGAAGGTGGTGCGGAGCTCCGAGGGGAATTTCGTCCGGACCAAGACCATGTGGCGCCGCATTTCCATATGTTTCGGCACGTGTTCGATGAAGAGGGGGCAGACCTCCTCGCAGGCGCGGCAGGTGGTGCAGGCCCAGAACGTCTCTTCCTTTATGATATCGCCGATGAGCGGGGGCGGGTCGTCGGAGCCGAGGCACTTGTCCATACTAGCCCGCAGGTCCTGGATGAAGGCCTTGGGGGAGAGGGGCTTGCCGGAGAGATGGGCGGGGCAGACGTCCTGGCAACGCCCACATCGCACGCACGCGTCCAGATCGAATAACTGTTTCCAGGTGAATTCTTCGTGCTTTTCCACGCCGAAGGTCTCTGAGTTCTCGATATCGATGGGAACGAGTCTCCCGGTAGGCGGGTCCGGCCGGAGGAAGGTGTCCGCCGCGCCCGTGAAGATATGCAGGAGCTTGGTATAGGGGATGAGGGCGAGGAAGGTAAAGGCGGCGATCAGGTGAAGCCACCAGGCGAGGCGGTGAAGGGTCAGCGAGGCGCTTGGCGACAGGGAAAGCCCCTTGAAGAGGGAGGCCAGGGAAAGCCCCACGGGAGACCATCGGCTCCAAGCCGGATGGGAGGGGAGTTCGTTCGCGTAGATCCGGAAGGCTTCGACGAAAAAACCGGTGACAAGAATAAAGAGGAGGAGGTAGAGGACAAGGTTGTCGTCCCAGCGCTTGTCCAGGCGCTCGGGTTTGAGGACAAGGCGCCGCGCGAGGGCCATGAGCGTCCCGATGATCGCCAGGAGTCCGAAGATGTCGAGAATTAGGGAGTAGGCGAGGTAAAATGTGCCTTTCAGGTATTCCCACTTGAGGAGAGGAAGTGTGATGTCCTCCTGGAAGGCGATGAGGGCAGTCCCGATGAAGAGGATGACGAACCCGAAGAAAATGAGCCCATGCATCAGGCCCGGGTAGGCCTCCCGGAGGATGCGTTTCTGGAAGAGGCTGTTTTGAACGAAGGACAAGATGCGTTGCGGCAGGTTTGTCCAGCGGTTTTCCGGCGCCCCGCGTTTCCACAGCAGGGCACGCTTATAGATGCCGTAAACGATGAAGGCGACGGGGATAATGGAAAGAACATAGATCGCGATCCGGATGTTTCCGACATTCCAGAAAAACTGACGCGTGGCTTCCACGACTTACTCCTTAAAGGGAATCGATTTCCGTAATAAGTTCAGGGATGATTTCAAACACATTACCCACGATGCCGTAATCGGCGCGCTTGAAGATGGGGGCGTTGGGGTCCTCGTTGATGGCGATGACCGTCTTGGCCCCCTGGATCCCGGCCAGGTGGTGGATGGAGCCGGAGATGCCGCAGGCAATGTAGATCTCTGGGGAGATGAGGCTGCCGGTTTGCCCCACCTGGTATCGGTGTTCGCACCATCCCGCGTCCACCGCCGCCTTCGTCGCGCCCACGGCGCCGTGGAGCCTGCGCGCCAGTTCCCACAAAAGCTTGAATCCCCCGGCGCCCTGCATGCCGCGTCCCCCCGCGACCACCACCAGGGCCTCCCCCAGGGAGATGGCCACGTTCTTGATGGAGGAAACCCGCCGGGTGAGAAATTCGATGGGGGAGAGGGAGATTTCCAGGAGGGAAACCTTGGTTTCCTTTCGTTTCCTCTCCATGGACGGGGCGAAGACGTGCGGGCGTGTCATGATAACGGCCATCCGATCAAGCCGGAACGCCCCCTCAAGGATCGCCCGGCCCTCGTAAACCGCCTGATGATAGGCAATCAGCTCTTCCTCCGGCTGGTAGGAAAGATCCAGGCACCCCGCCACGTAGTGCGCCCCGAAATGGGCGGCGAGGCGCGGGAAGCAATCCGTTCCCCGGAGGATGCTCGAGACGATGAGGATGTCGGGGCGGTATCTTTCCGCCATCTTGATGAAGATCTGCTGGTAGGTCTCGTAGTGGTATTCCTCCAACATGGGATCTTCGAAGATATAGACATTGTCGCAGAGGCCGATCAACTGGGAACTCAAGGCGGCCACCGAGGGCCCCATAAGCAGGGTATTGACGGTGGCGTCGATCTGGCGCGCCAACGCGTCGGCCATGTTCAGCAGCTCGAACGTCACGGGTTTGATGTCCGTGACCTGGTGATGAGCGACGACCCAGATGCTCTTTTTCATATCTCTTCTCCACTTCCCTTGTCGAGGGCGCTTTCGGTCATGGGGGTCCGCGCCTTGTATTTTTTCAGGATTCCCGCGATCTTCTTCGCGTCGGCCCATTGAACCTTGCGCTCCGTCCGCACGGTCTCTGCGATGGAAAAGCGCATGCCGGCGAGGACGGGATAGCGTTTCGCGGTCTTTTCATCCCAGAATTTTTCGAGGGGAAACGTCTCTATCCCCTTTTCCTTCGCGGCGAGACGATCCGCCATGGAGGGATAGCGGGGAGCAAAGAGCCCCCGCTTGACCGTAAAGACAGCGGGGTAGGGGCACTCGAGGATGTTGATGCCCTTGGGAACTTCCTGGTGCGCTTCGCACTTGTTGATTCCCTTGAAAACCTTCATGAAGGTGACCCCGGTGATGTGCGGAAGCTCCAGAAATTCCGCCACGGCGGGACCGACAAAGTGGAGCCGGTCGTCCACCGCGCGGTACCCGAACAGGATGATATCGAATCCCAACTCCCGGATGGCGCCCGCGAGGATATGCGCGGTGCGGAAAGGCTGGCCAAAGGTATAGGAGTCGTTCACGATGAGAAAGGCGCGGTCCGCGCCCAAGCTCAGGCCGTATTCGAGGGTCTCCCGGGCCGAGGGGGGGCCGAGGGAAAGCAGGATGACCTCCGTTTCCGGGTAGATGGATTTAAGGCGTAGGGCTCCCTCGATGGCAACTTCGTCCCCGGGGTTGATGATCATGGACATTTTCTCCACCTCGATTCCCGGGTAGTCCGGCTTGAAGTGGAACTCTGCCTCCACGTCCGGGACCTGTTTAATACAAACGATGATCCGCACCTTTGCCTCCCTTTGTTGGCGGAGAAAGAAACCAGATTCCTCATAGTGAAGATATGGTTCACTACTTCCGCCTTAGTATTTTATTCCCTCTATTTTAAATCTTGAAAATTGTCAACCATGGAAAATGAACAGGAGGCGCTAAGAGTTCAAAATCCTTCCGACCATGCCAAGGAGTTGCGTAAGTCTGTAAGGTTTGCCGACGAAATGAACGGTCTTCCTCTCCGCGCCCTGAGTTTGCAAATTGGAATCAGGATGCCCGCTGCTAAGTAATATTTTTATCCCGGGATAACGCTCGATAAGTGTTTTACAAAGGTCAAAGCCATTTCCATCAGGAAGCATGACGTCTGAAAAAACCAGGGCGGGCCTAACCTCATGGTTATTGAAGGCTTTTAGCGCCTCATTGACGGTTCCAACCGTCTTGACCCTGTAATTGTGCTCTTCAAAAAGCTGTCTCAAGAGATTCCTAAGTGATTCCTCGTCTTCCACAACAAGAATCATTTCCTTGTTACCCTTCGGAGATAGTTCCTCCCGCATTTCTTGTCTTGAAAACTCGGTTTTTTCAGAGGCCGGGAAATAAAGCCTGAAGCAGGTTCCCTCGCCCGGCGCGCTTTCAAGTTCGATCCAACCGTGATGCTGGGTTACAATGCCATGAACAACGGAAAGCCCCAAACCAGTTCCCTTGCCCACCTCTTTCGTGGTAAAAAAGGGGTCGAAAATATGATCTTGAATGTGCGGATCCATCCCGGTTCCGTTATCGGAAACGGAGACACAAACAAACCTTCCCGGACGAACGTTCGCCTTAGTCTTGACCTCCTTTTCATGAAAAACCACGTTTTCTGCTTTTATTGTAATTGATCCGCCCTCCGGCATGGCATCCCGGGCGTTGATGACTAGATTCGTGATGACTTGCTCGAAAGAGGTTTTGTCCCCGTAAATAGACCAGACAGACTCGGGAATGTATGTTTCAATTCTTATTTTCTCACCGATCAAAGGGGAGAGCATTCTAATAAGGGAATTGATAGAATCGCGAGGACTGAAATTAAAAAACTGACGGGATTGTTTGCGGCTAAAAACAAGTAGCTGGTTGACAAGGGCCGCAGCCCGCCGGACAGTTGATTCAATCAGCTTGAGATACGAGGAAACGGGGGAATCTTTTTCTACCTTCATTAAGGCCAAATCGGTGGCCCCCTGAACGCTTGCCAAAATATTATTAAACTCGTGCGCAACCCCGCCCGCGAGGATTCCGATCGCCTCCAGTTTTTGGACGTGAAAGAGCTGGTTTCGCAAGGTCTCTTTCTCCTTTTGCGCCCTTTTCAGCTCCGTAATATCCCTTCCGACGGTCAGGATGCCCTTTCGGCTCCCATCCGGATAAAACATGGGAACCTTCATGACATCAAAGACACGATTTCCTCCATCCGGTGTGGGAATGGTTTCCTCTATTCTGAAAGTCTCTTTGTTCCGCCAAGCAAGCTCGTTGGTTATCTCGCATGTCCTGAGAGCCTCTTCGAATATGGGTGCCGTAAAATTTAAAATCTCGCGCTCATGTTTCCCGCGGTAATCCTCACCCTCAAGATCGAAGGCTTTTTTTGCCGCCTTGTTCACATCCTCCCATCTTCCTTCTCCATCTTTGTAGATGACAAAATCAGGAAGGGCATCAAGAAGTGTCCGGAGTCGTTCAGATGTCTCGGCCAGCTTATCACGGGTTCTTTTCAAGGCCGTGATATCGGTAATGATATGGAAATATTTCGCGGTTTCCCGTGCCCCATTTCCTATTTGAGCGACATTGATTAAAAAACAATATTTATCGACTTCAATTATTTCATTTTCACGGGCAACCCCTGGATAGTAATTCCCTTTTCGCGTGAGAAGGCGTTTAAGGGGGCAATTTTTTGGAGGTTTTTCTGTTCCATGGAAAACATGAAAGCACTTCTCTCCAATTATTTTCTCTTCCGGGCCCCCTATTAGGGACCGGTTTGCCACATTGGCGGCAAGAATCGTAAAATGATCATCAAGTACAATTGAAGGATGGGGAATTCCCTCAAAATATTCCTTCCAAATCGATGCGTTGATTTGAGCGCCATACGTATTTTTTAGGCCTTTACTCATCATATCTTTCCATTTTATCTCAATTCCCAAGTTATCAGTTCATTTCGTTTGAAAACTTCCACGCACAACCCAAAAATACCCAGTATATCTATCACATATAATACAATATTATTGTATTTACAATGCTTACAACGGCTCATCCGTCTCGCCAAAATAATCAGGTAAGGAACTTTCATTATAAGAAAATATGAGATTTTAGAATCTTTTAAAAACCCCCATGTCATAGATTTGCTTAATCAGTATTTTTGATATGTTATACATATATATGTTTTATAATCTTATTGTGTTTGCCAGTCAAAATAACGGGTTAACAATTTAATCTTCAAAAAGTTCATATTTAGATCTCCTAATTTAATATACTTTTCACACTTTCATATCAACTTTCGAGACATTATGCAAGAATTTTTTGTATAGCATCAAATTCTTAGAAAAGGATGCCACACAAATAAACCGGTTACTTTGAACATTTATAATCGGCGATGAAATATACCTTGTATTTATTAAGAAGAACTAATGATTTTTGCCTCAACCGAAACGTGGAAAGTTAAGTGGCAAGAAATGAATGTATGTTACAATTTCATCTTGATTTTCCCGAATAAACCTGTAAGGATTTCTCGTCATATCGGTAACGAACCGTCAAATCTTTCACAGCGGCGTGAGGGGCTAAAACAGTCCCCACCCCGCAAAGATCACGGGAGGTAACCGAATGAGGTTTCCCAAAATCCTTTTTATCTCGTCTTTTCCCTGTTCTTACTCCCAATCCTTGTCCCTACCGTCCCCTCCAGCGTGTCCGGAATCCCCCTTCGCCCGGACAGGGCAAATGACCTGCTCGCAGGTGAAACAGCACGTATCCGGATGGGTCCTTTAAAAAAGAACATCAACAACGTCACCTGTGATGTCCGATGCGAGGCGGTCACATTCACGGGTAAGACGGCTAACATCCCAACGGGCTATACCTTCACGTTTCGGGCAACCCGTCCGGGAAACGCCCTCATCCCGGAAAAGATTTTTTGAGGCGAAAAAGTCAAGAGTCGGAGGTTTAGAGTCAAGGTTTTCAATCCTGATAGCATCCCCAAGTTTTCTTAATGGGGTTTGCCAAAAATCCACGGCGTTACGCACGCGGTCCGAGTCGTTTTATGCGACCGCGCGAAAGACCGTCAAGGTTCCCTTGATGTCCCAGGAAAAGAGCCTCCCCTATTTTGAAACCGAAACCTTCAAGAACCTCGAGTTTCCCTATGAGGGAGATGCCTTTTCCATGGCCATCCTGTTCGCGGGGCGGGGTTTCGATCCTCAAAAAAAGAGAGATCTCGGGATTGTCCTCTTATCCTCTTATCTTCTGAAGCCAAAATTTTTGAATCCCCCAGGATTGGAGAATGACAAACGGACAGTGATATTTTCGCGCGCAAATTTTTTGCCTTTTTGTTTTGAGATGATAGTTGTTATAATTCGGTATATTTACTATATTGATTAAAAGGGGGCGAAGAGAACATTGGGAGGCATTTTCCTCATCTCTCTCGATTTCGAACTCGCGTGGGGAATTCTGGATCTTCCCGGAAAGAAGACGTATCTTCCACGCGTCATAGGTGCAAGGAAGGCCATCCCGAAAATTCTCGACCTTTTTGCCCATCACGACATCCATGCCACCTGGGCCACGGTGGGATTTCTTTTTTTCGAAACCAAAGAGGAACTGCTGGAAGCCCTTCCCGGCGAAAGACCAAGGTATAAAGAAAAAAAACTCTCTCCTTACGATTACCTACATGTGGTGGGGCGGGATGAAAAATCGGACGGATTACATTTCGGGGCGTCACTAATTGAAAAGATAATGGGGACACCGGGTCAGGAAATCGGGACGCACACATTTTCCCATTATTGCTGCCTCGAGGAAGGTGTCGATATGGTGTCTTTCGAGTCTGACGTGGCCGCGGCACTGCGGGCCGGAGAGAGGTTCGGATTGCAGCTGGAGTCCTTTGTTTTCCCGAAAAACCAGTACAATCCGGCGTTCCTGCCCATCCTAAGGGAAATGGGTATCAAAACCGTAAGGGGTAACGCCCAGTCCTGGATCTATGCCCCGGCCTCGAAAATGCAGTATAACACAACCGGCAAAAGGATTCTCCGCTTAACGGACGCCTACGTCAACCTGACCGGGCACAATGTTTATCCCTCCCAGGTTCTTGGTAAAGATATCCCGATAAACCTGCCCCGCAGTCGTTTCTTGCGACCATACATTAAGAGCTTAGGATTTCTTGAGCCGAGACGTCTCAAACGAATCTTGGATGACCTTGATGCCGCGGCAGCATCGGATGGCTTGTATCATCTTTGTCTCCATCCTCACAATTTCGGAGAGGACATGGACACAAACCTGCGCTTTCTCAATAGAATCCTGAGCCACTTTTCAAACCTAAGAAAAAGAACAGGGATGAAATCTTTGTCGATGCGTGAGACCTATGGACTCATGGTGAACCCCCCCCGTTCTATTGACTGAATTTTATGGTGCTGCTCATCTTCCTTACCGTATTCTTACAAGATTTCGTTAGCTCGGCGATGAAATAATCTGGAGTGGATATATTTATAACTCAAAAAGCAATTCTTTGAATTTTTGAGGCATAATTTGACTTCCAGAGTGTTCGAAGTAAAATGTGTATTAAGGAAGTGGAATTTGGCTGAAATGTAAAAACTGAAAAAATCATTACAAATTTGACAGGTACAGGGGGAGGGGCAATGTTTAAACGAATTGTATTCGCTACGGACGGTTCGGAGCACGCACTCAAAGCGCAGGGATATGCAAAAAACCTATCGGAACTGCACAAGGCGAAACTCTTTATCGTGCATGCCTATCCAAGCATGTCGGATCTTTTGGGATTTAAGGAATATAGCACTATTGCCACCCACAGGATCGCCAACGGCCAGAAGGTTCTCGATGAGGCATTGAAGGCATTCAACGGGACAGGAATTGAAGTGGAGACAGAACTCATGGAAGGTCCCACCGCCGAGGCTATTCTCCGTGTGGCCGAGGCCCGCAAGGCGGATCTAGTTATCCTCGGCGCACGGGGATTGAGTCCCATCACGGGGCTTCTGCTGGGAAGCGTAAGCCAGAAGATTCTCCAGCACGCGCCATGTCCCGTGCTCGTCGTGCGGTAGTGAGCACCGAGTTGG
>JALSPC010000174.1 GCA_026986155.1 bacterium
CGAGGCGCACCGGGTGGAGCCAGTCGCCACTCTCTTTTTCGGGTGGCAGCTCGGCCTGGGGCAGGTGGAGGAAATCGTTCGGGACCTGCGGCGCTGGGGGGGCGGGGGCAAGGCGGAACTTGCGGAGACCCTCGACAGGCTGGAGAGACAGGCGTCGAGGTTTTTTGCCTCTTTCCAAGGGGAGGAGGAGCGGTTTAGGATTCAAACAGCGGAACTTCCGGGTGACGTTCGGACAGAGGGACGTCTCATCGTCGAGACCCTGAACCACCTGGCCCTGGAGCTCCGGGGGGGCGCGGATGAGGACGCGGCAAGCGAGGTGGAGGCGTTGAAGCGGAGGCTCGCCGGGCTCAAGGACGGCCTCGTCTCGTTTCTCGAAACGCAAGACCCGAACCTAATCGCGTGGGGAGAGAGACGCAAGAAGGGAGTGACGCTCCATGTCTCGCCCATCGAGGTGGAAGACCTTTTGCGGGCCGCCCTTTTTTCCCAGGTCAGGTTTTCCGTCTTTACCTCGGCCACCCTGTCCGCCGGAGGGAATTTCGACTTCATCCGAGAACGTCTCGGCGCGGGTTCGGAGACGGAAACCCTGGCGCTTGCGTCCCCGTTCGATTACGAAAATCGGGTACGTATCTTCATCCCGAAGGCCTTTCCCATCCCCGGGACCCAGGATTACGAGGCCCGGCTTCCCGGCCTGATTCGAGACCTGCTTATCCTCAACGGCGGTCGGGCCCTCGTTCTGTTCACCAGTTACCGGCAGATGCGCCGTGTCTTCGAGATCATCCGAAAGCGGCTTTCGTTTCCCTTGTTCATCCAAGGGCAGCAGCCCAAGTCGGAACTCCTGGAGACCTTCCGGGAAGACGCGGAGAGCGTGCTTTTTGCCACGGCAAGTTTCTGGGAAGGGGTGGACATCCCCGGTGACGCCTTGACAGCCGTCATCATCGACAAGCTTCCCTTCTTTGTGCCGGACGATCCCCTGGAGTCGGCGCGGATGGAGGCCATGAAAAAGCGCGGTGAAAATCCCTTTGTGCGATACCAGCTTCCCCGGGCGGTCATTGCCTTAAAACAGGGGCTGGGGCGCCTGATGCGGCACAAGGAGGATCGGGGGATCCTGGCGATCTGCGACAGCCGGATCTACAAGCGTTCCTACGGAAAGATTTTTTTGAAGAGTCTGCCCCCCGCGGGTATCACCCATTCCCTCGCGGACCTGCGTTTATTTGTCAAGAACACCATCTGACTTTTCCACGAAGGCGTAGGCGCTGTGGTTGTGGATGCTTTCGAAGTTTTCCGCCTCCACGGTGAACCAAGTGATGTTGTCGTCCTTGGAGAGCTTTAGGGCGATCTCCCGGACGATGTCCTCCACAAACATGGGATTGTCGTAGGCCTTTTCCGTCACGAATTTCTCGTCGGGCCGCTTGAGGATGGAATAGACATCACAACTGGCTGACTGTTCCACCAGCTCGATGATATCCTCGATCCAGAAAAATTTCCGGAATCGCAGGTTCACCGTGACGATGCTT
>JALSPC010000175.1 GCA_026986155.1 bacterium
TTCATGGCATACCTCACAATGGCAGATGTATGAGGGTCAGCGGGTCCACGGTGATGCCGCAGAGGGTGACGCCCAGGTGGAGATGGGGGCCGGTGGATCGCCCCGTGTTCCCGGACAGGGCGATGATATCTCCCTTTTTGACCCTGTCCCCCGGGGAAACCTTGTTGACGGCAAGATGGCCATAGAGGCTGTAGAGCCCCAGGCCGTGGTCGATGACGAGCGTGAGCCCGCTCAAATACATTTTTTTCAGCAAGACGACCCGTCCCGCGTTGATGGCGCGAACGGGGGTCTTTAAGAGGGCCCTGAAATCGACACCGTGATGGACGCTCGTATAGGCCCCGTTGATCTTTCGCCGCACGCCGAACCCGGAGGTGACGCCGCCGGGAACGGGCCGGGCGAAGCGCCCCCGCCAGAGCCTTTCCGGGGTCACCGTTTTCAGGACGGAGAAGAGTTCCGCCCGCTCCCGCTTGATCCTTTCGAGGGTCTCGGCGTTCAGTTTCGCGTGTTTTTTCAGTGTGAGGGACCTCACCGGGTATCGTTTCAGGGTGATCCGGTGGGCGAACCCGAACGACTTCACAGTCCCGTTTTCAGTGGCGACGAGGGTGAAAAACTGGCGGCGATGCCGCAGTCCCAGGGGGAGCCCCAAAAGGGCCTGGTACCGGCCCTTTTCGTTTTTGAAGAAGGGATAGGCGGTCTCGCGCCAGAGGATCTTTTCCGGCGTGAGGTTGGGCGGGCCCGTGTAGGTAATGAGCGCCACGGTGCCCCGGGGGATTCGGCCCGGGATGAAGTGGATATACGGGCTTGAAAGTCGCGCAGCGCCGGCGGAACCGGGAAGGACGCACGCGACGAGAAATGCCAGCGCCGCGAGGAAGGTCGCGGACGCGATCCAGGACCTTCTACGGGACATGGCGTTTCACCTCGCATCCAAGCGCCCCCTCGGCGAGAAGCACCCGCACGGCTTCCCCCTTGGAGACGGCGCCGGCCCTTTTGACGATGGCGCCGTCGGTTTCCCGGAAGGTGATGCTGTAGCCCCGCTGGAGAACGTTGCGGGGATTGTAGGAGTTGAGGAGCGAGACGCAGGCGGCAAGGCGGGTTCGCTGATCCGCGAGGATTTCATCGATGGCCCTTCCAAGGCGGTTTTCCGATGCCTTCAGCGCGGTTCTCAGGGGCGGCAGGGACCGGGCGGGATGGCGCGCGCGGAGCCGGTGCTCCAGGTCCGAGAGGGTGAAGCGGCGGGTCTGAACGGCGCGGTCGGCGGAGGCGGCCATCCGGGTCAAGGCGTCATCCAGTTTCAGGCGCGCCAGGGCGAGGGCGTGGCGGGGGTCGGTGAGCCGGGACTCCAGCTCCCTCAGGCCTATCCGCTTTTCATGGACAAGGAGCCGGAAGGTGTTGCGGAGCCGGGTCGCCAGCTCGGCGATTCGTTTCATCCACTGGTCGCTTTCCAGGATGACGATCTCCGCCGCCGCGGTCGGGGTGGGCGCCCGGCGGTCGGCGGCGAGGTCCGAGAGGGTGATGTCGATCTCGTGTCCCACGGCGGAGATGACGGGGATCTCCGAGGCGGCGATGGCGCGGACGACCCTTTCCGCGTTGAAGGCGTCCAGGTCCTCGGCGGAGCCTCCCCCCCGGCCCACGATGAGGACGTCGGCAAGCCCGTGCCGGTTGAAATATGCGATGCCCCCGGCGATCTCCTCCGGGGCGAGGTCTCCCTGGACCCGCGCGGGATAGATGAGAATCCTGACCTTGACGTTTTTCTTCTTGATGACCTTGAGGATATCCCGGATCGCCGCCCCCGTGGGAGAGGTGACCACCCCGATGACCCGGGGCAGGGCGGGCAGGGGTTTCTTCCGCGCCTCGTCGAAGAGTCCCTCGGCGGCCAGTTTCTTCTTCAGCCTTTCCAGGGCGACGCGGGCCGCCCCGCGGCCGGAGGGCTCCATCCAGTCGATGATGACCTGGAGGTCTCCCCGCGCCTCGTAGACGGCGAGGCGCCCCCGGCAGAGAACCTGCATGCCGTCTTCCGGGGTGAAATCGAGGAGCCGCAACTGCCGCCGGAAGATGACGCCCTTGAGTTGGGCGCCGGCGTCCTTCAGGGTCAGGTAGACGTGCCCCGAGGAGGGCTGGCGCAGGTTGGTGATTTCACCCTCCAGAAGAATCGAACCGAAATGGGCGTCCAGGAGTTCCGCCACCGTGCCGACCAGCTCGGAAACGGTGAAGACTCGGCGCGTGGTGAGGAAGGGGAATTCAGTTTGCATGGGGGATGAAACAGTAGCGTTGGAGGCGTTTGACGGTCTTTTCCCCCACGCGGGGGTAGGCCGCCACTTGGCGGAAATCCTTCACGTCCATGGTGTCCCGGATGCGGACGAGGCGGCCGGCCATGGTCCGGCTTATGCCGGGGATCCACCGGAGGTTTTCTTCCGTGACCTCCCGCCAGTTCATCCGAAGACCGAAGACCCAGGCGGTGACGGGCGCAAGCATGAGGCCGGGCGTCTTCCCGGGCGGGGTATGGCCGGGGCGGACCACGACGACCCGGCGGGGCGGGGAGATGGTGTCGTCCTCCACAACCCGGATGGGGACGACGCCCCGGGCGGAGCCCATCCTTCCATCTGCCGGACAGAAGCGATGCGCGGCGAACCGCATCCCCTGGACGGAGAGGAAGGCGAGAAAGAGGAGAAAGGCGACGAGAGATGGTTTCAAGAGTCCTTTTTCGACCTCTCTTTCCGGAGTTTATACTCGATGCTGTCGATGAGGGCGTCCCAGCTCGCCTGGACGATGTTCTCGGAAACCCCCACCGTGCCCCAGCGGGAGTCCTTGTCCCCCGACTCGATGAGCACCCGCGTCACGGCGGCGGTGCCCGCCTCCCCGGCTAAGACCCGAACCTTGTAGTCCTTCAGCTTGAGTTCCTTCAATTCGGGGTAGAAACGCTCCAGCGCCTTGCGAAGGGCGTTGTCCAGGGCGTTGACGGGGCCGTTGCCGATGGCGGCGGTGTGTTCGATGCTCTCCTTGACACGGATCATGATGGTGGCCTCGGAGAAGGGGGGATTCTTGGAACTCTTCCGTTCGTCGATGACCCGGTAGCCCATAAGCTCGAAATAATTCTCCCGCTTGCCCAGGGCCTCTTCCATGAGGAGCTCGAAGGAGGCCTCGGCGCCCTCGAACTGGTAACCTCGGTTTTCCAGGTCCTTGAGTTTCTTGACGATTTCACGCACCTTGGCGTCCTTGCTGTCCAGGTCGATTCCGAACTCTTTGGCCTTGTAGAGGACGTTGCTGGCGCCGGAGAGGTCGGAGACCAGCACCCGCTGGCGGTTTCCCACCTTTTCGGGCGGGATGTGCTCGTAGGTGGTCGGGTCCTTCCGGATGGCGCTCACGTGAATGCCGCCCTTGTGGGCGAAGGCGCTGGCGCCCACGTAGGGTTGGTGCTTGTCGTGGACGATGTTGGCCAGCTCGTTTACGTAGCGGGAAACCTTCACAAGGTTTTTCAGACGCTCCTCCTCGACGCAGGGGATGCCCATCTTGAGGACGAGGTTAGGGATGATGGAGCAGAGGTTGGCGTTGCCGCAGCGCTCCCCGAAGCCGTTGATGGTGCCCTGGACGTGGACGACTCCCGCCCGGATGGCGGCGAGGGTGTTGGCCACGGCCGTGTCCGAGTCGTTGTGGCAGTGGATGCCGAGGGGGAGATCCACCGCGGCTTTTACCTCCTGGACGATGGTTTCGATCTCATGGGGAAGGCAGCCGCCGTTGGTATCGCAAAGAATGACGCAGTCGGGCCGGGCGACCGCCGCGGCCTCCAGGGTCTTCATGGCGTATTCACGATTGTTCTTGTAGCCGTCGAAGAAGTGTTCGGCGTCGTAGAGAAGGGTCTCCACCCGGGGCTTCAGGTATTTCAGCGATTCGTAGATGATGTCCAGGTTCTGTTCCAGGGTGATGTTCATGGCGTTGATGGGATGGATGTCCCACGATTTCCCGAAGATGGTGATAACGGGGGTTTCCGCGGCGAGGAGGGCCTGGATGTTCTCGTCGCGCTCGGGGGGAACCTCCGCGCGGCAGGTGCTTCCGAAGGCGGTGATCCGGGCGGTCTCGAAGGCGTGGGTCTTGATCTTTTCGAAGAAGTCCGCGTCCTTGGGATTCGACCCGGGCCATCCCCCCTCGATGTAGTGAATCCCCAGTTCGTCCAGTTTGTGGGCGATCTTGACCTTGTCGTCCGTGGTCAGGCTGATGTCCTCAGACTGGGTCCCATCCCTCAGGGTCGTGTCGTAGAGTTCCACGTTCCGTGTCATCAGGTGTCCTCCCTGGGTGGCTTGTCCAGTTCGAAGGCGTCGTGGAGGGCCCGGACGGCCAGCTCCGTGTATTTTTGCTCGATGAGACAGGATATCTTTATCTCGGAGGTGCTGATCATCATGATGTTGATACCCTCGTTGGCCAGGGCCTCGAACATCTTGGAGGCGATGTTGGTGTGGGAACGCATCCCCACGCCGATGATGGAGATCTTCGCGATGTCCTCGTACCCAACCACGTCGCCGGCATCCAGCTCCCGCGCGAGTTTCTCGGTAATCTTCAGGGTCTGTTCGTAATCCCCAATGGGGACGGTGAAGGTCAGGTTGGCGTGCCCGCCCTGCGTGCTCGGCGTCTGGATAATCATGTCCACCACGATGTTGGCCTTCCCGATCTCCGAGAAGATTCTGGCGGCGATCCCGGGACGGTCGGGGAGGTTCTTGATGGTGATCTTCGCTTCGTTTTTGTTGTAGGTCACTCCGGAGACAAGGACATCTTCCATTTCTTCATCCTCCTGACAGACGATGGTGCCGGGCTCATCGGTGAAGGATGAACGCACGTGCAGCACCACGTTGTATTTCTTGGCGAATTCCACGGAGCGGATCTGGAGGACCTTCGCCCCCATGCTCGACATCTCCAGCATTTCCTCGTAGGAGATTTTCTCGATCTTCCGCGCCTTGCGATAGACGTTGGGATCGGTGGTGAAGACCCCTTCCACGTCCGTGTAGATCTCGCAAATGTCCGCCTTCAGGGCGGCGGCAAGGGCCACGGCGGTGGTGTCCGATCCCCCCCGGCCCAGGGTCGTGATGTTGTTTTGCTCGTCGATCCCCTGGAATCCGGCCACCACCACGACCCTGCCCGCGTCGAGATCCCGCTTAATGGCCTCCGCGGCGATGGACTGGATACGCGCCTTTCCGAAGGCGTCGTCCGTGATGATGCCCGCCTGGCCGCCCAGGTAGGACCGGGCCTCGACGCCCTTTTCCTTGAGGGCCATGGAGAGCAGGGCAATGGAGACCTGTTCCCCCGTGGCGAGCAGGACATCCATTTCCCGGGGGTCGGGGGTCCGGGTGATTTCGTTGGCCAGCCCGATCAGTTCGTCGGTCTTGCCTGCCATGGCGGAGACGACCACGACGACCTGGCTGCCCTCCCTTTGCGTTCGAATGACACGGTCGGCGACGTTTTTGATGCGCTCGATGGTCCCCACCGAGGTCCCGCCGTATTTCTGGACGATCAATGCCATACTGTTTCCCCTTAAAGCGTTTTGAGCCCCTCTAAATAGGGAATATCCGTTCCTTCCGGAAACGTGAAGCGCCTGCGGTTGCCGGAAAGAATCTCGATGCGAACGATCCTGTCGAGGAGGGCGAGGTCTTCCCCGAGACGGTCCGCCCATTCGATGACACAGAGGCCGCTTCCGCGAAGGTAGTCCGTGAGCCCGAGGGTTTCAATCTCCGCGTTGGTCTCCAGCCTGTAGAGGTCCACATGATAAAGTTTTTTATCACCCTCGTATTCATTTATCAATCCAAAACTGGGGCTTACCACCTCGTCCTCGTCGATGCCGAGCCCCAGGGCCATCCCCTTGACGAACTGGGTCTTCCCCGCGCCCAGCTCCCCGATGAGGCCGACGCTCATCCCGGGCCGCAGGGACGCGCAAAAGGTCCTCCCGATGGTTTTCGTTTGCTCGGCGCTTTCGGAGATGACGGTCCGCATGGGGGGATCCCGTGATGCCCTACATCCTGTTGGTGTATTTTTCGTATCGGGCCAGGACCAGGTCGTCCTTGAAGAGGGGAGAGGCCCGGAGGATGTCGGAGGTCGCGGTATGCACGATACGCTCCTCCGTCCTTTTCCCGGTTTCATCCGATTCGAAGAGGGTGACGAACTTGTTGAACCGGATGATGTGAATCAGTTCGTGGACGGCGATGTAGAGGAGCAGGCCGTCGAAGGAGATGGCCGGGTCCCGTTTCAGGGCGTTTAAGATGTTGTGATCCTGAAGGCATATCTTGTAGAAGGAAAAGGTGCGCTGCCCGAAATCGAAACTCTCGTTCCGGCACGTGTACTTGCTCAGGGTGGCGAAGGCCTCGTTGGAAATCTCGTTGGCGTCCAGGTCTTTCAGCGTTTTCACGTCATACTTGAACCGTTTCCAGTCCGTCGTGGAGAGTTTGAAGTGGTTCCCCGTCAGTTCCTCCGCCTCGGAGAAGATTCCGGCCGTCTTTTGGATGTGCTCTGGGGAAAACATCGGGTTTGCCATGACGGCCCCAAGGTATCGTAAAAGGGCGCGCGAGGTCAAGACGGCGCTTCAAAAAATGTTTTCACGTATTCTCGCCATACATTATTTGTTTGCCGGACCTTGCCTGTCAGGGTGTCGCATCTGTCTACGCGCGCCTGCGCGCGGGTAGACGCGGACAGGCGCCTTGTATTTTCACAGGCTGAAGCGTTGTTACCCTTTACATCCTTCCCGTAAAACGGCATAAACAGGGAAAAGACAGGAGAGGAATGGGATGGCGAATACCGAGGCGGTTTTGTTGAAGTCGCGCGACGCGGAGGGCTTTTTGACCCTGACGCTGAATCGGCCGGGCAACCTGAACGCCCTGAACCCGGAACTCCTTTTCGCCCTGGACGGGACGGTGAAGGAGGCCGATGAGACGGCGGATTTGAAGGGTATCATCCTGACCGGGGCGGGCGGGCACTTCTGCGCGGGCGGGGACGTGTTCATCATGAAGGAGGCGGTCGACGCCCGGGATATCGACGCCCTTTCGCCCTTTTTATCCATCCTGGAGCAGACGGCGCTGACCCTGTTTGCCAGCCGCCTGCCCACGCTCTGCCTCCTGGACGGGATCGTGGCGGGGGCGGGGATCGGGCTGGCGCTGAGCGCCGATATCCGCGTCGCCACGGATAGGACCCGGTGTCACTTCGCCTTTCCCACCCTGGGCGCCGTCCCGGACGCGGGCGCCAGCTACCTTCTGCCCCGCCTCATCGGTTACCGCCGCGCCATGGAGTTTTACATCCGAAACGAGCCGCTGGACGCGGAGACGGGCCTGGGCTGGGGGCTCTTTACCGAGGTGGTTCCGGCGGAGGCGGTCCCGGAGCGACTGGCCTACTGGAAGGAGAAGATGGCCGCCCTGGCCTCGAAGGGCTTCCGGCTGAGCAAGGAACTGTTCCGGCAGTCGCTGTTTCGCCCCCTGGCGGACCAGGTGGACGCGGAATATTTCGCCCAGTTGACGGCGATGAAATCCGGGCATTTCTACGGGAAGGTGACGGAATTGACCACAAAGAAGGACGGGAAGAAGGCATGAGCGCGTTCACGCTGAACCTCGGCCCCCATCGATACCTGAAGGGCGCGGGTCTTGTGAACACGCTTCCGGAGATCCTGGCGCCTTACGGGAAAAGGACCTTCGTGTTGTTCGATCCCCTGATGCGCCGGCGTTACGGCGAGCGCGTGGAGACAATCTTGAAACGGGGCGGGCTCGACGCGACGCTCGGCGCCTTGGAGAGGAACTGCTGCGTGGAGGAGGGAAAGGCCTGGGTCGACCGGTTCGGGGAGACCCCGCCGGACAGCGTGGTGGGCCTCGGCGGGGGGAAGGCCATCGATCTGGCGAAATGGATCGCGTTCACCCTGGGCCGCCCGTTTATCGCCGTCCCCACGAGCACGGCAACCTGTGCGGCCGTCACCGGGATTTCCCCGCTCTATACTCCGGAGGGCATCTACCGGCACACGGTTCCCACCGCTCAGCCGGTGGCAACCCTGGTGGATGCCGATATCGTTCTCACCCAGCCGGCGAGGCTTCTCGCCGCCGGCATGGCGGATTCCATGGCCAAGTGGATCGAGGCGAAGGGGATGCGAAAACAGCACCACAAGCGGATTCTTTCCGCCTCCGCCCTGTCCCTCGCCCGCCTCATCTACGAGTTCCTGGCGCGGAAGGGCACCCGGGCGATGGAGGACCTGCAACGAGGGGCGTGGACGGAGACGCTGTCGGAGGCGGTGGATATCTGCCTGCTGACCACGGGGCTGGTCAGCACGCTGGGCGGGAAGAAGGTGCGGGTGAGCGCGGCGCACGCCTTCCAGGACGCCTTTATCGGACTGGGTTCGAAGAAGGACGTGTTGCACGGGGAGCTGGTGGCCTTCGGCATCCTCGTCCAGTTGGTTTTGGAGAAGGTTTCGGAATCGCTCATCCACCGCCACCTGATCCTCTTCAGCCGCTGGGGGCTTCCCCTCACGCTGGACGCCCTGGGCATCGACCCGGGCGTGGACTATTTCGAGGCGGGCCTGGCGAGAATGCTCGGCGAGACCAGCCCCATCCACAACCTGGTCATCCCGGTAACGGCGTCACAAGTCCGGGAGGCCATCATGAAGGCCGACGCGATGGGGAAACGCTATCTCGCCCTGGCGTAAAAAAACGGGACGGCCAAAACCATCCCGTTTAACGTCGCTTCTAATGGAATCGTTCAAAACTTGTCGGCGTATTTCCCAATCACCGGCACGACCCACTTCTCGCCCCTGATGGCCTTGACGATGCAGAAGATGTGCAGGATGAGGATTCCCAGCCAGATAAACAGCCCAAGGAAGGCGAAGATGATATTCAGAATCGGGATGAACCCGAAAATCATCAGCACGATCCAGAGAGCTATCTCGAATGCCACCAGGACCAGCCCCTGCTTGGAGTGCCAGCGCACATACTCGTTGTCCTTGACCACGAAAAACGGAATCAGCGCGAGGATTCCGAGGTAAGCCAGGACGAGGAAGACCACGTCCTCCGACTTCTTCTCGGTCGTTTGCGTGGATGTCCCCCCCGGCGCCGTGCTTGCGGGTGTCTCTGCCTTCTTGGATTCGGGTTCCTGCGCGGAAAAATCGGCGTCTGCCATACTTCATCCCTCCTTTTTTTCTTTTTTTACCATAGATTCACGTCGATTGTCAAAGGAAGGGTGGTGGTTTTACACAAATATGGTATGGTGGTAAAAATTCTGGAGGGCCCATTCGTGAAGACGCGCGCCATGATAGCCTGTTTTTGTGTATTCTCCCTGGCCTTTATCCCCGCCGTTCCCTGCCGCGGGAAGCCCTATCCCTGGGAGGCGCGGGAGAAAAAGACGCCGGAACCGCCCGGCCCGGAGAAAAAACCCGGCGCGGCCAGCCCCGAGGTCCCGTCATCGGCCCGGGCCCTCTTCCGCGAGGCCCATCGCCTCTACCTGGGAAAGGGCGTCCAGAGGGATTACGCCCGGGCTTACGAACTCTACGCGCGGGCCGCTAGGCAGGGATACGCCCCCGCCCAATACATGGCCGGCGTCTGTCGGGAATACGGGCAAGGCACGGCGAAGGACCTGGATAAGGCCTATCGTTACTACCTACTCGGCGCGAAACAGGGATACGCGAGGGCGGAAATCAAGGTCGGCCTCTTCTACTGGCACGGCAGGGGACGGCCCAAGGACTACGCGGAAGCCGTCAAGTGGTTCTCGCTCGCGGCGCGACAAGGCTCTAAAACCGGCTTAAACAACATGGGGGCCGCCTATGAATTCGGATACGGAACGCGGAAAGACCCCCAGATCGCGTTGTCTTATTACGAAAGGGCGGCGCGGAAGGGAAACGCCAAGGGCTACGAGAATCTCGTGAGGCTCTGCGGAAAGCTGGGAAAACCCGTGCCCCCAATCGAGGGGAGGGTGAGGTTCGGCGTTTACGACCTGAAGGCCTCGAAATACTGGTCTCGCGTTCCCATCCCGAAGGATACGAAGGAAAAACAGTGGATCATGGGCTACGCCCGAAAAAAAGGCGGGGATCCGGACCCGTTGATTCTATTCCACGCCGGTTCATTTGGTTTCACGAACGAGACGCAGAGACGGATCCTCGAGAAGAAAATCTCCGAGTCGATGCGTCCCAAAAGCCAGAACGATATCCGTCACATGAAGGTGGCGAGGCACCGAACCATCGTCATCCGGGATTACGACGGGGAGGATACCTCTTTTACCCTTCTCCCCCGCGACGACATCTCCTATCACCTCGTCATCGTTCTCTACGCGGGGAAGGACGTGGCGCGGCTGACGCCGGAGGTTCGCGCCTACCTTTCCACGCTGGTGTTCCGGGGAGACTGATAGTTTTTACTTCTCCGGCTCCGTCATGCCCTTGCTGATGGCCGAGCCGATCATCTTCGCGATCCAGAGATAGAAGTTCATGGGCTTGCCCTTGATTTCACTCTTGGCGCCCGTTCCCCAGTCGTTGAGATACATCCCGTATTCGGGGATATCCACCTTGTAGATTCCAAGCGGCAGGATCTTTTCGGAAACCCAGACAACGGCCCTTTTCCCGCCCTTCGTGGCGGCGCGGACTTTCCAGAGCTGAATCGTCTTCCCCTTGAAGGTTACCTCCTGCCGCTTGACCCGTTCGACAATCCTGTATTTTTCCGACGGGGTGACCTGGCCCTCTTTTCCCTTGAGGTATTTCTCCGGGACGGTGAAGGGGTCGAACCCCGTGATCTGGACGATAGCCTTTTGGATGTCTCCGGGACCCTGGACGGTCTTTTCGACCAGAACCTGGGTTACCACGGAGGGTTTTCCCTTCATGTCTATCCGTATCTGCATCCAGGCGTAATCTCTGGCGCGCACCCGCTCGTCGTTCAGGATGGACAGGACGAGGTGGTAAGACGCCTTCTTCGCCTTGTCCACGAGGGTATAGTCTCCCCAGGTGCCCGGGACGAACCGGAAGGTATCGTCCACGATGATCATCCGCTTCTGGCCCTGGATCTTCTCCGCTGACGCCGTTGCCGGCATTTGCAAAAATCCCACCGCCAGCACAACTGCCACGATAATCCAAAACTTCCGCTGTCTCATGTTTCCTCTAAGGTTAATGCACGCTTCGCGTGCCGTGATCTGTGACCTGTTGCCTCCGGCAGCCGTGATGCGCACGCTTTGCGTGCCGGGATCTGTGACGCGTGATCTGTGATCTGTTCTTCCTCATCACGGGCTGTTATTCATCCAGATCCTTGTGACTTTTAATCTCACTCATCATTTTGCCCTCAATCTAAACTCTCGTCACGTATCACAGATCACGCGTCACGGTTTTGTTACAGTCTGAAGGGCGGCTGCTTCGCAGCCTCGAAGATCGAAGACTGAAAGGATTCACTTCTGCCTTTCACCTTGATGACCTCGCAAAAATCCATGTTTTCAAGGCAAAGTAAAAAGCTTCAAGTTCAAGGAGCGCAATTCGTGAGGAATGAGGCGTACTTGAAGTACGCTGCAATGACGAGGGATGCAGCGCGACGCAGAAATTGGACTTTTTACGAAGCCTTCTGCCTTCAGCCTTCTTTTTTTGGATACACCTCCCCTACCTCCTTGACCAGGCGGTCGCCCACCTTCAGGTCAGGATACATCTTTTCGAATTTTCCCTTGAAGAACCGGAGCCTTCCCCGTCTGCCGTCGTTGGTTCTGTAATGAATGTCCACGGTGTCCTTGGTGTCCAGGCCGTCGATCCCCGCGGCGGGACGTTCCTTGATCTCCGTCACGGTGCCGCGCCACGCGCGCTGTTTCCGCCAGCTCTGGATCAACGTTATCGCCGCGATGAGCCCGATGGCCAGAATGATACCGTAAAAAAACCCCATGGTTTCCCTTTCTGTGACTTCACCCAGTTCTGTTTCCCCACCAGCAACCTTACCAGATTTTTCCCTCGGCGGATAGAGGCGGATACTCAGGGCGCTCCACCGCGGATGTGATTTTGAAGCGAGCGCAGCAGAAGTGGAACACGCGGGGGAAAAGGTAGACAGTTAAAGATATGGGGGAGCTCGAGGCAAAATTCAGCTTCGGACGAAAACTATGACAAGTAAATAGTGACGAGTGGCAAGTAAGACAATTCACGCATTAAAGCCATGAACCATGAAACTTGAACACCTGTTTACGTCTCGGCCTTCCCAGTCCGGAAGAGGTCGAACGAGCCAAGGGCCGCGCCGGTAACGATGGCGGCCATGCCGAACGCCGTGGGGGTAGTGAAGGGGTGGCCGCCCCCCTTAACGAGGATGAGAGTGGACAGGAGGGGTGTCAGGTAGGTGAGGGCCCCGATGACGCGCGGATCACCCCGCTTCAGGGCGGCGTCCCAGGTGAAGAAGGCAAATCCCAGGGGGCCCAACCCCAATAGGATCAAGTTGATCCAGTCCCTCGGATCAAGGCGGGCCAGGGTAGCAGGGATTCCTCCTTGCGTGGAAAAGAGCGTCAGTGCCAGGATGCCGGAGACGAGGCAGAAGGCGCCCACGGCAGAGGAGGGGAACGAGGCGAGTTTTTTCGTTGTCAGGGAATACCCTGCCCAAGTCATGGCGGCCAGGAGTGCGAAGAGGTAGCCGGTTAAATAGGCTGTGGAAAAGGCGAGGTGTCCCTGCGTGATGACAAGCGCGGCGCCGGCGAACCCGAGGAAGGCGCCCAAGAGATGGTGCGGGAGCAGGGAGACCCCTTTGAAGAAGAGGGGCGTAAAAAGGACGATGAGGAGAGGCCAGAGATAGTTGACCAAGTTGGCCTCCACTGCCGGGGCGTGGTGGAGGGCGGAGAAGTAAAACGCGTGGTATCCGAAAATGCCCCCCACGCCGACGAGGAGTGTTTTAAAAGGGATTTTCCAGTGCCGGGCGCGAAACAGGCTTAGCAGGCCGCTGAGGGTCAGGGCCACTCCCGTGATAAACAGCGGGGGGAATCGGTTCAGTTCGGCGCCCAGGTAGGCGAGAAAGCTCCAGAGGACAATGCTGGATAAGGCAAGAGGGAGATAGGCGCGTTTCACTTTCGGGTGTGTAGCCCGCGGTTATGTTCCGAACAGTTTCTCGAAGGCCCGGATGGTTCGGGCGACGTCCCCGTCATCGATGCCCAGATGCGTGACCAGGCGGATCTGCCGCAAGCCGAAGACCACGGCGAGAACCCCT
>JALSPC010000176.1 GCA_026986155.1 bacterium
AACGCGAGGCGCTTTACCACTTCTTCCGGCGACGTGTCCGGGTCGTGAACAGGCAGGATAATGATGTTGGTCTCCACGGTCGAAGGAGTAAATTCGAAGAGGGGGATCTGGCTGATGGCGTCGGCCAGTTCCCTGGCCCGGCGATGGTCCTCGGCGAGCCGGTCGACGTGGTTGTCCAGGGCGTAGAGGCCGGCGGCGGCGAGAATCCCCGCCTGGCGCATCCCGCCCCCCAGACGCCGCCGGATACGGCGGGCCTCATTGATCCAGTCCGCCGCGCCCGCGACAACGGAACCGACGGGACACCCCAGCCCCTTGGAGAGACAGATGGAAACGGAGTCGAATGGGGCGCAGAAATCCGCGGGCGGGATGCCGGACGCCACGCTGGCGTTGAAGAGGCGGGCCCCGTCCAGGTGCATGGCAATACCCCGGGCGTCGGCCAGGGCCCGGATTTTTTCCATTTCCTCCAGGGGATATATCTTACCGCCTCCCCGGTTGTGCGTGTTTTCCAGGCAGATGAGCCGGGTAGGCGAATGATGCCCGTCATCTGGCCGAATGGCCCCGGCCACGGCTTCATCCGTGAGGACGCCCCGGCTGCCCGGCACGGGGTAGAACTGAACGCCTCCATAAGCGGCGGCGCCGGCCGATTCATAGTGAAAGGGATGAGCCTCAGCCTCCAGAATGACCTCATCGCCCGGGCGGGTATGAGTGAGGATGGAGACGAGGTTTCCCATGGTGCCGGAGGCGACGAATAACGCCGCTTCTTTTCCCAGGATTTCGGCCACGCGGTCCTGGAGACGATTGACGGACGGGTCTTCGCCAAAGACGTCGTCGCCCACCTCTGCGGCGGCCATGGCCTTTCGCATGGCCTCCGTCGGCTGGGTTACCGTGTCGCTTCGCAGATCAATAGGTTGCATGGGTGGGTCCTCCATGAAAGGGTGGTCTTGTGAAGTTTGTAACATTTTTCATTGACAAAAGCCATCGCTCTTTATATAAAAAAGAAAATCTTTTTAAGGGAAGGACATGGCGACCAAGAAGAAGATTACGCGCAAAAAACTCAAGGAACCAGATGAATTCGTCAGCACAACCACGGAGATCTACCAGTGGGTTCTCCATAACTGGATATATTTTCTCTCGGGCGTCCTCGTCATCGCGATTATCGTTGGTGGCGTCTTTTTTTGGCGTTACCAGAACGAGAAAAGGGAGATGGCTGCCTTCGGTCTCTACCACGCCATCCAGATGAAGGTCTCGAGGGCGGACGCCGCTGACGCCAAGGCCTGCGCCGGGTGGGATGCCCTGCTGAAGGGATACGCCGGAACCCCCGCGGCGGTCTATGGGCGGCTCCAGAAGGCCTCATGTCTCCTTTCCCGGGGGGATGACGCCGGGTGCGAAGCGACGCTGAAGGAGCTTATGGAAATGAGTGACGCCCCTTCCATGGTGAAGGTGATGGCGCGCCTATTGAAGGGATACGGCCTGGAGGAAAAGAAGGATTACAAGGGCGCCGAGGGGGTTTTTTCGGCCCTTTTGAACAGTCCGGATAATTTCCTGAAGGATACCGTGCGCTACCATCTTTATCTCTGCCAAATGAAGCAAGGAAAAAAAGACGCGGCGAAGAAGACGCTGGCGGGGTTGAAGATTAAAAGCGGCTCGGATTTCGCCCTTCCGGTCATGCTGGTGAAGATCGAGAAGGCGCAGTTGGGCATAAAAGAATAGATTATCACTAAAAAATTGGGCGCCTCCAAGCCGTGACGGGTGGAGGCCGCCGCCACGAGGGAGGATGGAATGAAAAAGTTGCTTTCAGGTAACGAGGCCATCGCCCGGGGCGCGTATGAAGCAGGGGCCACGTTCGCTTCCGCGTATCCGGGAACGCCGAGCACGGAGATCATGGAGACCGTGGCCAAGGAATATCCCGAAATCTACGCGGAATGGTCACCTAACGAGAAGGTGGCCATGGAGGTGGCCATGGGCGCCGCCTTCACCGGGGCCCGCGCCCTGGTGGCGATGAAGCACGTGGGCGTCAACGTGGCGGCCGATCCCCTCATGACCCTTAGCTACACGGGCATCTGCGGGGGGCTGGTGGTGGTTACGGCGGACGATCCGCAGCTCTACAGTTCGCAGAACGAACAGGACAACCGCAACTACGCCAAATTCGCCAAGATCCCCATGCTGGAGCCGAGCGACAGCCAGGAGGCGAAGGATTTCGTGATCCGGGCCTTCGAGATCAGCGAGCAGTTCGATACCCCCGTCATGTTGCGGAGCGTGACGCGTGTTTCCCACGCCCGGACGGTGGTGGAGCTGAAGGACCGTCAGCCTGCGCCCATGGAGGTGAAGGTGCGCAAGGATCCGCCCAAGTATGTCATGCTGCCCGTTTACGGCAGGAAGCGGCACGTGGTGGTGGAGGAGCGTCTGAAGAAACTGAAGGAATTCGCCGAGACCTTCGAGCTCAACAAGATGGAGATCAACGACCCGGAGATCGGCATTATCACCTCGGGGATTTCTTACCAGTACGCCAAGGAGGTCTTTCCCAACGCCTCGTATCTCAAGCTGGGCATGATCTGGCCCATGCCGGAAAAGATGATCAAGGACTTCCGTTCCAAGGTGAAGAAACTCTACGTCATCGAGGAACTGGACCCCTTCATTGAGGAGAACCTCAAGGTCATGGGCGTCCAGGTGGATCTGGGCAAGGACGTGCTTCCCATCTGCGGCGAGTTGACCCCGAACATCATCCGGGAGAAGGTGGCCGGCACCGAGGAAACTCCCTTCCTCGCCAACCCGGAAAACATCCCGCCGCGGCCGCCTAACATGTGTCCGGGCTGCCCGCACCGGGGGATGTTCTACACCATCAAGAAATTGAAACTCTACGCGACGGGCGACATCGGATGCTACACCCTGGGCGCGCTGCCGCCTTTGACCTCTCTCGATACCTGTGTCTGCATGGGGGCCAGCATCGGCCACGCCATGGGCATGTCCAAGGCCCTGGGGGACGAGGGCCGCGGCAAGTTCGTGGCGGTCATCGGGGATTCCACCTTCATGCACAGCGGCATGACGGGCCTGGCCGACGTGGCCTACAACAAGTCCTACGCCACGGTCATTATCGCGGACAACCGGATTACCGCCATGACGGGGGCCCAGGACCATCCCGCCACGGGATACACCATCCGCGGCGAGGCAACCCACGCCGTTGACTTCGAGGAACTGGGCAAGGCCCTGGGATTCAAGCACATCGTCAAGGCGAACCCCTACGACCTGAAAACCTACGAGAAGGTCCTGAAGGAAGAGGTGGAGCGCGACGAGCCGTCCCTCATTATCAACCAGGGGCCCTGCGCCCTGCTGCGCCGCGCCCTGCCCAAGGCGAAGAAGCCCTTCTACGTGGACGTGGACAAGTGCATCGGCTGCAAGCGTTGTATCGGTCTGGGATGCCCCGCCATCACGTGGAACGCGGAAGAGGGGACGAACGCGGACGGGAAGAAACGGAAGGGATACGCGGTCATCGAGCCGACCCTCTGCAACGGGTGCGCCCTCTGTTACCAGCTCTGTAACATGGACGCGATCCAGACGGAAGACAAGGTCTTCTACGGCCTGGTTGAAAACTTCGGAAATTAGAGAGGAATAGAGACGATGGAAAAGACAACAAGCGTTTTGATGGCAGGCGTTGGGGGTCAGGGGATCATCCTCGCCAGCGACATTCTCTCGGAGGTGATGCTGGACGCGGGCTTCGATGTCAAGAAGAGCGAGATTCACGGCATGGCCCAGCGCGGCGGCAGCGTTTCCAGCCACATCCGATTCGGAAAAGAGGTCTATTCTCCCACCATCCCGAGGGGAGACGCGGATTTCCTTATCTGTTTCGAAAAACTGGAACTGATGCGCTGGCTCGACTACTGCAACGCGGACACCCGGGTCATTGTCAACGACCTGGAGCTCAACCCGCCCATGGTCAACCTGGGGGAGGCCGAGTATCCCCGGGCGCTCTTTGATGAGACCATCAAGAAATTCAAGAACCTGACCCTGGTTCCGGCCAGCAAGACGGCCCTCGACCTGGGGAACATCCGCGCGGCCAACGTGGTTATGATCGGGATCTTCTCCAACTTTTTTGACGTGGATGAGTCTCTTTGGCTCGACAAGATCCTCGGGAAACTCCCGAAGAAACTCCACGACCTGAATCGGAAGGCCTTCAGCGAGGGAAGAAAACTGGCCTGAGTCGGCGCGGGGGATTTTCTTGACAAACATCCCAGGGTGATTTAGGAAGGGTTGTATCTTTTGAAACCTGATGGATAAAGAGGCAAGCAATGGCAGATGCGGAAAAGGGCTTTGAACCGAAGATCATCGCGTTTTGTTGCAACTGGTGCTCCTATGCCGGGGCCGATCTGGCGGGGAGCATGCGATTAAAATATCCCCCCAACGTGCTGCCCATCCGGGTCATGTGCAGCGGGAGGATCTCCCCTCATTTCATCCTGAAGGCCTTTCAGAAGGGGGCCGACGGGGTGCTGGTAACGGGATGCCATTACGGGGACTGCCACTATATCAAAGGGAACTACATCACCAAGCGGCGGGTGACCGTCATGAAGGACCTCCTGAAGTTCGTCGGCATCGACCCAAGGCGGTTGAAGTCCGAATGGATCGCTGGATCGGAAGGGGACAAATTCGCGAGGGTCGCGACGGAGTTCACCGAGGAAATACGGGCGCTGGGCCCCTCACCGCTGAGAGGTTAAAGAATGGATAAGCTCAAGAATCACGTGAAAGAATTGCTCGAATCTGGTGAAATCGCAGGGTTTCTTGGACTGATAGATGATGGGGGGCATCCGGTTCCCTATCTTTTCACGAAGGAGCATCTCGATCGGCTGGACGCGATGGTGGTGCCCGATTTCCGGTATCCCATGACCGACATTCTCCTTCGGATCGTCCGGAAATACCCCGAGGAGACCATCGGCGTGATGGTGCGGGGATGCGACGACCGGGCCCTCGTGGAACTGGCGAAAAACCAGAGGATTTTCCCGGAACTCGTTCGGCCCGTCGGAATCGCCTGCACGAAGGAGATGGCGGAGGCTTGCCGGTGCAGCCAGCCGTATCCCCGGGAGATTCATTACGGGGAAAAGGTAGAGGGCGTAAATGACCGCTCCGACTTGGCGGCGGTGGAGTCCAAGCCCCTGGATGAGCGCCTCGATTACTGGATGGGACAGTTTTCCAAGTGTATCAAGTGCTACGGGTGCCGCAACATCTGTTCCATGTGTTTCTGCGACCAGTGCACCCTGGAGGACGAGACCCTGATCATGACGGGGCAGTCGCCCCCCGAGATCCCCATCTTTCACCTGATACGGGCCTTTCACATGGCGGGGCGGTGCATCGACTGCGGGCTGTGCGAGGAGGCCTGCCCGGCGCATATCCCCTTGAGATCCCTCTACCGAAAGGTTCGGGAGGATATGGCTGATTACTTTGGATACGTGACTGGCATGGATGAGAGCGAAAAGGACCCCCTCGAGTTTCTCGGGAGCGAGGGCTACGAGGTTCCTTCAAAGATTGACGAGACATAGCGGAGAGTTTGAATGGAATATCAAACAGTCAGAACTACCTGCACGTATTGCGGCACCGGGTGCGGTGTCCTCCTGGAGGTGCTGGACGGGGAGGTCGTCGGGACACTGCCCCAGAAAGACCATCCCATCAACGAGGGGAAACTCTGTATCAAGGGATGGAGCGCCCACGAGTTCATCTACGCGGACGGGCGCCTGACCAAGCCCCTGATCCGGAAGGACGGCAAGTTAGTGGAGGCCTCGTGGGAGGAGGCCGTCGGTCTCGTCGCGAAGAAACTCCTCGAGCTAAAGGAGAAACACGGCCCGGACAGTCTGGGCTGTTTCAGCTCCGCCAAGTGCACCAACGAGGAAAACTACCTCCTCCAGAAGATTTTCCGCGCGGTGATCGGGACGAACAACGTCGATCACTGCGCCCGTCTCTGACACTCCTCCACGGTGGCCGGTCTGGCCGCCGCATTCGGGAGCGGGGCGATGACCAACAGCGTCCCGGAACTGGAAGACGCCGACTGCATCCTCATCACCGGCTCCAATACCACCTCTTCCCATCCCCTCATCGCCTCCCGCATCATGAAGGCGAAGGAGAAGGGGGCGAAGGTCATCGTCATTGATCCCCGTCGAACCCACATCGCCAGCCTCGCCGACATCCACGTGAAGCAGAACCTGGGGTCCGACGTGGCGTGGATCAACGGCCTGATGCATATTATCCTGAAAGAGGGGTGGCAGAATCAGTCCTTCATCGACGAGCGGACTGAGGGGTTCGAAGAGGTCAAAAAGGCCGTGGAAGGTTACACCCCGGAGAAGGTGGAGGAGATCACGGGGATCCCCAAGGAAACCCTGCGGGAGATCGCGGAGATCTACGCCAAGTCCGGGGCATCCTCCATCGTTTACTGCATGGGTATCACCCAGCACATCACGGGGACGGACAACGTCAAGTCCCTGGCGAACCTGGCCATGCTGACGGGTCAGATCGGGCGGCCTTCCACCGGTGTGAACCCCCTGCGCGGGCAGAACAACGTCCAGGGCTCCACCGACATGGCGGCCATTCCCAACAAGTATCCGGGTTACCAGGACGTGACGAACGAGGAGATTCGCAAAAAGTTCGAGAAGGCCTGGGGCGGCCCCTTGTCTCCCAACGTGGGCCTCACGGTGGTGGAGATGATCAACGCCATCGAGGAGGGAAAGCTGAAAGGGCTCTACATCCTGGGGGAAAATCCCCTGGTGAGCGATCCCGATTCCACGCACGTGGAGAAGGCCCTCGAGGACGTCGAATTCCTCGTCGTCCAGGACATCTTTCTCACGGAGACGGCCAAAAAGGCCGACGTGGTCCTGCCGGGCGCAAGCTTTGCCGAGAAGGACGGGACCTACACGGGCACCGACCGGCGCTTCCAGAAGATACGCAAGGCGATCGAGCCCTTGGGCGAGGCCAAGCCGGACTGGGAGATCCTCTGCATGGTGGGTAAGGCCATGGGATCCAAGGGATTCGATTTTCCTTCGCCCAAGGAGGTCTTCGACGAGCTCGCGGAACTGACCCCCATCTACCATGGCGCCGATTACGACCGTATCGAGAAGGAGGTCATCCACTGGCCCTGCAAGGACAAGGACGACCCTGGCAGTCCTTACCTGCACAAGGACGGGTTTGCCCGGGGGAAGGGGCTTTTCACGCCCATCGAATTCAAGCCGCCGGCGGAGCTTCCGGACGAGGAATATCCCTTTCAGTTGACGACGGGTCGTCTGCCCTTCCACTACCACACGGGCACCATGACGCGGGTTTCCCCCTCCCTGACCCACGAGGTTAATGAGGCCTACATTGAACTTCATCCGGAGGACGCGAAGGCCTTGGACGTGAAGAGCGGCGGGAGGGTGCGGGTTTCCTCGCGGCGCGGGTCCATCGAGGTGCGGGTGTTGGTGACGACCGGCATCAACAAGGGCGTGGCCTTCATCCCCTTTCACTTTGCCGAGGCGGCGGCAAACCGCCTGACCAACGCGGCGGCCCTGGATCCCATCGCCAAGATACCGGAATACAAGGTGTGCGCCATCAAAATTGAAAAAATAGACGGGAGAGAAGCGTAGAAATGGCCAAAACTGGGGTATTTGTTTGTCACTGCGGCACGAACATCGCGTCCGTGGTCGATGTGAAGTCGGTGGCCGAAAAGGCCAAGTCCCTGCCGGGCGTGGCGTTCGCCACGGATCTGAAATACAGCTGCTCGGACCTGGGGCAGAAGGCCATTCGGGACGCCATCAAGGAGCACGGCCTGGACCGGGTCGTCGTGGCCTCTTGTTCCCCCCGGATGCACGAAAAGACCTTTCAGAAGTGCATCGAGGCGGCGGGTTTGAACCGGTACATGTTCGAGATGGCCAACATAAGGGAGCAGTGCTCCTGGGTACACGACGACAAGGCCAAGGCCACGGAAAAATCGTGGGAAGTCGTCAAGATGACGGTGGCCAAGGCAAACCGCCTGGAGCCGCTGGAGCCGCTCAAGTCGCCCGTGGAAAAGCGGGCCCTCGTCATCGGCGGCGGCATTTCCGGCATGCAGGCGGCCCTGGATATCAGCCGGGCTGGCTACAAGGTGACGATGGTGGAAAAGACCCCCAGCATCGGGGGACGCATGGCGCAGTTGGAGAAGACCTTTCCCACCCTTGACTGCTCCGCCTGAATACTCACCCCGCGGATGACGGAGTCATCCCAGGACGAAAACATCGAGGTCTTCACCTACTCTGAAATCGAAAACATCGAAGGGTTCATCGGAAACTTCGATGTCACCATTCGCAAGAAGGCGCGTTCCGTGGACATGGCCAAATGCACGGGCTGCGGCGAATGCGTGCAGAAATGCCCCACCAAGGTCCCCAGCGAATTCGACATGGGCTTGGGAAAGCGGAAGGCCATCTACACCCCGTTCGCCCAGGCGGTTCCCAACGTGCCTGTCATCGACCGGGACCACTGCCTCAAGTTCCTGAAGGACAAGTGCGGGGTCTGCCAGAAGGTCTGCCCGGCGGACGCCGTCGATTACACGCAGAAGGACGAAATGGTCCAGCGCAAGGTGGGGGCGATCATCGTTGCCACGGGGTTTTCCCTCTTCGACTGGACGGTTTACGAGGAATACGGGGGAGGGCGCTACAAGGACGTGATTACGGGCCTCCATTTGGAACGGATGCTGGACACCTCCGGACCCACCGAGGGAAAGGTCATCCGTCCCTCGGACGGCCGGGAGGCGAAGCAGATTGTCTTCGTCCAGTGCGTGGGGAGCCGGGACGAGGCCAAGGGCGTGCCCTACTGCTCCCGTATCTGCTGCATGTACACGGCCAAGCAGACCATCCTGCTGAAAGATCACATCCCCGACAGCCAGTCCTACGTCTTCTATATCGACATTCGGGCGGCGGGGAAAAACTACGAGGAATTCGTGAAGAAGGCCCAGCGGGAAAGCGGCACGGTCTATATCCGTGGCCGGGTCTCCAAGATCTATGACCGGGGCGACAAGCTCATCGTCCAGGGCGCCGACACCCTCGCGGGAGAACGGGTGGAGATAGAGGCGGACCTGGTGGTGCTGGCCACCGCGGTGGTCCCCAACCCGGACGCGGTGAAGCTGGCCCAGATGCTGAACATGCCCTACGACCAGTATGGGTTCTACACGGAGGCCCATCCCAAGCTCCAGCCCGTCGAAAGCGTCACGGCGGGGGTCTTCCTCACGGGATCCTGCCAGTTCCCGAAGGATATCCCCGACTCGGTGGCCATGACTGGGGCCGCGTCGGTTCGGGCCTGCGCGGTATTCTCACAGGACGAGCTGACCATCGAGCCCAAGATCGCCTGGGTCGACCCGGAGGTCTGCAGCGGCTGTTTCAACTGCATGGAGGCCTGTCCTTTCGATGCCATCATCAGCGAGGAATACCAGGGGCGTTACGTGGCGCGGGTCAGGGAATCGGTCTGTCACGGGTGCGGAAACTGCGCGGCCACGTGCCGGACCAAGGCGGTCAACGTGAAGGGCTTTACCGACGAGGAGATATACGCCCAGATCGAAGCACCCTTTTTCGAAGAGGAGGTCGAGGTTGCCTGAGATACTAAATCGCGGAGACATACATGCCTTTAAGAACGAGGTCCTGGCCCTCATCGGGCAGGACGCGAGCCGGTGCATCCAGTGCGGGAAGTGTTCCTCCGGGTGCCCCATCGCCTATGAAATGGAACACCTTCCCAGCCAGATCCTGCGCTTCATCCAGCTCAACATGCGGGACAAGGCCCTCGCGTCCAATACGATCTGGCTTTGCGCCGTTTGCGAGACCTGCACCGTCCGCTGCCCCGAGAGTATCGACATCGCCGGGATCATGGACGCCCTCCGGAAGATCTGCCGCCGCGAAGGCGTCATGCCGGGGGACAAAAAAATCGCAAAGTTCAATGAAATCTTTCTCAATTCCATCAGGGGCAACGGCCGCGTTTACGAGCTGGGGCTGGTAATGAAATACAACATGGCCACGGCACAGCCCTTCAAGGACGCCCTTTTGGGACCCGTCATGTTCGGCAAGGGGAAGCTGAAGGTCGCGCCCGACAAGGTTCAGGATATCGCGCCGGTCAAAGCCGCGTTCAGTAAAGCGAAAACCTTTATCGCGCCCAAGGCGAAGGAATAGTCATGGAGATCGGTTACTTTCCAGGATGTTCGTTGCACAGCACAGCCCAGGAGTTCGACCTGTCCGTCAAGACGGTTTGCGATATCCTGGGGGTTCGATTGATGGAGATACCCGACTGGAACTGCTGCGGCGCCAGCGCCGCCCATGAGACCAGTGAGGAACTGGGGCTCGCGCTTCCCTACCTCGACCTGGTCAAGGCGGAGACGGCCAACCTGGAGACGGTCTTGTCTCCCTGCCCGGCCTGCTTCAGTCACCTGGCCGAGACCCACGAGAAGGTGGTGGGAGACCAGACACTCGGCGAGCGCCTCAAGTCCGTCACGGAGAGCAGGGGCTACGAGGGCGGCGTCAACAACCGGCACGTCCTTGATTATTTCATGGATGACGTGGGCCTGGGCACCATCAAGGAAAAGGTGAAAACACCCCTTGAGGGGTTGAAGGTGGCCTGTTACTACGGGTGCCTGACCCGGCTCCCGGGCGTGAACCTGGATTCGGTGGAGCACCCGGAGATGATGGACAAGATCGTGGCGGCCCTCGGGGCGGAGGCGATGGACTGGACCCACAAGACCGAGTGCTGCGGGGCGAGCCTTTCCATCACCCGGACGGAGATCGCCCTTCGGCTGGGCCGGGAGATCCTCGATGCCGCCCAACGCGCCGGCGCCGACTGCGTCGCCGTGGTCTGTCCACTGTGCCAGTCCAACCTGGACGTGCGCCAGGCGGGGATCAACGGCAAGTACAAGACGGCCTTTTCACTCCCAATCGTTTACCTCACACAGCTGATGGGAGTCGCCTTCGGTGCGCCGAAGAGCCAGTTGGGATTCGACAAGCACGTCGTCGCCCCGGATGTCCTGAAGAAGTATTGAGAAAATAGGCTTGTCTCAATCACTCAAAGGAAAAAGCCGAAAAGCTGAATGCTGAGGCAAAACATTACTACCTTCGAGGAGCGTTTGTCCTGATCTTCTATCTAAAACGCCATCGTGGCAATGAAACGGTGGTTATTTTAAACAAAAGACGTCAACCTTCCAGACTGTGAATCGGCCGTTATTTTTCATTAATACGGATTACACCGCCGCAAAGCGGCCACCCTTGTATTAAAAAACGGCCTTTAGGCTGGAAAACACTAAAAGGGGAGGAAGGAAATGAAGAAATGTGGGCTTTTGATTCTGGCGCTGGCGATTGCCTTGAGCCTGGGTCTCGCGACGGGCCTTCGGGCCGAAGTGGGCGTGACCGACACGGAGATCCACATCGGACAGTGGGGACCCCAGACCGGTCCCGCCGCACCGTGGGGGGCCGTGGCCCGGGGGACGGGCGTCTTCTTCAAGATGATCAACGCCGCCGGCGGCATACACGGACGGAAGATCGTTTACCACATGTTCGACGACGCCTACAATCCCGCCAAGACCAAGGCGGGCGTCAAGGAGCTCCAGGAAGGCGTGGGGATTTTTTCCTGGGTTGGGGGTGTGGGAACGGCCCCGGGACTCTCGGTCATCGATTACCTCATGAAGCGGAAGATCCTGTGGGTCGGACCCTCCGCCGGGTCTCTTCACTGGATCACCCCGCCGAGGAAATACCTCTTTGCCGTCTATCCCCTCTACTATATTGAAGCCAAGGCGCTCTGTTCCTACGCGGTGAAGAAGCTGGGAAAGAAGCGGATCGCCATCGCCTACCAGAACGACGACTACGGGAAAAACGGCGTGAAGGGGGCGAAGGAAAAGCTGAAACAACTGGGGCTG
>JALSPC010000177.1 GCA_026986155.1 bacterium
GGTGTCAATGGATGTTTTGCAATTGGTCAGCGAAAGCAAGTGTTCGGCATACGATTGTGAATTTGTAGCGTTGGCACGGGATTTAAATGTGAAGTTGGTAACGGTAGATAAACAGATCTTGAGGGAATTTCCAGGTGATGCAATATCGCTGGAAAAGTATGTAGACTCGAACAGGAGCGGCTAACCTCGCGTTAAGCCGACCCGCCTTCGGCGGTAGGGATGCGGCGCGATTTTTGGCAAGTTTTTTCGGGGAAAATTTGGTTGTGACTGGTAAGTCGGCGGACGGCTTACGCCCACGTTGGCCGTCAATAAATTTGACAAAACCTTATCGTTCATGTTATTGTAATACGCAATATTATCGATGGAGGTTTTGACATGCAAACTGTAACCGTATCACCAAAATATCAAGTCGTTATACCAAAAGCAATCAGGGAGGCGTTAGGTCTTCGCCCCGGTCAAAAAATGCAGGTTATAGAATATGGTGGGCGCATCGAACTTATTCCAGAACGAGACATTAAGGAGCTTCGTGGATTTCTCAAAGGCATTAATACTGAATTCAAACGCGAAGAAGATAGATTATGAATATCGTCGATTCTTCAGGCTGGCTTGCATACTTCGCGGACGAGCCGAATGCCAAACATTTTGTGGCACCTTTGAATGACACAGATTCACTTGTTGTTCCAACGGTAACGATATATGAGGTCTTCAAGGTAGTTCTCCGAGAGTCCAATGAGAATGAAGCGTTACAAGCAGTTGCTGCCATGCGAAAAGGAACAGTGGTGGACCTAACAGCTTCTATGGCGATATCTGCCTCAAGAATAAGCCTGGAGCACAAGATTCCTATGGCTGACAGTATTATTCTCGTTACCGCAAAAGAGTTCAAGGCTGTCATCTGGACCCAAGATTCAGATTTTAAGAACATGGAGGATGTGAAGTATTTCCCCAAAAAATAAGTAAGGGGCTAACAAACTAAGGATTAGACCTGACTCTACGAGTCAAGTCTAATCCATGGTTCATGAAGCCGCGGGTTAATGGCGGGATTCATTTTATCGTGTATAGGGGGAAAGAATAAGATGGACCTGGGGCAGCAGGGATTAAGTTTTCCCTTTTTGGGGTTCTCCATGAGCCGGCGGTGGTTTTGTCTCCTTTCCGCTCACCTTAAAACGCAGGGGGGCATTTGCCAATTCATCAGCCTTTTTACGCTCTTTTTCATCGGCGTTGACAAACGACCCGATTGTGACTATCGTGACCGAGAAGAACGCTATTGGATGCCAGGAATGCATAACTCGGAAGTGTTAGCAAAAACAGTTAATCAAGAATTCACTCTTGATGAACTCGTAAAAATTCATGATTTCAATGCAAAGTAAAAAGCTTCAAGTTCAAGGAGCGCAATGCGCGAGGAATGAGGCGTACTTGAAGTACGCTGCAATAACGAGGGATGCAGCGCGACCTGTCTGCGTGCAACGCACAGGCAGGCGCAGAAATTGGACTTTTTACGAAGCCGTCAGCCTTGTAATCCGATTCTTGAGGCCAAAAAAAATAAAGCCAACGGATTACCTTTGCTTTGGTCCGCTTTTTTTTATTATCTTTTTAATGTTGTTCCCGCTTTACTCTTATGCGGGGAAAACCGTTGGGAAAGTTCAAACCTATAGCAAATTCAGCAGAAATGATCTCAAAATGCTTGGAGTTATTGCTCCCCCAAAAAATGCTTTTTTGCAAGATACTTATAAAGGTATAAAATTTATTGCAACATCTAAAAAAGTTTACTCTAAGGATCAATTAATGCTTTTGAAGTATTTTATTGATCGAACTCCCGCTGCACTTCTGAAATATGCTCCTTCTGCCATTGTTAATGCAGAGGCCGGTTTACTTCCGACATCAATGGCCCAGGCAAGTGGCCCATATGTATATTTTAATTCAAGGGCATTTCATACAGGAGGTTTTTGGTCCGCCGGTTCCATAGAAGGGGTCTTCAGGGGCTTTGTGCATGAACTTGTGCATGTCTTGCAGTTTAGAAAAACTGTCAGATCAATGGATCTTGCGAAGGCTCGCAAGAGGTTTAAACAGCACAAGCGACAAACTCTTTGGCATCACGCGTTGATGAACACGGACCTGATTAGTTCTTTTGCCAAGGTAACCGGCTGGGCATTAAAAAAAAGCTTTATAACAACCGCCAGGCTGAAAGATTTCAAACATGAGAAAACGTCAAATTACGGACGCACCTCAATTATAGAAGATATGGCGGAAACGGTCTCGTTCGTTGTTATCGGGGATCTTTCGCCTCTCTCACGGCAGAGAGTGGAGTGGGCAATTAATCTCCTTGGATACCCCTCCTTGGAAAAAACGCTTGAATACACCTTTCCCTACAATGGAGAGCTTGAGGCCGCCAGGATTGCGGGAGGTTCCAGGATCACTCAATTTGACCGAAAGAAAAAGAAGGCATACAAAAAAAGATATTTTTTCAGTGATACTGGACATTTTATCAGCAAAGCAGGCTACAATAAAGTTGTTCATCTCCTGAAAGAAGGCTTTAGACAGCGCAAATGGAAAATAATTCTTTCAAAAAACCTCCTGTTGAAACACCATGTAAAAAAGGCGGTCATGGAATATCAAGGCAAGTGGCGGGATGTCTATCTTGAAGTCATTAGTTTCAAAGAAGCGACCGGCTATCTCATGAAACCTGACGATACGATAATCACGGTTTTGAGTGGTTATCACCGGTAGTCTTGGCGGGTTTTTCCCTCACCAATTTATGAACATAGATTTCAACCCGGCGATTTTTTTGTCTCCCTTCAGGGTTGTCTGAACCATCCTTTTTGGTATTGGGGGCAACCGGCATGGATTCCCCATAGGCATAAGTGGTGATGCGCGTTTCAGGAATACCTCTACGCACAAACCACTTCTTCACAGAATTTACCCGGCGTTTCGAAAGATCCATGTTGTATTCTTCCGTGCCTTTGGAATCCGTGTGACCGTGCAGCTGAATGGGCATATCTTTATAACGCTGTATCAATAGCGCGTAAATCTCATTTAGCGCCTTATATGCGTCCGGTCTGATCGTATCTTTGTCAAAATCAAAAAGTATATCAGATGAGAGTGTAATCAAAGCCCATTCATCATTTTCCCTTACTTTTACGCCGGGGATGGTTATTTGGGGAATATCAATTTCGGGAATATCGGGCGCTTTGGGAATAATCGCTTTGGGGATTATCGCTTTGGGGATTTTCACTTTGGGAATAACAGGCTGCGGGATCCAGTTTTTCTCACTCTTCCCGCTCTTCGCGAATGAAGCACCCGCGACAAATACGAGACCAAAGATTAATAAGCACAAAATAGCCTTTTTCATTTTGTCCCCCCTTTTTTTATTAAACTCATAACACAATTTATTCATAATGATAATTATAAATTATATATTTTGCGTTTGCAAGCGTGTCTGAGATGAATCTCCTCCCGCAGAGCGAGAGGCTTTAGGTCCCCCTCCAAAGGGGCCATCAGGTTGGAAAAGTCTTAAGGATCTTAGTTTCTTTGTCAAAACTTATCCCTCCCTGCTTCTCCTCCATCGACTCCTGCTCACGGATATATCTCCGCTCCCCTCTCTCGCCCAATCCAACAGGAAATACTCACCCTGCACCTTCCCGCATGTCCCCCCCCGCAAAAAATGTAATCCCGTTACTCGTTTCTCCCCCAATAGATGCCTGTAAATCCTTACCGCACCCTGCCCTTTGATATACCCTATCGCAAACGCTACACTGTTTTTCCTCCTCTATCTTCGAGAGCTTTCCTCGAGAAAGGACCTATTTCCCCCTTTCCCGAACAGGCAGCACTTCTCCCGGTCCTTCACCATAGGCGGTGGGTTTAGATACAACAAACATTATTTTCTCTCGGGTTCCTTTCTAATTAGATAATGAATTCTCCGTCTATCGGTATCCTCCTTTTCAGAAAACGTATGCGGCAAAAAATATTTCCAAGACGTGAATTCGTAATTCAAAAACGCGCGTGAAAAACATTTATGGGAAATTTTTGACGGGAAATCTTGACAAAGGCGCGAGGAATCGCTATAAAAAAGTTCGTAACCGGAAGCGCCCGTAGCTCAGCGGATAGAGCGTCGGACTTCGAATCCGCAGGTCGGGTGTTCGAGTCACCCCGGGCGTGCCAGACGGTGGATGTGGGCCGCTAGCTCAACTGGCAGAGCAACGGACTCTTAATCCGTAGGTTATAGGTTCGATTCCTATGCGGCTCACCATAACCCTCTCATCGAGAGTCACATATGGGGTTCCGTAAGAGCTCACGCGGCATTCTTCCCTTTGTTGTCTTTGCTTTGTTGATCTCGTGCGCAGGGATGAACTCCGCATCACCCTCCTATAAACAGCAGGAGGCGACCGAAGCGCGCTTGAAGCAGTTGGAAGCTCAGAACAAATCCCTTACCCAGCAGGTGGCGGCGCTTCAGTCTTCCGTCCAGAGCTTGAATGAAAGAGTCGAGGCCTTGCGCACGCGCATGGAGGCGGCGAAAAAGGCCCGCGCGCCCATTGTCATCCACAAGGCGAAGCACCATAAAATCCGAAAGCCGAAAAGGGTTGTTCATAAAAGGCCGCGCCCTCAGAAAAAAACCGTTTTAAACCGACCGCCGGCGCCCGCCCCAAAAGCCGGCATGGCACCCCTCTCACTCTACCACGAGGCCTACCGGAAATACGCGGCGGGGAAGTTCAAGGAAGCGGCGCGGGATTTTCTGGAATTCGTAAAACAATATCCCACCCATCCTTACGCGAACAACGCCCTCTACTGGACAGGGGAATCCTACTATTCCCTCGGGGACTATAACAAGGCTGCTCTGTATTTCAATGAGGTGGTGGAGAAATACCCCAAGGGAAGCAAGGTCCCCGATGCCATGCTCAAGCTGGGCTATACTTACGCCGAACTCGGGCAGAAGAAAAAGGCCCGCGCTTACTTGTTTAATCTGATGGATAAGTATCCTTTCAGTGAGGCCGCGCAGAAGGCTCAGTCAAAGCTTGACGAGCTTTATTGATTTCTTTTCCTTTTTTCTCTTAGGAGCTCCCGCTGACGCTTAAAGGTATAGTGGATGATAATCTCTTTATCCTCCTCGGAAATCGTGTCAAATTCAAAGGCCACTTCTCCCAAATCCTCGCCGGACGTTTTTTTGTCGCTGACCCTGGCAACTCTTCCCAGGGCCCGGATGACCCTTACCGGCAATATGGGGAGAAGCATCTTCAACTCATAGAACGCGCCTTTCTCAAATGGTTCATTCACGCGGAGACTCAATCCCGCGCCACTGATATTCACTTCCCGGGGAGGTGTTCTATAAATTGGGTCTACCTCTTTCTTCATCAACAAGTTCAAAACGAGATCCAGTTTGACATGAATTCCCGTGAGGACCATATCCAATCTGCTCTCCCGTTCCGAGGAGCCTTCTGGCTCCCACTCCCCCTGCTCCAGCCATCCGGAGGCATCCCACGGTTCATGAGGTATCAGATCTCTCTTGTGGAAAAAGTGCTCCCGCTCCTTTTCGACCTGGTCATCCGGCACCTTTTCCCACAGGAGAGGGAAAAAACCGTTCACCCTGGCGTATCTGCGTTTGGATTCTTTTACTTCATCCACGGTACCCTCCTTTAATCCTCTCAAGGAGCCTGTCAAGGTTTAAACGACACGATTTCAATTTCATCCACCTTGTCTTTCGATTCATCGATAATCAACGCGAATGCCTCCACGACCTCGCCGTCGAACTGCGTCCCCTTGCAACGCATGAGCTCTTCCATCGCGTCTTCGTGGGGCATAGCCCGCCTATAGGGGCGGCTTGAGGTCATGGCGTCATAGGCATCGGAAACCGCTATGATCCTTGCAAGATATGGGATTTCTTCCCCTTTTAACCCATCCGGGTATCCCGTTCCATCCCAGCGTTCATGGTGAGAACGGATAATGGCCCTTTCTTCGGGAAGCAATTCGAGATGCTTGACGATTTCTTCCCCGATAACGGGGTGTTTCATGATTTCTTTATACTCACTGTCCGTCAGCTTTCCTTCTTTTAACAAAACCGTGTCCCTTACCCCCACCTTGCCGATATCGTGGAGATATCCCGCGAATCTCAAGGTCTCAATTTTATCTTCCCCGCAACTAAGCTTTCCGGCCGTTTCTATCGCGTAATATGTTACCCGAGCCGAATGGCGTTGGGTATAGGGATCCTTCGCTTCAAGTGTCTTAACAAGCGCCATTAATGTCTCGAGCAAATTCTCATAAACACTCTCGTAAAGAATGACATTCTCAATGTTCAGGGAGATTTTTTTCGCGATGGTTTCGAGGATCACCAAGTCATCATTCGTAAAAAGGGTATCACCAATCTTATCCGTTGTATTAATCACGCCAAAGGGCTCATTCTGAATAAACAAAGGCACCGATATGAGGGAGCGCGTCTTATAAAACCACTGATTTCTCAAGGATTCATCAAGCTCTTTATTCACGTCCCGGACGATTAAAGAGGACCCAAGCTGAAAAACCTTCCCTGAAATCCCCTGGCCAACGGGAATTCTCAAATCCTTGGTGATTTCTATATTCAGCCCCTTGGCCGCGCGAACATAGAGAGAATTTGAAGGCCTGTCATAAAACATGATGGAAACTCTCTCGCACTCCAAGGATTTCGCCACAATTTCCAGTCCCTTTTCAAGAACCTGATCCACGGAACTAAACGTCCCCGACATGGATTCGCTGACGGAGTACAAGAGGGTAAGTTCCTTTATTTTCTCCGACAGCCTACGATTAAGTATCTCCACCTCTTTCGTGTGAACCAAGGCCTCCTTGAGTTTCGCGTTCTCCAGGTAAAGCTCCCGCTCCCGCAATGTCCTACTCAGAATCAGTTCTACCTGATCGAACTTAAAAGGTTTGGTAATAAAATCCGAGGCACCCTCTTTCATGGAGCGAATGGCGATATCGATGGTAGGAAAGCCGGTTACCATGATAACAGGCAGGGTCGGATCAACAGACTTGACCTCCCTTAGAAGCTCCATGCCGTTCATTTTCGGCATCTGGACATCCGTGAGGACAATATCAATCCTCTCATCGCGCCTCAAAATTTCAAGCGCTTGCTCTCCGTCTGAAGCCGTCAGTGTTTCGTAAGAGCCGTTCTCTCTTAGAATCAAGCTGAAAAGGGATCGTATCGACGGATCGTCATCCACCACGAGAACGCGGTAACGCTTTTTCTTTTTCTCAAAAATGTCGGGGATATCTACATGGCTTCGAAGAGCGTCTTCTTGCATAGCTCAAATTCCTCTTTCGTTAACACGCCCTTTTCATAAAGACGGCTCAATCGTTCAACTTCACTCAATATCGGTGATTCTCCCTCATGTTTCAAGTGGAAAGGGACGTTATTCCCAACCAGGCCGTATTTGTTAAGAACTTCTGCCCGAAGCACCTCCATATCAACATCTTTTTTCATTTTGTCAAGCGCTTCTATGTCTTTTTCTATGGCGGAAACGGATTCATCGACAGTCGCTCGCAAACGCTGGTGAGCCTCCTTCAAGTGTTTCAGAAGCATTTCATTACTCTTTATCAGGTGGATCTTGTCTACCGCGTTGCGAATTGTAACATTCAATTCCGCAAGTTTAAAGGGTTTTCTAATGTAATCAAACGCCCCGAGTTTCAAGGCCTCGATGGCGCTGTCCAGGGTTGCAAATCCCGTAATCATAATAACCTGGGTTCTTGAATTTTTATTTTTCGCCTTTTTCAAAACCTCAAGGCCGTCACTCTTTGGCATCATAAGATCGGTAATAACCAAATCAAAATCACTATTGGAGATAAGCTCTATGGCTTCCTTTCCGTCACTAGCCGTAATCACCTCATACCCTTTGTCTTTCAAAAGCTGCTTTAGAATTCTTAAAATCGAAATATCGTCATCCACCACGATGACGCGAATTTTCTCCGGGACCACATTCTTCATCTCACCGTCCCCCAAATTATGAGGTCACGCTGCTTGTTATAATCAATAATTACGATTATCTTTTTATCAGAAAAAGGGAAAGAATGAAAGAGAAGGACTCAATAATTACAAATCCATAAAGATTGCATCAAAAATTTTTCTGTTCTGTAATTTTTTGATAGACCTTCGACGCCATTTTATCACGCACATTCATGCGTTTTGCCTCTATAGAGAGGGTCACCTTGTCTTCATTGACAGTTCCATATTTCTCTTGTTTCTGAAGATCATCTTTGATTTTCAGTTGTTTCGTGTAACCGTGTAAAAACTGCTGGATTCTTTCCGTTTGTATCGTCATTCTATTTATCCCCCCTTTTCTCCTGACCTATTTATCGGACAAAACTCAATAATACTTTAGACCCCCTTGAAAATAATTTTCATTCATGGTTTCTCTGGTATTGTGAAATAATCTGAAAGGAGAGGCACGGATGGAATCGGTAATTATATCAACTGAAACTCGCGTTCAGCTTATCGATATCACGGAACGGATACGGGACGTGGTCAGCGAGAAAGGCTGGAAAGACGGGGCCGTTCTCCTCTTTGTCCCGCACACCACGGCGGGAATCACCATCAATGAAGGGGCGGATCCGGACGTGCGCCGGGACCTGGAGGCAACCCTTTCCAGGCTGGTGCCCTACCGGGGGTCCTACCGGCACGCGGAGGGAAACTCGGACGCCCACATCAAGACAACGCTGACGGGGAATTCGTCGCTCGTCATCCTGCAAGACGGCCGGCTGAAACTCGGCACCTGGCAATCCATCTTCTTCTGTGAATACGACGGGCCCCGGACCCGAAGCCTCTGGATTCAGCACCTCGAAGGATAAGGGGATGGAAAAGATTGTCACCCTTTCCGGGTAAAGAATGCCTTCAGCCGCTCCTTTCCAGCTTCCTTCATGGTCTGAAAGAGGTTCTTGTTGAAATCCGCGTAGGAAAACTCGCCCGACATGACCTTGATATAGAGCAGACCCAGGCGGCTGGAACGCCTGAGGACCCTGTATCCCACATCGAGACGCGCGTAGACGAAATCCGCCATCCGCGCGGCGTGTTTCAACTCGCCGATTACTTCTTCCCGGAGCATGGAAAGATAGAGGGTATCGGCCCGTTTTCCTTCTTTCAAGGCAATATGAACGGCCCGCGCCGCGAAGGTGCCCGACGCGAGGGCGTAGTAAATCCCCTCCCCCAGAAATGGATCCATCAGGCGCGCCGCGTCGCCCACCAGCAGCAGCCGTCTCTCCGCCCGCTTGTAGGGAAAATCCCCGAAATAGGGAAGCAGGTGTCCCCGTACCTTTCCGACTTTCCGCGGGAGGAAGGGAAACCCCGCCTTGAATCTTTCGTATTCCGCCTTCAGGGAGACCTTTCCCCGCCGGTAGATGGCACCGCACCCCACGGAAGAAAGGCCCCGCTTGGGAAAGATCCAGGCGTAGCCCCAGGGGAAACGGCCGAAATCGAGGCGCACCAGCCTGGGAAATTGGACGTTTTCCAGGGTTACTTCTTCCTCGAGGGCGATTCCCATGGGCTCGAAGTGGCCCGGGTTGAGGAGCCTCGCGGTAAACCCCCGCGGGCCATCCGCCCCGATGACGTATGCCGAAAGATAGGTCCCGCCCCTCGAGGTAGTCACGCGCCATCCCTCTTCTTCTTCGGCCATCCCGAAAACCTCCTCCGCGTCATGGAAGACCGCCCCTTCCGCCTCCGCCAAGCCCACCAACTTCCGGTCGAAATCCCTCCGTTCCACCAGGCGGCTCAACGGGGACGCGACCTCGATCTGGAAGGAATCAGAGCCCATGAAGGTAAACTCGGCGCCGAAGATCTCGTCGGAATCGAGAGAATCGTAGTCCATGGGAAGGACCCTCGCCACCTTCCGGGAGAGGGCGCCGCCGCAGGGCTTGTGCCGGGGAAAGGGCGCCCGGTCCAGCAGAAGAACGCGGCAGCCCGCGCGGGCAAGGTGATACGCTGCCGCGGCCCCACCCGGCCCCGCGCCGACGATCACCACATCCCAACTCTCCACGCCTTTCATGGGGAAGTTCTTAAAAAAATATTCCATTCCTGTCAATGGAATCGGCTGGGAAACAATCGGTTTTTCTTGAAAAGGCCCCGCCGCCGTGGTAGCGTCGGCCAAAAAAACGGAGTCGATTCATGGTCAGGGACTGGAAGATTCTCGAGAAAAAGGCGGGAAGGGATTACAAGATATTTTCCATCCGGGAGGTAAAGGCGCGAAATCCCAGAAACGGCGCGGTTCGGGATATCGTCATCCTCGATTTTCCCGAGTGGATCAGCGTCATCCCCCTCACGGACGCCGGCGAGGTGGTGATGGTGCGGCAGTTCCGCCACGGCGTCAACGAGGTGCTCCTGGAGATCCCGGGCGGGTTGATGGACCGCGAGGACCCTTCCCCGGAGGCCGCCGCGAAACGTGAACTCCGGGAGGAGACGGGGTATACCGCCGAATCCTGGTCCCTCATCGGGTCCCTCTACCCCCAGCCGGCCGTCCAGAGCAACCGCTACCACATCTTTCTCGCGCGAAACGCGGTCAAGACGACATCGACCCGTTTCGACGAGGGCGAGGACTTAGAGACTGTCCTCATCCCCTTGAAAGAGATCCCCCGCCTCATCGAGACGGGGGAAATCCGTCACGCCATGGTCGTGACGGCCTTCTACTACCTGGCGTTACGCATGAAAAGATTGTTCCCGTAGGGGTGGATTGGATTTTCCGCTTTTCCCGCCTTCCATCATTGATGGTCACGTAATAACCAATGTTTGTCCCGTCCCGCGCCATGAATATACTCCGGGTCCGGGCTGAGGATCCCCCGCGGGCAGGCTACGGGGTTGTCAAATCCACCGTGCGATCCTTCACATCCTCTTTCCGCGCCCGGTCGAGAGGGATGCTCCGAATCTTCTTGCCGTTGAAATTCAGTTTCTTGAGATCGACCATCCGCATTCGACGGTTGAATTCCGTCCACCAGAAGTAGCGCCGGTTCTTGATGTCCCCGATGGAAGACCACTGGGTGAAGTTGAGGTGATACTTGGAGGGGCTCTCCCCTTCCCGAACCAGGCCGCGGGGAATGTCGAAGTTGTTGAGAATCCGGGAGGCCTCGTTGATGCCGGCGTCGATGTTCTTCGGAGTTATCAAGGTCGCCGTGAAGGCCACGGCCCGGACGAAACGGGAGGGCGGCGTGACATCACCCGGCAATCCGCGCATTCCGGCTCCGGCGCCGAAGGGCTCCAGGCTGACCCCGTTGATGTCGCGGCGCCTGGCGCCCCCGTAGGCCCGTAGCTGGGGATAGTTCCGCAGGTTCAGGATCTGCCAGTCATAGGAGGGTGAGTTGGTCATGACCCCAACCCGGTTCTCGTAGATGTGCAGGACGCCTTTCACGTATTCGATAACGATGGACGCCCCGGTATTGTCCGTGACGACCAAGTGCAGCGGAGCGGGCGCCCCGAAGACCTTGGCGATATCCTTGTTGTAAACCACCCGAAGCTTGGGGAGGGCCGTCTTGATCTCCGCCACGTTTTTGAACTGGCCGAGAATGTAGGCCGAGAGGTCCACGTTGTTCAGAGACCGGGACGCCTCTTCGGGCTTCAGGGCCTGGTACTCGGCAAATCCCGGAAAGTAGAGCACGCCAAGCGTCAGGCCGGTTTCATTCATACCGTCCGTGACGAAGGGTTTTTTTACGGCGTTGATGGCCACGAAGCCATACTTGTTCTTCCAGCTCATCCCCTTCTTTCCGCCACCAAGTTCGGAAGTGAACGAGATATGGCGCGGGACCATGACAAGCTCCGACTCCAGGTCGAACGCCCCCCATTCCATGGTGCGCCCATAAATGGGGCTGCCGTCCGCCGTTTTGATGACAAAGCTCGTGCAGGCACTTCCGTTCGGAACCGTCCCCAGCAACAAGATCGCCACGCTGATAAAGGCTAAAAGTAGTTTTTTCATCTGTTTCTCCTCTCGTTTGGGTTAAAATTGATGTTTCGTTAAAAACGGGGTTCCACGCCGGGCGGCAGGAGGTTTCCCGGCGTCATAGATGGGATGTTCGGCTCGATATCCCCAAAAAGATTCAATCAGCCCCTCGACGGTCCCCACCGGAGCCTTGCACATGCCCTTCTCACAAACATACGCCGCGGCCTTGTTGTCTTCCAACGCGGGGTAATCGGCAAGAAATGGGCACAATCCCGTGAGCCGCGCATCGGCAGGGTCGTGGACCAGCACGGCCGCGTGGGGGTCGTAGCGCCTTCGCAGAATCTCCAGCATCTCTCGGACCCGGGGCGCGTGAGAGTTCCCCGAGACGATGATCTCCCGGCTTGGGCCCAGGGAATAGAAGAGGCCGCTTAGAAATTGTGTGTGCCCCATGGGCGCGGCTGAAACCTTCCCGGCAAAAGTCCGCAGGAGGATGTCCGCCCTTTCGGCGTGTGCCGTGTCGCCCGTCAAAGCCGCCAAGCGCAGGTGCACCCAAAGGGCCGCGGAATTGGCCGAAGGAAGGGCGCCATCGTAGACCTCCTTGCGCCGGTAAGGCAGCTCCGAGGCCGTCAGGGAAGTCGAGAAATACCCGCCGAGTTCCGTGTCCCAGAAGCGCCGTCTCATCTCCCCGCACAGGTCCACGGCCCTTTCCAGGTAGCGGCTCTCGAAGGTCGCCTCGAAAAGTTCCAAAATCCCCCAGGCCAGGAAGGCGTAATCCTCCAGGAGCCCCTCCACGGCCATGTCCCCGTCCCGGAAGCGATGAAACAGCCTCCCGTCGCGCCACAGGGCGTCCTGGATGAAGGCGGCGCTTGCCACCGCCGCGCTGATGTAGGCCTCCGTCCCCGTGGCACGCCCCGCATAAGCCAGGGCGGCGATCATCAGGCCGTTCCACGAGGTCAGGATCTTGTCGTCCTTCAGCGGGGGAACCCGCCTCGCGCGGGCCTCGAGTAGCCGTTTCCGGCTCCGCCGGAGGGTTTCTTCCAGGGTCTCCAAAGCAATTCCCTCCCGTTCCGCGAACCTCTCGGGGGGAACCGGGACGCGCGGGATGCTCTTGCCCTCCTCGAAGTTTCCCTCCGCCGTGATGTCGTAATACCGGCACAGCAGCGCGCCGTCGTCTTTACCGAGGATCTCCGTGACCTCGCCGGGAGTCCAAAGGTAATAAAAACCCTCTTTCCCCTCGCTGTCGGCGTCCTGCGCCGAGTAGAACCCGCCGCCGGGATGGGTCATCTCCCTCTGAACGTAGGAGAAAATTTCCCTGACTACCTGGCCGTAAAACCCGTCACCCGTGGCCATGGCGGCCTCCGCGTAGGCCGCCATCAACAGGGCCTGGTCGTAGAGCATCTTCTCGAAGTGGGGCACGCGCCAGGCGGCATCCACGCTGTAACGGTGGAAGCCGTAGCCCACCTGGTCGAAGATTCCCCCGTAACGCATCGCCTTCAGGGTCCGCTCCGCCATCTCCCGCGCCTCGGCGCTTTTCTTGTAGCGGTGCCACCTGAGAAGAAAAGTCAGGTTGTGAGGGGTAGGAAACTTGGGCGCGCTTCCGAAACCGGCCCACCGCGCGTCGAAGGCCCCCCGCAGTTGGGCGTAGGCCTTGACCAAGGCCCCCTCCGAAAGCCTCTCCGGATGGGACGACGCAACCTCTTCATCCTTGAAAAGACCGACCACCTGGTTGGCCGCCTCTCGGATCTTTCCCGGCTGGGATGTCCAGAGTTCGGCGATCTTTCTCAGGATGTCGAGAAAACCGGGGAGACCGAACCTTCCCGCTTTGGGGAAGTAGGTTCCTGCGTAGAAGGGTTTCTTATCCGGGGTCAGAAAAACGGACAGGGGCCAGCCGCCCTGTCCCGTCAGGGCCTGGCATGCCGCCATGTAGACCGCGTCAATGTCGGGGCGTTCCTCCCGGTCCACCTTGACGGCCACGTAATGCCGGTTGAGGAATACCGCGACCTCCGGATCCTCGAACGATTCATGGGCCATCACGTGGCACCAGTGGCACGTGGCATAGCCGATGGAGAGGAACACGGGCTTGTTCTCCCGATCCGCCTTTTCGAAGGCGGCCGCGCCCCACGGATACCAGTCCACCGGGTTGTGGGCGTGCTGGAGAAGATAGGGGCTCTTCTCGTGGATGAGGTGATTGGGCAAAATACGGCCTTATAGGTTGAGGGTTGAAGTCCGGGGTCTATCCCCGTCTAACTTTCTCCTTTCGCCTTTACCTTTCATCTTCCACAATCTTCTTACCGAACGAATACGCCTCTTCCAGGATCTCAGGACTGTTTTTCGCGTCGTCCTTCCCTTCCAGGCCCTTGTAGAACAGGCCGCCCTCGTAGTCCATGTCCATGGCGTCGAAGAAATACTTCGCCACGTACTTGACACCCTCGAAAAGGTTTTTCCCCTTGGTCGCCCCCACGGCGACGAGGTAGCCCGTTCCGCTTTCGTGGTTTTTCCATTGCGAGCGGGGTTTTTTCAACATTCGGCGGGACCACAAGGCCTGGGCCCGGTCCACGACGGCCTTCGCCTGGGCGGAGAGCCCGTAAAAGAATATGGGAGAGGCGAGAACGATGACATCGGCCTCTTCCAACAGGGGATAGACCTTCTGCATGTCGTCTTTCACCACACAGTTGCCTTCCTTCTCGCAGGCGCCGCATTCCAGGCACCCGGACATCTTCAGGTCCCGCACGTGAACCGTTTTGACCTCCGCGCCGGCCGCGGCCGCCCCCTCGAGGACCCTGTCGAGGACAACCTCGCTGTTGCCGCCCTTCCGCGGGCTGCCGTAGATTCCAAGAATTTTCACACCACTTACTCCTTTCAAGGTTTTAATGACTTAATAGGACAATGCACGCCATTATACCTCATGGTTTTTCAGACAGGACTATTTAGTTTTTTCTTAATAACTTAATAACCTAAAACTTAAAACTTCCCTCAAAACGTAACCAACTGGTACCCCTGGTCCAGGTATTCGGACATGCTTGGGTGCCCCTTCAGGGTGCCGCCCAGCGGGAGACCCGCCTTTTCCACCGCCTCGAGCACCTTCATCTTGGCGGAACAGGCCTTGCAGACCACGGTAAAGAGTCCCGCCGCCTTCGCCTTTTCGTAGAGCGGGTTGAGAAAATCTCCCTCTTTCGCCATCTCTGGGACCAGCTTCGTGGCGGATCCTTCCACCACGATCTTCACCTCGTAACCCTTTTCCTTCATGTCCAGCGCGTTGAGCAGAACGTGGATGAAACACATCTTGTCGCCGTTGAAGGCGAAAAGCACGATCTTTTTCACACCTTCTTCCCCCTCGAGAATTTCGCAGATTTCTAATCGCCCCAAACCCATTCCCCCTGGTTCAAGAGTGCGTAATACTGGTCATTGAGAAGCTGGCGATGCATCTCCTCTTCCTTCGCCAGGTTCTGGAACATCTCTTTCCCCTGAGGATCATCCGTTTCCTCCGCCATCTTGCGGTAGAAGGCCGCCGCCTGCGTCTCCTTATCGATGGCCAGTTTCAGGGCCTGGACGTCATCCTCCTTCGAGGTGTAGCCTTCCGGTGACCCCTCGATCCGGTTTTCGGCCTTCAATTCACCGAACCCGCTGTAGGGAATCCATTTCTTCTCACGCTTGAGGGATAGGTAAAGGTGAATCAAGGTCTTGTAATGGGCGATTTCGAAGCGGCTCAACTGCTCGAACATGTCCCGGCCGCGGGGGCTCGTCGATTTCTCCGCTGCGGAACGGTAGAACAGGAAGGCCTCCCGCTCCGCGTCCACGGCGATTATCACCGCCTCCAGCCGCTTGTCCCCCATGTCTTCCAGGGAGACCTCTTCCTCGCTGCCGCACGCCTTGCACACGAGGCGGCCGACCTTCCCGCCCTCGGGGGTTTCATCGATGAAGAGTTCCGCCTCACCGCCGCATTTCTGGCATTTGAATGTTCCTTCGACCTTTTCCGCCATGATTCTACTGCCTCCTTCTTGGTTCGAATTGTTTTTGACGCGTTAACCCTGAAACCTCGTTTTCGAGGCCCGCTTTAATAATAGGCCGAGAGGATTTTTTCGAAGGCCTCCCGCCTTTCCGTTTCTCCGGTTTTCACCGGTCCATTTGCCGTCAATCCCAGCTTGTCTTCGAACGGGGGCCGGTCGTTTTGGTAGATGACCCCGATGGGGATCTCGTCTTCCTCAGCCATCGCCACCTCGAGGGCGGCATGTATATCGGTAGGATCGTGATTGGCATCCAGTTTCCTGCAACGTTCTTTGAACCACGAAAAGGTGTTCACCTTGTTGAACGAAACGCAGGGCTGAAGGATGTCCACGAGGGAAAATCCCCTGTGGGAAATGGCTTGGACGATGAGGTCGGACAGGTGTTCCACGTCCCCGGCGAACCCCCTCGCGACGAATCCCGCCTTCATGACCGTGGCCACGGCGATGGGGTTGAAGGGAATGGAGGGGTTGCCCAGGGGCTGCGCCTTAGTGACAAAGCCCTCCGGCGAGGTCGGGCTCGCCTGTCCCTTGGTGAGGCCGTAAACGCGGTTGTCGTGAACCAGGAGGGTGATATCGATGTTGCGGCGCAGGGCCGCGAGAAAGTGGTTGCCGCCCTCGCCGTAGTTGCATCCGTCCCCGCTCTCCGCGATAACGACAAGGCCTGGGTTCGCCAGCTTGGCACCGGTGGCCACCGGCAGGGAGCGCCCGTGGAGGCCGTTGAAGACGTTGGCGTTCAGGTAGTGGGGCAGTTTGGCCGCCTGGCCGATGCCCGAAACGAACAGGACCTGTTGGGGGGCGAGGTCCGCCTTGACGAGGGCCTGTTTCACCGCGTTCAGGATGGCGAAGTTCCCGCAGCCGGGGCACCACGCCGTTTCGTATTCCCCGTAATCCGCAAGGGTAACCATCTTAAACCCCCTTTCCCATCCGGGCGATCCCGTCGAGGATGAATCCCGGCGTTATCGGCAAGCCGTCGTACCGGTTTACGTGGCGGGTGATTGCAAAACCGGTCTCCCGGCGGATCAGCCGGGCGAACTGGGAGGTGGCGTTGCCCTCTACCGCGACAACCTTTTCGGCGGATTCGAGCGTGTCCATGAAATCCCCGGGACGCAACGGCCAGACCTGGGAGAAATGAAGCATGGCGGCCCGCCGGCCTTCTCTCCGCAGTGTCTCAACCGCTTCCTCCACCGCGCCCATCGTGGATCCCCAGCAGACGAAGAGGAGCTCCGGTGAAGCGTCCCCGGAAAAAACGGGTGGAACGACCGCCTCTCTAATCCGCGCCATCTTCCTCAGGCGCTTCCGAACCATCCGCGGGCGAAGGCGTAAATCCTCAGTGATGTGCCCCGCCTCCGTGTGTTCATCGCTGTCCGCGACCACAAGGGCCCCGCTTTGGCCGGGAAAGGCCCGCGGAGAGACGCCGTCATCGGTCAAGGCGTAGCGCTGGTAATCCTCCGGCGAAATTTCTCGGTCTCGTTCGGCAGGGTTTCCCGTTGCCTCGGGCCACGTGAAGGGTTCCACCGCCCGGTAGGAGTCGGCCAGGAACTGATCCGTCAGGATGAAGACGGGCCCCTGGGATGCCTCGGCCACGTCAAAGGCCTTGACGGTCAGCGCGAAACACGCCGTCACGTCCCCGGGAGCAAATACGGCGCGCGGAAACTCCCCGTGGCCCCCGTGGAGCACGAACTCCAGGTCTCCCTGTTCCGTGCGGGTGGGCAGCCCCGTGGCGGGGCCGGGCCTCTGGGCGATGGCGATGACCAGGGGCGTCTCCGTCATGGCGGCAAGGCTTACCCCTTCCGTCATCAGGGCGTATCCGCCCCCCGAGGTGGCCACCATGCTCCTGGCGCCGCAGAACGAGGCGCCGATCGCCATGTTCACGGCGGCGATTTCGTCTTCCGCCTGCTCCATGACGATGCCCGCCTCCCGCGCGTGCTTTATCAGGGTCAGAATGATGGAGGTGGCGGGCGTCATGGGATAGAAGAACCCGCATCGCACCCCGGCCGCCACCGCCCCCAGGGCGATGGCCTCGTTCCCGTTGACCATCATCCGGCGGGAGGGCGAGGCCGGGGCCGGAAGGCCCTTAAAATCGATATCCAGGTTTTTCGCCCATTCCACGGTCCTGGCGAGGACCGAAAGATTCTTCTCGCTCGCGGCATCCCCCTTCTTGCCGAAGGCCTCCCGGACCATGCCCTCCATGAGGGAGGTATCGAGCCCCAACAGGCAGCCCGTGACGGCGAAGGCGGCGATGTTGACATAGATGCCGCCTCCGAACGACGCGTAAGGAACGGGCAAGTTCCTGTCCCCGTCCATTCCGTAGTCGGCGTCACGGAAGATCCATCCGTCCGCCGCCATCTCGCCCCGGTGGATTTCAATGCTTTCCTCGTTCAAGGGAACAAGGAGGTCGATGGGTCCCACCGGCGCGGTGATCGGCGACGCGCCCACACGAATAAAGAAGGCATTGTGGCCGCCGCGAATCCTGGACTGATAGCTCTGGGTCACGACGATATGGTAGCCCGCCCTCACCAGGCACTTGGCCAAGAGCTGCCCGATGGTCACCAGGCCCTGACCCGCCTCTCCGCAGATACATAGGTTGATCGACGTCAATGGATCTATCCTTCCATGGTAAATTCCCGGACGTCGAAGAAAAATCCGCTGCCGGTCAGGACATTCAATTCCGCCTCGACCGCGGCGACATGATTTTCCTCGATGGCGAGAAACCCGGAAAACATCGTCTTCGCCTCATCCGTGAATTCTTCCGTCAGTTTACGGTAAAAATCGGAGGTTTCCACCTCCGCCTTCAGGGCCTTCGACAAGACCTGTTTCAGGTCGTCCCGGTCCTCCTCGGAGAGCCTCTCCGAAACCGGCACAGAGGCGGCATCCACGTCCGCAAGACGGGGAACATCCGAGGAGATGGGACGCGGCTCCAGTTTCCCCTCCTCGTCCCAGGCCTTCAACTGCCCCGCGAGGTAGTCGAAGTGGCTCTGCTCGTCGTCCGAAAGCATCTGGAAGAATCGTTTCGCCTGCGGCAGGTTCGCCTTTCGGGCCGCTTCCCCGTAGAGATCCCGGATTCGTTGCTCGTATTGCATGGCCGTTTCCACGGCTTCCCGAATATCCATTTTCCTCTCGCTCCCGTTTTTTTATGCCCCGTCCAGTCCACCCCGCTCCATCTCCTGGTACCAGGCGGCGGGGTCGGCCATGAACTGTTTCATATCTTTCAGGGCCGTGTAGTGTCCCCGTTCCTCGGCCACCATCTTCTCCACGAACTCCTTCTCCAGGGGATCGACCGCCTCGGGGAGATAGTCCTGATAGAACTTCAGGGTTTTGTATTCGAAGTCGATACCCACCTCCAAGGCCTCCAGCTCCCCCGGATCCGCCTGCAGGGTCTTGCCATGCTCGGCGGCCATCTCCTTAAAGAGGACCTCCACGTCCTTGTGGCCAACATCCATGGATTTCCAATCGCTCGTCCAAGCATGATCGTCTTTCAATTTGTTGTAGATCTTCAAGATCCTGCCGTAATGAACCTTTTCGTCCTTCATCAGCGTCTCGAAAATCTTCCGTCCCAGCTCGTTTTTGCTGGCCTCCATGGCCTTGCGGTAGAACTTCTCGCCCTCTTCCTCCATGGTGAGGGCCGTCTTCAACATCTCCAGTGCCCTGTCTTGCGCCATTTTTACCTCCCTTGTGGGTTGTATTATACCTTGAAGAATCGTTCCTTCTTCGCGCCGCAAACGGGGCATTCCTCCGGCAACACCCCGTCGGAAACGTATCCGCACACGTCGCACACGTAGTAGGTGGTTTCCCGGTCTTCCAGCAGGTGAGACATGGCCCGCTTGTAAAGCTGGGCGTGGGTTGCCTCCACGTCGCGGCTCTGGGAGAATATCTTCAATGCAACGTTATCACCCAGGTCCGAGGCGAGCTTGATAAAGGCCTCGTAGGCCTTTTCCGCCACTTCTTCCTCGGATTCGAAACTCTTCTTCAGGTTTGCCTCCGTGTCCTTCAGCAACCCCAGACCGCGCAACGCCCGGATCCCGTGAACCTCTTCGGAGGCGGCGATGGCTTGAAAAAGTTTCGCGATTTGCGGCAGGCCCTCGCGTTGCGCGATCCGCGCGTAGGCCCGCAGCCTCAGGAGCGCCTTGGCCTCGCCCGCGTAGATTTCATGGTAGGCTTTTTGTATCTTCTCGTCCGCCACGTTTCTATCCCTTCACCTTTTTCAAGGCCACGTTCGCCGCGATGAGAATGGGGTCCCACACCGTCGCGAAAGGCGGCGCGTACGCCAAATCCAGCCTCGCCACGTCTTCCAGTGTAGATTCATGATAAAGCGCCGTCGCCAGGGTGTCAATGCGATGGGCCACGCCTTCCGCCCCCGCCATCTGGGCGCCCAGCAGGCGTCCCGTCCCCTTCTCCGCCACGAGGGTCACCGTCACCGGTTTCCCGGCGGGATAGGCGCTCGCCCGGGACCGTCCCGTGATGGTGGAACTGAAGTAATCGAGCCCCTCCCTTTCGGCGTCCAGAGAGGTCAGGCCCGTCCGGGCCACCTCCAGGTCGAAGATCTTGGTGACCGCCGTCCCCACGACCCCCTCGAAGGTGGTCGCCCGTCCGCCGGCGTTCTCGCCCGCCACCCTTCCCTGCTTATTGGCGGTGGAGCCGAGGGGGATATAGGTCTTCTTGCCCGTCACCAGGTGTAGGGTCTCCGCGCAGTCTCCCGCGGCGTAGATGTTCGGCTTGTCGGTCCTCATGTGACTATCCACGGCGATGGCGCCACGGAACCCCAGCGCAATGCCCGCCTTCTCCGCCAGTACGGTGTTGGGACGGACCCCCACGGCCAGGATGACAAAATCGGCCGGGAATTCCCCCTTGTCGGTCACCACCATCTCCACGCGCCCGTCTCCCGTGAACGATTCTACCGACGTCTCCTTGTGAAGCGCTACCCCCTTGTCCGCCAGTTTCGCCTCCACGATCTTGGTTATCTCCGCGTCCATGGACCCCAACACCCGGTCCATCTTCTCGATGACCGTGACCTGGATGCCCCGGGCGTGGAGCGACTCGGTCATCTCCATCCCGATGTATCCGGCGCCCACGATGACCGCCCGCTTCGGCGCGTTTTCATCGATGAACCGCTTGATGGCAAGCCCGTCCCCGATGTTGCGAATGGTGAAGATGTTCTCCAGATCCACGCCGCCGAACGGCGGGACGATGGGCATCCCGCCCGTCGCGATGACCAGGTGATCGTAGGACAATTCCTCCACCGTGTTCCCGTCGAGGTCTCTAACACTTATCTTCTGGCTGTCAGGATCGATCGTCTCCACCTCGTGACGGATCCGCACATCAATATCCCTCTGCCGCTTCGCCGTCTCCGGGGTAAACCCGATGAGGTCGTTGATATCCTTGACCACGTCGGCAATGTAGTAGGGAAGACTGCAGGCGCCGTAGGAGATATGCGCGTCCCGCTCAAATACGATGGCCTCCGCCTCCGGCTTGAGGCGTTTGAAGCTGCTCGCCGCGCTCATGCCGCCCGCGACCCCCCCGATAACAAGTAGACGTTCCTTCGCGCACATACCTCCTCCTTTCGGGAATGAAATGCTGAAAAATATGCCCTGCTCCGGCTTCACGCCCTGGTTGCCGGGGCAGCCTCTTCACTTACTGCTTGATCTTGTCCGGGTTCCCCTGGACAATTCTCGGATCCACGTTCCCCGACTCCGGCCCCCCGCACTCCGGGGTATAACAGGCCGCGTCAACGAACGCGCAGTTCTGCTTGCAGGAGGGACAAACTTCCGGTGGCGTATCCGCATCGACGATATAACCGCAATTACTGCAACTCCATTTGTGTGCCATGATTGACTCCTTTTTCGATAATAATTCTTAATATAAAATATAGTCTTTTCCTCTAACAAAGTCAAGGCATCAACGTGCCCTCACCGCCTCGAATTTAAGCATTTCTTCTTCAATATCCCGTTATGTTACCACATTTTTGAAAGGGACCTTTAAGATTTTTTTTACTTCCCCTTGCCCCGGATCTGGATGGAAAAGCCGGGAAGGTTCAGGATGCCTGGCTTGTTGGGGTTTATGAGCGGGGTTGCCTTGGCGGCCAAGGCGCTGGAAATCCGCCGCTTTCCCCCCTGGGAGCCGAAATCGAGGAGACGGGGCGCCTGCCGGGCATGACCGCCGCGCACCTTGATATACCCGAAGGGAACCTCGGGACTGCAGAAGATTTCTCCTCGGTTCTCGGTGGATTTTATCACCGTGGCGTCGATCATCTTCCCGCCCGGGAATTTCAGATGGGCGACCTTTATGACGGGAATATGGCGGCAGTCCGGGGGAGCAACAATCACCCCTTCCTTCAGGATAGTGCTCCATCGCCTGCCCGCCAGTTGCATGAACAGCTCGATCTCCCGCTTGGAGATGTAAACGAGGCCGCTTGCCATCTGCGCGTAGATCTCCATCGGCTCCAGCGTCCAGAAGCGGAAGGTTATCCCCGAGTATCGCACGTCCTTGGGTGTCAACCGATACCAGACCTGCCCGGCGAACCTCCCCTGGAGCTCGATCATGTCGTATTTCTTCCCCGTCTTGGGGGAAACCTGCCGGCCGCAGTAAACCGCCTTGACGGTCTTGCCGTCCCCCGCGTCGTAAAGCCCCCAGGCCCCTTTCTTCAGGTGCCGGAAACTCTTATCCACGATCTGGTTCTGCAGGGTGTGAAGCTCCCGCGCCACCTTCTGGCAGCTATTGCCGGCAAAAGCAACAGAGGTAAAAACCAACAAAGAAACCAGGAAAAAAGTCAACTTCTTCATGCGAACCCTCCCGACATTGATTTCCACAGACCGGTTAAAACAAACTACTCGGGCATTATACCACGACGACAAGGGGGGCGTGAAGGAAAAATCCACACGATATAAGAATCTTCAACCGCATGGGGAGGCTACATCTCGTATGATTAAGCGACTTTTCGTTCGCGATTAGCTCAATGATTTTACCCTTGGAACAAAGGGTGTTTTCGAGGAAGTCTTTCGATTAATACGATACCCTATCTGTGGTTGAACGGGTCTTGTTGCCTTGTTCATAGATCAACGTAAATACCGTATCGGTCAGCCAGCCCGCGCCGCCATAAGGGGCCAGTGGATCGGCAACAGCCAGTGGCATGCCGACCGCTCGTGGCTTACAATCCGTGACGGTGAGCGCCCGGCAGATCAAAGCCTCGGCACGGTTTCGCTGGTGTCGGTAGTCATGTTTCGTTCCTCCGAGTGCTCGATGCTCCTTGAAGCAGGCATGTTACAAGGCGAACGATCAATTCCTTGTCTTGCGGCGGACTCTCGGCAATCAGCAACGTCAAAGCAACCAGGGCTTCTTCCGAAATACGACGTTCTCCATCCTCACGATAGAGCGCACCGTTCTTTTCCAGGAACCACAGGAAAAGAGCAGCACCGATTCGCTTGTTACCGTCCACAAAAGCATGATTCTTGACAACGAAGTAGAGAAGGTGCGCCGCCTTTTTTTCAAGGCTCGAGTATGCGTCACACCCCTGAACAGTTTGAAACACCGCACCCAATGCGCTTTTCAAACCTTCGTCTTTCTCCTGTCCGAACAGCGGCCCGGCCCCGAACTGGTCCCGCATCACCGCGATCATCCGCCGCGCCTCCTCGTATTCAATGCCGCGGGTTTCCACCGTTCCCTGTCCAGGCTCCGGCAGCCGCCCGTGATCCACATCATCCAGCAAATCCAGAGCGAAGCTATATTCGTTGACCACCCGGATCAGCGCCTTCGCCTCGTCACCCGACAACTCCCGCCGGCCCGCCACCCTGGCCACCAGCCGAATCGTTTTTTGCAGTTCCTCCAGCCGGCGCGCATTCACCGTGTAGCCTGTCAAGATGTGGTCTCGCAATACCTGCGTCGCCCAGATACGGAACTGGGTGCCCCGCTTTGAATTGACCCGGTAACCCACCGAAATGATGGCGTCCAGGTTGAAATGCTCCACCCGCCGGGTTACCCAGCGATTCCCTTCCTTTTGAGCTGTTGCAAAAAATGCAACAGTTGCCTCCCGCTCCAGTTCTCCTTCGCGGAAGATATTTCGCAAGTGTCTGGAAATTACGGACTTATCCCGTTCGAACAAAGCCGCCAACTGGTTCAAATTCAGCCAGATGGTCTCACGATCCAACCTCACATCTAAGCTCACCGTTCCATCCGGGGCCTGATACAGCACAATCTCTCCGCCAGGCGTATTTTGGACCGAGGTCGGTTCCTGCTGCTTTTTCTTGGCTCCCCGGCTTGTTCTACGCTTATCTGTCATTGCACCCTCCTTGTTTGGAGGCAACTTTCTCCTCGACAGCACACAAATCATCCATGACCGACTTCGCCTGATCATCTTTGGCTGTCTCCTCCCCGGGCGGCTCGCCTGCCTGTGCGTCGCACGCAGACAGGTCCGGGAACTTCGCCACCACCTCGCGCACGTCGAGCTTCCCCGTCACCATCTCGGCGATCGCCGCCACCAGCGAAACGATATCAGGTGTCAGGGTATATGGTGGCTGGTAATCCATCGTCTAAGTCACCTCCGAGGGTTTCTTCAGCAGATCCCCCGTTTTGCCTATTCCACTGAGGCGTATGTCGTTATCTAAGAATCCAAGCTGATACATAATATCTTCTATTGGTTATTATAACATAACTGTTTATTATCACAAAACTATTGCCATTTTCTACTATTCTTTTGCCCTTGAGGCAAAGAATAATTTTCAATGAACCTCATGAGAGTTACCTTGAATTTGACTCTTTCGAATCTCGCAGGAGCTTCTTTCTTTTCAGGCCAATTTAAGTAGTTCTCCCTGAAAAACCTCTTTTCAGGCTGTTTTGAGTTGTGGGGACACTCATTGGAAGGTATAAATCGAACATCGGTTCGAATAAACCAAAGACAGAAACAGGCGCAAAAAAGTTGCCTCAAGA
>JALSPC010000178.1 GCA_026986155.1 bacterium
TCCGAGAGATGAATGTGGATGAAAAGATCCCGGGCTTGGGCGGTCTCCCGCACCCATTCCAGGGCCTCCCGGGAGACGGTGTAGATGGCGTGGGGTCCCAGGGCCACCTGGACAAGGGAGCCGGATCCCGCGTATGTGTCCAGGAACCTCAGGTTTTCCTCGATTTGCTGTTGCCTTTTTTCCGCGTCGAACAGGTCGATGAAGACGGCGGACAAGACCGCCCGGATGCCCATCGATTCCACGGCGCGCACCGCCCCGGGCAGGTGCCAGTACATGTCGTTGAACAGGGTGGTGCCCGTCCGGATCATCTCCAGGCAGGCGAGCCGCGTGCCCACGTAGACGTCTTCCTCCGTCAACTTCGCCTCGGCGGGCCAGATCTTCTCCTCCAGCCAGGGTTTCAGTTCCATGTCGTCCGCGAAGCCCCGAAAGAGGGTCATGGCCGCGTGGGTGTGGCCGTTCACGAACCCCGGGACGGCCGCCTTGCCGCTCCCGTCGACGAGTTCGTCTCCCTCCTCCTGTCTCAGGGTGGTGGCGACGGCGGCGATGCGGGTCCCCTCGATGCGGATATCGGCCGTCTCCCCGCGTAAAAGAACATTTTTTATCAGGATGGACATGCGAGGTTCTCCCCGTTTTTTAGGACGATGTCCAGGATAGTCTCCATTTTTTCCGTGTTTTCCTTCACCACCTGGTGAAACCGTTCCTCCGAGAGGGGGGGCGTCCCGATCCCGTGGGCGTAATTGTCGATGCTGCAAACACAACAATAAGCTAACCCCGCCTCCTGGGCGATGGTGGCCTCCGAGGCCGCCGTCATCCCCACGCAGTCGGCGAACCGGAAGATGAACGCGATTTCCGCCCGGGTCTCAAAGCGGGGCCCCAGCGTCTGCCAGTAGACGCCCCGCTCGAAAAAGGATATCCCCCGGTCGCGGAGGAGCCGGACGACAGACTGTCGTAACGCCTCATCAAATTCCGGCACGATGTGGGGATCGTGGTTGCTGCTAAAAAGGGTGGGCACAACCGCGAGGCTGATGTAGTCGTGGGGGATCAGCAGGCTGCCGGGGACAATGGCCTCCTTCAGGCTTCCCACCGACTGGAACCCGATGACGCACCGGGCACCCGCCGCCTTCAGCGCCGTGAGGTTGGCCGGGTGGTTCACCCGGTGGGCGGGGATATCTCCGCTTTTCCCGTGGCGGAACGCGACGACCGCCCTGCCGAGATCCGCAATATCCGCCTCGCCATAGGGTGTGATCACCGTTTGAACGGGCCGGTTCCGTATCGCCTCGCTGAAGTGGAAACTTGTTCCGACAATGATTCCCAGCGGTTTTGCCATAAAAAACCCTCCGCCATTTATCTACTTGTTTTTCACGGAGGTGTCAAGGAAAACGCATGGCCACGGGATGACAACGCGCCGAAAAAAGGCTATCATCCGGGAGGGTCTGAACGGTTGCCGAAAGGAAATTTTCCGCGGAAAGACACGCGCCGGTGATGCAGGTCTCTTTCTTGTAATCTCCCCGTTTTGTTGTAAAATGACTTCAAAAAAGGGAGAAATGCCATGGCGGAAGAAGAAAAATCGGTCCCGATGACGCGGGAAGAGGCGCTGGAACTCCTCAAGTCCTACGTTCACCAGGAAAACCTCGTCAAGCACTGCCTCGCCACCGAGGCGATCATGCGTTCCCTGGCGGAGCGCTTCGGCGAGGACCCGGAAAAGTGGGGCATCGCCGGGCTCCTTCACGACCTGGACTACGAGGATACCTACGACTCGCCCGAGGAGCATGGCCGCAAGACGGCGGAGATCCTGAAGGAAAAGGGATTTCCCCAGGACATGATTGACGCCATCATGGCGCACAACGCGGAGCCCTTGGGCCTGGAACGGAAGACGCGCTTCGACTTTGCCATCACCTGCTCGGAGTGCATCACCGGCCTGATTACGGCCACGACCCTCGTCTATCCCGATAAGAAACTGGCGAGCGTCAAACCCAAGTCCATCACCAAGCGGATGAAGGAGAAGGGATTCGCCCGCAGCGTTAACCGGGACTTGATTCGGCTTTGCGAGAAGATAGACATTCCCCTCCCCGAGTTTGCCGTCATCAGCCTGGAGGCCATGCGGGGCATCTCCGACGACCTGGGGCTTTGACGCCGGCGCGGCGGATGGTTATTTTAATAAAAAGAGAGGTGAACACACATGATGTTGCCCTATGACATGCCGCCCTACAGGCCGCCCAGCGAGGCCTACAGCGTGCTGATTCGGGCCACGCGCGGGTGCCCGTGGAACAGGTGCACTTTCTGTGGCATGTATAAAGACGAGCGGTTCGAGATAAAGCCCGTGGAGTCCGTCAAAAAAGACATCGACGCGGCCCGCGCCTTCTACGGCCCGAACGTGAAGCGCGTTTTTATCGGGGATTCCAACAGCCTGGTGATGAAACCCGAAGACCTGGCCGAGGTTCTCCGCTATCTCTACGAACAGTTTCACGCCATCGAACGGGTGACTTCCTACGCCCGTGCGAAGACCATACGGCGCAGGAAGTTGGAGGACTTGAAGACCCTGCGCGAGGCCGGTTTGACCCGCCTGCACGTGGGCCTGGAGACGGGGGACCGTGAGCTTCTGGCGTTCATCAAGAAGGGAGCCACGCCCGAGCAGATGATCGAGGGCGGGCGAAAGGCCCTGGAAGCGGGTTGCGAGCTTTCCCTCTATGTCCTTCTGGGTATCGGCGGGGAGGACCGCTCCACCCAGCACGCCCTACATACCGCCGAGGTGTTGAACGCCATCGATCCCCATTTCATCCGGGTCCGGACGCTGGTGCCGTATCCCGGGACACCCATCTTCGACCAGATCAATGAGGGAATCTTCACGCCTGCCTCTCCCAAGACCCTCCTCAAGGAAACCCTGACCCTGGTGGAAAACCTGAATGTGCGTAGCGAGTTTCTGTCCGACCATATCTCCAATCTCGTGGACCTGAACGGCAAGCTCCCGGGAGACAAGCCCAAGATGGTGGCGGCCATGCGGGAGATCATCGCCGAGATCGAGGAAAAACCGGAACTGCTGGAAACCTACTTCAAACCCAGGGACTACCGGTGCCTGTAGGATATTTTTTGGGTGACGGGATATCTGTGTTGTCATAATGGGGCGCATGGCATCCCGAAGGTGGCTGCCATGCGGGCAAGTCCTGGATTATGCCCCGCGCGTCTTTTGGAATTGCAAAATCCCATTTTTCGGTTGAATTTGTTATGAGGGTAGGGTCTTAGGTATTTTTTTAAGATAACCCTTGACATTAAACAATAGTCCAATGTTTATATTGGTATCAGTGAAACAAAAGGAGGCAAACCATGGCGGGTCTTACCATTGGAAAACTGGCAAAAAGCGCAGGGGTTTCCACCGACACGGTGAGGTTTTACGAGCGGTGCGGATTGCTTGAGCCCCCCGCCCGGACGGCATCCAACTACCGCATCTACCCGGAGAGGGATATTTATAAACTGAAATTCATCGTACGGGCCAAGCACCTCGGCTTCACCCTTAAGGAAATCAAGGAGCTTCTCACCCTTCGGCAGGACCCGGACGCGACCAAACGGCAGGTGAAAACCCTGGCGGAGGCCAAGATCGCGGATCTCAAGGAGCGCATCGTGGACATGCAGCGGATCCTCGCCACCCTGGAACAGATTACCAAGACCTGTGACGGGAAGGGATTGGCGGACGATTGCCCCATCCTGGCGGCCATGGAGGGGGATGAGGGACATCCCTGCCTCCATGCCGACGAGGAGGCGTCCTGCCACCATCATGCCGCGGACGGCCACGCACAAGGAGGATTGAAATGAATCCCACGAACCCATCGAACCCCAAACACACGCACGGCCATTCGCGTGACGCACACGGCAATCACGGGAAACCGAAAAAGAGATACGTGGATCCCATCTGCGGGATGAGCACGGACGATCCCGACGCCTACATCCCCTACGAGAAAGACGGAAAGACCTATTACTTTTGCAGCACGCACTGCCTGGAAAGATTCAAGGCGGGAGAAACCGGCGGCGTGGACGAACACGCCGGGATGACCGCGCCGGAGGAAAGGGCGACACGCTATACCTGCCCCATGCATCCGGAGATCCGGCAGGACCACCCCGGGAGCTGCCCCAAGTGCGGCATGGCCCTGGAACCCTTGTACCCGGCCGCCGCGCCGACCAAGGTGGAATACACCTGCCCCATGCACCCGGAAATCGTCCGGGACGCCCCCGGTTCTTGTCCCATCTGCGGCATGGCCCTGGAGCCCCGCGCCGTCACGATGGAAGAGGAAAATCCCGAATACGACGACATGCGACGCCGATTCATCCTCGGCGCCATCCTGACCGTTCCCCTCGTTCTCATCGCCATGCGCGGCCTGATTCCCGGGCTGAGCGCCATCGAGAAGGGGGTCGCCCCCTCGGTCCTCAATTGGATCGAGCTGGCGTTGGCCACGCCGGTGGTCTTGTGGGCGGGCTGGCCCTTCTTCGTCCGGGGTGTCCAGTCGGTCATAAACCGGAGCCTCAACATGTTCACCCTCATCGCCCTCGGCGTTTCGGTGGCTTACCTCTACAGCCTAATCGCCGTCCTCTTTCCGGGGATATTTCCCGAGACCATGCGCGGGCCCGACGGAAGCGTGGCCGTCTACTTCGAGGCGGCGGCGGTCATCGTCGTCCTGATTCTTCTGGGGCAAGTCTTGGAACTGCGGGCCCGAAGCCAAACAGGCGCGGCCATCCGCGGCCTGCTGGGTCTGGCGCCCAAGACGGCGCGACGCATCAATCCGGACGGCGGCGAGGAGGATATCCCCTTGGAACACGTCAACCCCGATGACGTTCTCCGGGTGCGCCCCGGCGAAAAGGTCCCGGTGGACGGCGTTGTCCTGGACGGCATGAGCAGCGTGGACGAATCGATGATCTCCGGGGAGCCGCTTCCCGTGACCAAGCAGCCCGGAGACCCGGTCATCGGCGCGACGGTGAACGGCAAGGGCAGCCTGACCATCAAGGCGGAAAAGGTCGGCAGTGAAACCCTGCTCGCCCGCATCGTCCAGATGGTGGCAGAGGCGCAGCGCAGCCGGGCCCCCATCCAGAAGCTCGCCGATCGGGTGGCGGGAGTTTTCGTTCCCGCGGTCATCGCCGTGGCCGTCCTCGCCTTCGCCGCCTGGTTTCGCTACGGCCCCGACCCCCGTCTCGCCCACGCCCTCATCGCGGCCGTTTCGGTCCTGATTATCGCCTGTCCCTGCGCCCTCGGCCTGGCCACCCCCATGTCCATCATGGTCGCCACGGGAAAAGGCGCGACCCTGGGCGTTTTGTTCAAGAACGCCGAGGCCATCGAGACCCTTCGCAAGGTCGACACCCTCGTGGTGGACAAGACCGGCACCCTCACGGAGGGAAAGCCGAAACTGACCGAGGTGATCCCCGCGCAGGGATGGTCGGCGGAAGCGCTGGTGAAGGCCGCCGCCAACCTGGAAAAGGGAAGTGAGCACCCCCTCGGGGACGCCATCGTGGCGGGCGCCCGGGAACGCGGGATTTCCCTCGACGCGGAGGTCACGGATTTCGTATCGCATACGGGTAAAGGCGTGTCGGGACGGGTTAACGGCAAGGCCGTCCTCCTCGGCAACCCCCGGCTTCTGCGCGATTCCGCCATTTCGACGGCGCCCCTGGATCCGGTGGCCGGCGAATACACCAGACAGGGCAGCACCGTCATCTTCGTCGCCATCGACGGCGTCCTGGCGGGGTTCCTGGCCGTTTCCGACCCCATCAAGGAAACCTCTAAGGAGGCCATCCGGCAACTCCACGCGGAGAAGATGCGGATCGTCATGCTCACCGGTGACAACGAGGTCACCGCACGGTCGGTGGGAGATAAATTGAGAATCGACGAGGTCATCGCGGGCGTGCTGCCGGACGAAAAGGCGGCCGTTATCAAGAAGCTCCAGGACGAAGGACGCGTGGTCGCCATGGCGGGGGACGGCATCAACGACGCCCCGGCCCTGGCCCTCGCGCAGGTCGGTATCGCCATGGGAACCGGGACGGACGTGGCCATGGAATCCGCCGGTGTCACCCTGGTCAAGGGAGACCTCACGGGCATCGTCCGCGCGAGGAAGCTGAGCCGCGCCACCATGGCCAACATCAAGCAGAACCTCTTCTTCGCGTTCGTTTACAACTCCCTCGGCGTCCCGGTCGCCGCGGGGATTTTATATCCTCATTTCGGGATTCTCCTCAGCCCCATCATCGCGGCGGGAGCCATGAGCCTGTCATCGGTCTCGGTGGTCTCCAACGCCCTGCGGCTGCGCCGAACCCGGATTTGAGGCAACCCGCAACCCTAACCAAGGAGCATTCATGAAGAAAAAAGCATGTATTTTTACCTTCATCATCGCGATGTTGCTGCTGCCATCCCTCCAGGGAGGCGCCGCCCAGGTCAGGAAATATACCTTCGACATCACGATCGGGCAATTTAACATCCTGCCGGATGTTTCCGTCAAGGCCCTCACGATCAACAAGATGATCCCCGGCCCCGCCATCGAGGTTACGGAAGGCGACGTCGTCGAGGTGAAGGTCGTCAACCACTCGGCCCTCCCGCATACCATTCACTGGCACGGCCTGGAGATTCCCAACAACGAGGACGGCGTGCCCTACGTCACGCAGGATCCCATCGAAAGAGGTCAATCCTTTACCTATCGATTCGTGGCCAAGCCCGCGGGAACCCACTTCTGGCACTGTCACTGGAGCACCCTGTTGCATATCAGCGCCGGGATGTATGGCCCCCTGATCATTCACCCGAAGGATCCCGCCAAGG
>JALSPC010000179.1 GCA_026986155.1 bacterium
GGAGGCCTGTCCCTACGGCACCATCGCCTTCAACGAAACGGCCGACGTGGCGATGAAATGCAACATGTGTTTTCACCGCGTCGAGAAGGGCCTCGTGCCCGCCTGCGCCGACAACATCTGTCCGGCCCATTGCATCTACTTCGAGGCGGGGTAATGACAAGGATTTGAAGGACATTTCCTTGTTGCAGTTGACGGGGAAAAGCAGCCTATTTTCGTTTGAATACAAGCCTTATCGGCAGCCCCGTGAAATCGAAGGCCTCCCGCAGCCGGGCGGCCAGGAAACGGCGGTAGGCGGGGGCAACGGCCTCGGGGGCGTTCGTGAAGAGGAGAAAGGTGGGCGGAAACGTGCGCGCCTGCGTCCCGTAGAGAATCTTGATCTTCCTGCCCCGGTTGCGTCCCGCAGGGTGACGGGCGACGATCTCCCGCAGGACCTCGTTGAGCCGTGATGTTGGAATTCTTTCCTGGCCGCGACGGTATATCTCCAGGGCGGCATCCAGAACCTTCATGGCCCGCTTCCCCGTCTTTGCCGAGATGGAAACCACCGGGGCGAATGAGAAAAAGGCAAGATCCCCGTAGAGCTGCCGCACGTAATCCCGGAAGGTGTTGGTCTCCTTTTCCACCAGGTCCCACTTGTTCAGGGCTATGAGCGCCCCCTTCCCTTTCTGCACGATGAGATCGGCGATCTTGGCGTCCTGGTCCGTCACTCCCTGGGGGGCGTCCATGACCAGCACGGCGATGTCACACCGGTCGATGCTCGAGATGGCGGAGACCACCGCGTAACGCTCCATCTTCTGGGAGATGCGGCTCTTGCGCCGGATTCCCGCCGTGTCGATGAGGGTGATGGGAAAGCCGCCGTAGGTCAACGTGGTGTCGATGGCGTCACGCGTGGTGCCGGCTATGTCCGAAACGATGACCCGGTTCTGTCCCAGGAGGCTGTTGACGAGCGAAGACTTTCCCACGTTGGGTTTTCCCACCACGGCTAGCCGAAGCCCTTTCCCTTCTTCTCCCTCCGCCGCCGCGGCAATCTTCTCGAGAAACGGCGCCGCGGCCTCCAGGACATCGTCGATGCCCGACCCGTGGAGCGCGGAGACGGGATAGATATTTTCAAACCCCAGGGTATAGAAATCGAAGGCCATTCCCTCCTGCTTGGGATGGTCGATCTTGTTGACGAGAAGAAACACGGGCTTTTGGGTCTTGATGAGAAGGCGCGCCAGGTCCCGGTCGTCCGGCAGCAGGCCGCTTTTGCCGTCCACCAGGAAAAAGAGGAGGTCCGCCTCCTCGATGGCCATCTGGCACTGCTGCTGAACCTCTTTCCGGGTCGGTTCGTCGGGGTTTGGCTCGAACCCGCCCGTGTCGATGAGGGTGGCGGGAAAGGTATCCAGGAGAACGGTGTCGCCGTAGTTCCGGTCCCGCGTGACCCCCGGCAGGTCCTCCACCACCGCCTTCTTGCGTCCCATCAGGCGGTTGAAGAGGCTCGACTTGCCCACGTTGGGCCGCCCCACGATGACAATGATCGGTTTTTTCCCGGCTGAATCCATGGGCGAAACTATACCACAGCGGGGGTTTTCGGGGAAGCGGCCGGAGGAATCCGTATCCGTCCGATGAGTTTACGTTTCTTTGAAGAATGGCTTTGGAGATAAAAATTTTTCAAACTCAAATGAAGGTTCTCCATCTTACAGGTATGTGTTAGGTAGATAAACCGATGAAACTGATAGGACAGACGTGGTTGTGGCGTGGTTTACATGGAAAAGCTACTTTGACCGCGCGAACTTTTCACTTGACTAAAGGAAATATAGGCATATATTAATATAAATAACTATTAAGGAGGAAACATGAAAAAAACAAGCTTGATTGTCGCCATCGTCTTTGTCGTTGGCAGTGTGGCCCTGCCGCTTTTGGCCGGACAAAAAGCCCTTCCAAAGGCGGATCCCGCGAGCCTATGGTCGTACATTACGGTGACCTCGCCTTACAAGAGCTGGAAACCTTGGCCGGATCACAAGGGTATGCAGCCGGGGCGTGCGCCCCACGGTCCTTTTCACAAGGTTTTCGTCAACGATATCGCCCTGAGCTCTCCCAATCCGCCGGTGAAGTATGGAAGCATCATTGTCAAGGAAAACTACAATAAGAAGAAACAGCTCAAAATCATCACCGTCATGTACAAAGTCAAGGGCTACAACCCCAAGGACGGGGACTGGTTCTGGGCGAAATACAACCTGTCAGGGCAGGCGAAACCCTACGGAAAACCCAAGGGGTGCATCGGCTGCCATGGAACCCGCGTCAAGAACGACTTCATCCTTCTCCACGAATTCAAGTAACCTTTAACTGCGCCCGGGGGAGAAACCTTTTCTCGCCCGGGCCTCAATAGGAAATTTCATGTATCTCATTCATCCGATCGTGCAAGGGTGCGCTATTTTGCTGTCCCTTTACGTCGCTTTTCTGGGGCTTCAACGCTTCCTCATGCTCCATTTGAAACAGAAACGGCGCTTTTTGTGGAAACGTCATGTCAGATTTGGGCTCGTCGCCCTGATTGCCCTGCTCGCCGGGATCGCCGGAGGCCTATCTGTCGTTCGGCTATCATGGAACAAGTTCCTTATAACGGGAAGCCACGGCATAACGGGCCTGATTCTTGTTCCTCTCATCGTCTTCGGCATCATCACGGGCGTTGCCATGAACAAAAAAAAGAAAAAAAGACGACTTCTTCCCCTGCTTCATGGAATCAATAACACCCTGATCATCCTGGTGGGGCTCATCCAAATCCACACGGGCTTTGAAGTCTATACGGCGTTCGTCCTCGGGAATTAGCGGATTACGTGATGTTCCTGAACATTTTTTGCGGAGCCCTGCACACCGGGCAACTGGCAGGGGCCACGCCGACGGCCACGTAACCACAGTTGGCACAGAGGTAATAGTCTTCCATTTCGATATCTCCCTCTTCGCGTGCGAGGGTTTCCAAGGCACTCCTAAAAAGACCGAAATGAGCCTTTTCCGACTGCTGAATCCATGTCATGCTCATGACGGCCTCGGTCCGGTCTTCCGCCCTCGCTTGCCTGATGAATTCCGGATACATGGTAAACAGGTCACCCTCTTCCTCGCTCAAGGCAGTCTTCAAATTCTCAGAGGTCTCTCCCACCCCGCCCAAGGCATCAAGGTGATTCAAGGCGTGAACGGTTTCCGCCTCGGCAATCGCCCGGAAGAGATGCGCCACGTTCGCGAGCCCTTCCGCTTCCGCCTGCCGGGCAAAGGCATGGTAACGCATGTAAGTTTCGCTTTCGTCCCGTAAACCGGCCAAAAGGTTCTCATCCGTTTTCGACATCTCCATACCCCCTTTGATCCTGATTTGAGCCCAGTTTCATTGTTTCGTTCTACTATGAAGGTCAAGAAAAAGGGTTGCCGCAATCCCTCGGCAACCTTTTCGCAACTATATTTCAATTCCGTTTTTGTGTATCCCGTTACTTTAACCGTTTCAGAGTAACTCTGATCTTGTCCGCCCTAGCAACCATCGTGCTACCGTTTATCTGGTATTTATAGTTTACCAGGTAGCCCTTTCGGTTTACGATCAAGGTGTTCCCCGTCACCCGGTAGTTTTCATTCGTGACGTCCTTGCTCTTGTCCGGGTAGACCGTGGTGGTCACCACATGCCCGTCATTCCGGAACTCGACAATCTTCGAGGTAAACTTGGGGACCTTTTTGGCCGGAACGATGGAAACCACCTTCCACGACGTTCCGCCCAGGGGGGCATAGGTTTTTGCTATTTTCTGTTTCGCTGCCTTCGATTTGTCCATCTCGTTTCCAATGACGTAGCCGATACCCGTTCCGATCCCGGCCCCGATGAGGGTGCTGGTCGTATTGTGGCCAATGATCTGACCCGCCAAGGCCCCGATCCCGCTGCCCGTCAGCGCGCCCGTCCGGGCCTGCGTCGCACACCCAACGGCAAAAAAGGCTGAGAAACATGCCAAGACGATAAAGATACCCGCCGCCGTGAAGCCTTTTTTTTTCAACTATCCTTTTTCTCCTTTCATCTTTTTCAAGAAATTGACTTCGCAGCCAATCCAAGCATGATATAGGTCCATCCTTGGACGATCATTTCCACCGCGATGAACAGGCCGATGACCCAGAGACCCGAGACGGGCCAGTGCGCCAGGATGATCAAGCCCAATAGGATAGAGATGAGGCCCGCGAAAAAAGGCCAGAACCAGGAATTCAGGTGCCCCCGTAGACGAAACCCAAGGACGGCCCGCATAACACCCTGAAAGATTAAAACGAAGGCGATAACCGCAGTAAAAAAGGCGGAAGCAAGCTTCGGGTGCTGAATAATCACGATCCCCGCCAATCCATAAAGCACGGCCATAACGAGGTGAAAGGCCATGTTTCCTTCCCCTTTCGTTCGAAAAGCCCTGACAACTTGGACCACGCCGCCAACCAAAAGAAGGATCCCAAAATAGAGGACGGTAACCAGTGTTAAAAACACAGTCATCCCCAGCCCGATGACCCCCAGGACGAGGAAAACGATTCCCAACGCGAAGATCCAACCCCAGTTCTTTTGAAGATCGCCCAGAACGGATGGTAAATTTCCGTATTCTTCCATTTCTTCGGCACTCATTTTTCGTCTCCTTTTACTGTTTTTATTTTGAGATAATAGTAACAACTAATAGGTGACACGTCAAATCAGCGCGGGACGATTCCTGCCTTTTTTAACTGATTACGAAAATCTCATGCCTGTTTTCTCAAACTAAATTGCTTGAGAGGAAAAATTACGAGAAAAAAGGGAATCATATACAAGGCCGCCAGTGTCGCTTCCAAAGGCCCGAAAAACTGTGCGGCAAACACGATAATGAGAACGTTGTTCACATTGACCAGGATAATAGCGGAGGCCACCTGGTTGTCCACCCGGGATTTCCACAGGGCCGAGATCCCCAGAACGAAGTAAAGACCCCCCAAGAAAAACGCCATCAGGATCGCGGAGAGAATCGAACCGGGTCTCTGATGGAAATACCTGGAATACTTAGAAAAGACGCCAAGATTGATGGCGGCAAAGATAACCAGTGATGTGGGATAACGATATCTCAAGAGAAACGAGGAAACGGGAGGCCAGGTCCTCCGCAACAATTCCACCAGGAAGATGGGGATAAAAATCACCATAGCCAGCATCCGCATCATGGCAAAGATAGAGATCTCCATGTTTCTTCCCGCCAGGAACTTGACGACAAGTGGAAGCGTAAAGGGCGTTAACAGGGATGTTGCTACGACGAGGAGCAAAACCAGGGGCTCGTTCGCGCCAACCAGGGTGGCGATAAAGGGGGCCACAACCCCCGTGGAAACCCCGCTGAGAAGCAGACCTGCCAAGGCAAAGGCCGGGAACGTCACCTTCAGAATGAAAAAGACGAGAACCGGCAGGATGAGGAGTTTAAAAACAGCAAGCCAGATCGAGATCCCCCACCGTTTGGCGAGGGCCTCTCCAATATCAGGCAATTCAATGGAAAGGAAACTCAGAAAAAGAAGAAACATCATGAAATAGAGGGGATAAGGTCGGAGAAACGTCCCAACGGATGGGGCAAAGATCCCCCACGCCATGGAACCAAAGATGACCAGCATCAAAATAAGATCGTTTTCCCTTGGCATCCCGCTTCATTTCCCATCATGATTTCTTTCATAACACAAAAATATCTCGTTTGAAAACGAAATTCCAGTAAACCTTTTGACGGATTCCGTGTCTAAAGAGTATAGAAACGACTAACGGAAAGGAGGATTTTAAGATGCAATCCAGACGCACGTTGAAAACGAAAATTTTGGGTGGAATGTTTTTCGCTCTGCTTCTTGCCATGTCCGGAACTGTCTGGGCCAAACCCGTTCCGAATCACAATCGCCAGCGGATGATGGAAAAGATTGAGACAATCAAGATGTGGAAATTGATGGAGGCCCTTAATCTGGACAGTGAAACCGCCCTCAAGGTCTTCCCCATCATCAAGGAAATGGATCGAAAAAGGGCCGAGCTAATGCAGGAAAAAAGAACCCTGACAAGAAAGATACGGAACCTGGTCAACGCAAGGAACGGCAAGGCCGTGAAAATCGACATCCTTGCTTCCAAATTGTTTGATCTCAACGAACGAATCGCCGCCTTGGCAAGGGAAGAATATAAAAAACTGAAGTCCGTGTTTTCTGAAAGGCAGATGGGCCAGTATCTTCTTTTTCAACAGCAGTTCAGACGGGAACTTATCCGGCGTTGGTTCCGGAAAAAACAAGGCGGCGCCCCGAGAATTCCGGGAGAAAAGAACATGCGAAGAGAGCAAAAAGTCCCATTACATCAAAATTGAATCACGCCTCCTATCAAGATGATAGATCCACATGGATTGCGAGGAACAGCGAGGCTACGCTACGCCCCGTTGCTCCTGCGCCCAAATCGTTCCAAGCCCCCGACCGGCCGTTAAGGAGGGTAAAAACTTTCCATGAGCTTTAAGTCTTTTCGCCCATGAGGGCCTCAACAAAGATGGGTTCGTGGGGATTTCTATCTGCCCCAGAGATAAACAACCCGGGGATTTTTGCCGGGAAGTTGAACAATTGACGGAAACGTGTTAGGAAATCCTTTGTATCGGCACGAAGCTTTCACGTTTGGGACCCTATGAGAGGAGATGGATATGAAATCGAAAACATTATTGATTCTTTTCATTTGTGCCGCCTTTTGCCTGGCGGCTTTTTCTGCAAGCGCCACGACGATAGATCCCGCGAACGCGACCTACAAAGGGATTGCTGAAGGGGCGGAAAGCATTACATTAAAGAACGGGAGCTGGGAGGGAAAATTCGCCGCCTCCGGCGGCACGATCGAGGCGATTGCCGGACTCATGAAAGACTTCCGCCTTACGGGAGACCTGACGGGAGATGGAAAACCGGAAGTGGCGGTCATCCTCTGGCAGAATTCGGGAGGAACGGGGGTCTTTTATTATCTCGCGGTTCTCGCGGAAAAGAACAACAAGGCGGACAACATCGCCACGGTCTTACTGGGGGACAGGGTAGAGATCCTGGGAGGAGAGATTCGCGACGGGGAAATTGCCCTGAAGATACTCCGGCAGGGACCCAAGGATCCCCTGTGCTGTCCTTCGCAAAAGGTTCTTCAAACCTGGACATTGAAAGAAGGTAAGCTGATCCCGGGGAAAACCAAGGTTCTCGGTAAGTTCACGCTCGCCGACCTGGGTGGGACAATCTGGCGTTTGGAACGCTTGCGCTGGAAGGATAAACCCCTGCCAGCGACACCTCGGATAACCCTCGTTTTCCAGGGCGGAAAGGCCACAGGTGTCGCTGGGTGTAACCGCTACGCCGGAAAGGTCCAGATGCGGGAGGATATTGTAGGAGAGATTAAGATCACGGCCCTTTTAACCACGAAGAAGATGTGCGATGAAAAGGTCATGGCCCTGGAACGACGGTATCTCGAGCTTCTCAAAGGAGTAATGTCCTTCGGTTTTACGGGCAAGCGCCTGGAGTTGACCTACAAGGTTGGGAATGTTATCGACACCATGTCCTTTGTTCCCTCGTCGGCCCAAGGCAAATAAAACGTTCTCAAAACAAGAGGCGCGTCAGCCCTAAAATCCCCACGATCCCCAAAAAAAAGGTGGGAGAGAATTCCCACCTTCATGTGTCTATTGAAGGGATTGCGTGTTATTTTTCCACGATCGCCTCGACGGGGCAGACCTCGAAACAGGTTCCGCACTCCGTGCATTTATCCTGGTCGATGACGTAGATGTCTCCTTCCTCGATGGCGTCACTGGGGCATTCTTCCGCGCATGTTCCGCAGGCTACACACTCTTCCGTGATTACATACATTTGTTTTCACCTCCTTCACGAAATTCAGCGTCTGCTAAATTTCCATGATTTCCTTTTCCTTGGCTGCGACGAGGGAATCGATCTCGGCGATGAAATCATCCGTCATTTTTTGAATCTCTTCCTGGTTTTTCTTCATTTCATCCTGGGAAATCTCTTTTTCTTTCTCTTTCTTCTTCACGAAGTCGTTGGCGTCCCGCCGGATGTTTCGGATGGCAATCTTGGCGTTTTCCCCCAGCCGTTTGACCACCTTGACCAATTCCTTCCGGCGTTCCTCCGTCAACTGTGGAATGGAAATGCGGATAATCTTCCCGTCGCTGGTCGGGACAAGCCCCAGTTCCGACTTCAAAATGGCCTTTTCGATATCGCCGATGATGCTGGCGTCCCAGGGCTGAATCGTGATGAGACGGCTCTCGGGAACCGCCAACGTCGCTACCTGGTTCAACGGTGTCGGGGTTCCGTAATAGTCGATCTTGATCCCGTCGAGGAGGGCGATGGAGGCACGCCCGGTGCGAACACGGTTCAGCTCACCCTTTAAGGCTTCGATGCTTTTTTGCATCCTTCCCTTGAAATCCTTTTCCCACTGAGGATTCATATTTGACCTCCTTGCTCAATCACTTGACAAGGGTTCCCAAGGGGGCTCCCTGGACCACCTGCTTGAGATTACCTTCCTTGAAAAGATTGAAAACGATGATCGGAAGGTTATTGTCCATGCACATGGAGATGGCCGTGGTGTCCATGACCTTCAGGCTTTTCTCCAGCACTTCCAGGTATGTCAGTTCTCCAAACCGTGTGGCGTCCGCAAAGGCCATGGGGTCCTTATCATAGACCCCGTCCACCTTGGTCGCCTTCATGATAACATCCGCCTGGATCTCCAGGGCGCGGAGGGATGCGGCAGTGTCGGTGGTGAAATAGGGATTGCCTGTCCCCGCCGCGAAGATGACGATGCGCCCCTTTTCAAGGTGGCGGATGGCACGGCGCCGGATGTAGGGCTCCGCGATCTCGTGCATCTCAATGGCAGTCAGCACCCGGGTATAGACACCCGCCCGTTCCAGGGCGTCCTGTAATGCCAGGGCGTTGATGACCGTGGCCAGCATGCCCATGTAATCAGCCGTGGTCCGGTCCATTCCCTTCTCGGTGGCCGGCCCACCCCTGAAAATGTTTCCGCCCCCAATGACGATGGCGATCTCAACGCCCAGGTTCCGGACCTCCTTGATCTCCTCCGCCAGCCTGGAGAGGATGGCATCGTCGATCCCGAAGTTCTCGGACCCGCAAAGGCTTTCTCCCCCGAGTTTCAGGAGGATTCTCTTGTAGGGAAGGACATTTCTCATCGGACTATCCCGGTTTTATGCCGCCTCTTCTTCCAGGCCCTCGCATAGCTGGTAACGGACGAAACGGCGGATAGAGATGTTTTCTCCCAGCTTCGCGATGGTCTCCTGAAGGAGATCGTTGATGGTCTTGTCGGGATCCTTGATGAACGGCTGCTCCAGCAGGCAGATCTCGGAGAGGAACTTGTCCAGTTTTCCCGACACAATCTTGTCGATGATCTTTTCAGGCTTTCCGGCTTCTTTCGCCTGGGTTTCGTAGATCTTCTTTTCCCTTTCCTTGACATCCTCGGGGACCTCTTCCCGTTTCACGAACTGTGGAGAGCTTGCCGCGATGTGCATCGCGATATCCTTCACGAACTGCTTGAAGTCGTCCGTCTTGGCCACGAAATCTGTCTCGCAGTTGACCTCCACCAGGACGCCGATCTTGCCGCCCGCGTGGATATATGATCCCACCAGGCCCTCGGAGACGATGCGTCCCGCCTTTTTCGCCGCTTTTGCGAGTCCCTTAGTCCGTAGGATCTCAATGGCCTTTTCTATATCCCCGCCGGCTTCCGTCAGGGCGCTTTTGCAGTCCATGATACCCGCACCCGTCCGGTTTCTCAGTTCCTTGACCTGTTGTGCTCCAATCGCCATTTTACCCTTCCTCCTTCACATCGTCGGCTTCTTTCGATTCCTCCGCTTCCATTTCGCTCTTCTCGGCGTTTTCTTCTTCTTTTTCCTGCGTTTCCTCAGCGGCTTCCTTCACGGGGACTTCGACCGCCTCAGGTTCAGCCTCAGGCTCAGCCGCTTCCTCGTCGGAAACATTTTCCATCTCCATGATGGATTTTTCCGGCGGCTCAGGCTCCTCCATCTCCTTGTCCTGCTCGGCCTGCATGAGTTCTTCGCGGATCCGCTTCCCTTCCAGGACCGCGTCGGCCATCCTGGAGCAGAAAAGACGGATGGCACGGATCGCGTCGTCGTTGCCGGGGATGGGATAATCCACCTCGTCCGGGTCGCAGTTCGTGTCCAAAATAGCCACGACGGGAATCTTCAGCTTCCGGGCCTCGGCCACGGCGATGTATTCCTTCTTCGTGTCCACGATGAAGACGGCCTGGGGTAGGGTTTCCATGTTCTTGATGCCGCCCAGAGACCTTTCCAGCTTGACGCGAATCTTTCTCAGCCGGAGTTTCTCCTTCTTGGGCAGGCTCTCGAAGATGACGCTGGTTTCGCCGCTTTCCATCTCTTCCAGTTTCTTCAAACGCTCGATGCTCTTCTTGATGGTATGAAAATTCGTTAGGGTGCCCCCCAGCCAGCGGTGATTCACGTAGTGCATCCCGCAACGCTGAGCCTCGTCGCGTATCGATTCCTGGGCTTGCTTCTTTGTCCCCACGAAGAGGATCTCGCCTCCCTTCGCGACGGTGTCGCGGACGAAGTGATACGCCTTCTCGAAAAGCGGCACGGTCTTCTGCAGATCAATGATGTAGATACCGTTTTTCGCCGCGAAGATGTAGGGCTTGGTTTTGGGGTTCCAGCGACGGGTCTGGTGCCCGAAATGGACGCCCGTCTCCAGCAACTGTTTCATGGTGATAATGGCCATACGTTCCTCCTTCGGTTTTTCTTCCCCCCGGTCCAGAGACATCTCGTGCCACCAAAGGAATGCCGGAAGTGATTTTTCTAAATCGGAGCCCTTGTTAACACAGACGTATCTTTTTTGCAAGGGAAAGATGTGGATTTCTCCAGAGAAAATCACGGGCATATTTTTTATGCCTAACGCAGGGGCAATGGATTATCCTCCCAGGCCAATGCCTTAAAAACATACGTGCGCTATGGAGAGCCTTCACGCGAGAGAAAAGATTTATGCGCAGGGTTCATCGAGTGTGCGAATCTTTTTTTTTAAACCCCATGTTGCTGGAAATATTTTCGCAGGCTTTTTTTAGCTCATTTGCGAGTGCATTGAATAGGTCACCCGTCTTGTCCTGGCCGATCGGGAGAGCGATTCCAAGGGCGGCCACTGTTTTTTCGGTGTAATCTTTTATGGGCGCGGCGATTCCGATAATCCCTTCCACCGCCTCTTCACGTTCAATGACATACCCCCTTTTACGGATTTCCTCGAGACGCGTGAAGAATTGGCCCTCGTCGATAATGGAATTGCGTGTATAGGGCTTCAAGGGATATGCCCCAAGTATTTTTTTCACGTACCTTGTGTCCCTGTAGGCCAGCAGCACCATCCCGAGCATTCCATAGTTCAGGGGACGTCGCCAGCCGATTTCCGAGGAAATTCGAATCAAACTGTGACCCTCGCGCTTATCAATGTAAACGAGTTGATCCTCCATGACGGTCCCCATAAGCACGGTGGCTCCTGTTTTATCCCTGAAATATTCCATGTAATGATCGGCGGCTTTTCTCAGGGAAAATGACGAGAAGACGATGCCCCCGAGTTCAAACAGCCTCAATCCAAGTCGGTATTTCTTGGTTCCGGGATCCTGGTGAAGATACTTCCTCCGGGTCAGGTTTGAAAGAATTCTTTTTATAGTTGTCTTATTTAACCCCGTTTTGCGGACGATTTCCGCCAGAGAAAGCTCCCTCTCTGTGAACGTAAAACAGTCGAGCACGTCCAACGCACGGTCAAGAACTTGGACCCTATAGCGCAATTCAGAATCTATACCATCCATTATTCACCATAAAAAATTTTGCTCATGTTGCTATATTTTCACTTTTCTTCCTTGACATTATCAAAAACCGCTGCTAAAATCAACTCAAATATATAACTGTGGTTCATTATATGAAACTTTAAACGGAGGGAATGGCGCGATGATAAATGATTTAAGGGGATTTTTGGATGAATTGGAGAAAAGAGGGAAGTTGAGAATCGTCAACGGTGCTGACTGGGATCTTGAAATAGGAACGATAAACGAACTCATGGCGGAAAAGCAAGGTCCAGGACTTCTTTTTGATGATATTAAAGGGTATCCAAGGGGTTACAGGGTCGCGACGAATCTCCTCCATCACAGGGAAGGGCAAAAACTGGCTTTTGGGTTTCCAGAAGAGATGAGTGACCTGGATTGTGTCGCTGATTTCAAGGATAGGTTGAACACGTTCCACCCCGTTTCGCCGGTTGTTGTAAACAACGGCCCCATCAAGGAAAATGTCCTTAAGGGGAATGACATCGATATCTTCAAAATTCCTACTCCCAAGTGGCACATGCATGACGGAGGCCGTTACATAGGAACGGGGGTTATCACGATCACAAGGGACCCGGATGAAGGCTGGATAAATTTTGGAACTTACAGGGTAATGATACAGGATAAGGCGACTCTGGCGTTTTATGCCTCCCCGGGGAAACATGCGACGATCATGCGTGAAAAATACTGGGCCAAGGGTGAACCCTGCCCCGTGGCCATGTGCTTTGGCCAGGACTTGCTTCTTTTTGGCATTTCCACCATCGGCCTTCCCTGGGGCATGTCTGAATATGATTTTGCCGGGTACATCAAAGGTAAGGGCATCGAGGTGATAGTTGATGAGGAAACAGGACTTCCCATCCCGGCTTCCGCGGAAATTGTCGCGTGTGGATTTTCACCCCCTCCCGAGGAAGACAGCCGTCCGGAAGGCCCTTTCGGTGAATGGCAGGGGTATTATGCCTCAGGCACGCGAAATGAACCGGTCGTGAAGATCAAAACACTGTATCATAGGAATGATCCCATCCTGTTCGGGCAACCCCCCGTAAAGCCTCCCGTCAACACATGGTTTCCCATTCCGCTTCATACCGCCAGTTTTTTATGGAACAGACTCGAAAAAGCGGGGATGATGGATATCCGGGGTGTTTACGTGCATGGTCCGGGAAACCGGATTATCGCTGTCATCTCCCTAAAACAGCGGTACTTGGGACACGCAAAGCAGATCGCGACCTTGGCGGGAGCGTTCTTGCAGGGAGGCGCATGTACAGGCCGGTATATTATTACCGTGGATGAAGACATCGACCCATCGAACCTTGATGAGGTTCTCTGGGCGGTATGCACACGCTGTGATCCGGAAGACTACATCGATATCGTACCCGGTTTTTTGACAAGTCCCCTTGACCCCATGCTTAATCCGGAAAAACGGGCGAGGAAGAATTACACGACCGCTAAGGTATTCATCAACGCTTGCAGGCCTTATCACTGGAAAGACGAGTTTCCTTTGGTGAACAGGGCATCGGATGATTTAAGGCAGAGGATAATGAGAAAATTCAGTGACTTGTTTAAAGTCATCGTGTAAGGCCGGGAATGTGGGGTCCGGCCTATGGACAGGAAAGGAGGTGAGCACCAATTAAACCTTGAAAATATGTCATTAAGGGAGGTTCAAGATGAAAAAAGTCAGTCTAAATAGATTGTCAGGGATTGTGGTGCCCCTGATATTTATGAGCGGAATTTTCGCTGTCATGATGCCGATTGTGTCTGAAGCCAAACCAACAACCGTCCTACGTTTTGCATCTTATTTTCCTACGGCCGCCCCTCAATCGAAGTTGCTTGAAAAATTTTGCAGTGATATGAGCAAGGCATCTAACGGCAAAATAAAAATAGAATTTTTCGGCGGGGGCTCTCTTCTCAAGGCTACCAAGGTTGCGGATGGTGTCCTGCAGGGTATTGCCGACATCGGGTTTTCTCACGTAGAATATACCAGGGGCCGATTCCCGATTACTGAAATGCTTGATTTACCGTTGGGTTTCCCGAGTGCATGGGTGGGAACGCACGTCGCCAATAACTTTTATAAAAAATTCAAGCCAAAAGAATGGAATAAATTTCATATCCTTTGGTTTAACACGTGTCCACCGAACGTGATAATTTTAGCCAAGAAACCTGTGTACAAGATGTCCGACCTTAAAAGCCTGACGATTCGTGGCCCTGGACGTGTCGGGGATGTTTTGGAAAGGTTGGGGGCGACACCTAAACCCGTTCCCATGAACGAGATTTATGAAGCTATGGCAAGAGGCGTTGTGGACGGTTCCATGACACCTATTGAGACACTGAGATCGTTCAGGCTGGCCGAAGTATCGAAGTACGTTACGAAGAGCTGGCAAATCGGGAATATTTACACATTCTATGTCGTAATGAACAAGAAGGTATGGAACAAGTTGAGCCCTTCGGAAAAGGAAGTTTTTAACAGGGTTTCCAAGGAGTATGAGGAAAAGTCGGCGCAGATTTGGAACAAGGTAGACCTTGGTGGTCTTAAATTCGGGGAAAAACACGGCGTGAAGTTTATTGACCTATCATCAAATGAAGTATCAAGATGGAAGAAAGCCGTTGAACCGGTTAAAGGTGCCTATTTGAAGGAGCTCATGGCCAAGGGATATTCAAAGGGCAGTCTAAGTGAAATGTTGAGGTATGTAAAAAAACAAATTAAATACTGGACGAAAAAGCAAGCTGAAGCGGGGATAAAATCCGTAACCGGTCCCAAGGAAATCCGAATCAAGTAAATAAAAACCTGTCCTGGCTGGGGGTGTGGAGACTGGCCGCTATCCCCAGCCAGGCAACCAGAAAAACCCGGCATGCCTCGCACATGAAGAAAATACTCATTTCCACGAAATTCAAGGATATTATTTACCGACTTTCGAATAAGTTATCAATGATTGGCGGTTTCGCCCTTTTCTGTATTATCCTGGTGACATGCTTCGATGTGATAGGCACAAAGATATTTAAAAAACCTTTCAGTGGTTCCTACGAAATTGTGTTTTTAGCACAACTTGTAGCCATCGCGTTGGCTTCCGGGGACACGCTGATCTATGGTAGGCATGTTCATGTTGAAATGTTTGTCTTGAAGATGCCCGAACGTTTAAGAAAGATTGTATCGATCATCGTTTCTCTTTCTGGGCTCACGCTATTTGTCGTTGCTGCATGGGAAGGTTTCGTGTACGCCATTTCCCTCAAGGCCGCCCATGAAGTCACCGGAACGGTAAAGATTCCACTTTATCCGTTTGCTTTCATCCTGGGAATCTCCGGCGTTCTTCTTTCCCTTGTCTATCTTGTTAAAATCATAGAAATATTTCGAACGAAAAAGGCTTGAAGATGACACCGGTAGAAACAGGCATCCTGGGTATCATTCTGTTGTTGTTCATGTTTTTTTTAGGTATGCCCGTGTCGTTTTCCATGGCTTTTATCGGTTGGATCGGCTATTGCTACCTGGTCTCCCCTGAAGCTGGAAGCAAACTCTTGATACGCGACATTTTCACCATGTTTTCATCTTATCCCCTGAGTGTTATTGCCGCCTTTGTCTTGATGGGAAACTATGCCTTCGCCTCCGGCATAAGTGAAAAGCTTTACAAAACCGCTTACGATATTTTCGGGCACCTGAAAGGTGGCCTGACGGTTGCCACGGTTGCCACGAGTGCAGGTTTTGCCGCTGTTTGCGGGTCAACCTCGGCCACCGTCGCAACCATCGGGAAAATAGCCCTTCCGGAAATGAAACGTTACAGGTACGATGATACGCTGGCCACAGGGTGTATCGCTACCTCCGCGACACTCGGAATATTGATTCCTCCAAGCACTATCTTTATCGTGTACGGGATTCTGACAGAACAATCAATAGGGAAACTTTTTATTGCAGGCGTTATTCCGGGGATTATCCTTGCCATTCTGCTCTCCTTGACGACGATATTGATTTGCCACCTAAAACCCGGGTTGGGGCCCCCAGGCCCAAAGACTTCATGGAAGAGAAAAATCGTGGCCCTTACCGGCATTTCGGAAGCCATCATTCTTTTCGGCTTGACGATGGGAGGGCTCTTTGCCGGGTGGTTTACCCCGACGCAGGCGGGAAGTATCGGGGCCGCCGGCGCACTACTGATTGGCCTGGCAAAGAGAAAGATAACATGGAAAGCCTTCATCCTTGCAACAAAGGACGGCGTGTTGACATCGTGCATGATCTTGTTTCTGATCACCGGGGCGACCGTTTTTGGACATTTCATGGCAATAACGAGAATACCTTTCTTGATGGTCAATTCAGTGAGAAATCTCCCGCTTTCCCCCGCTGCCATTTTGAGCCTTATCTGCTTTTTTTATATTATTGGCGGGTGTTTCATGGATGCGATGGCCCTGGTTGTCCTGACAGTTCCCTTTGTATATCCAGTTATTCTTCGACTCGGCTACAACCCCATTTGGTTTGGCGTTATCATCGTGTTGGTCAGCGAACTGGGAGTAGTTACCCCCCCCGTTGGCGTCAATGTGTACGTTTTAAAGGGTATTGCTCCCGATATTTCCCTGGAGACGATTTTTAAGGGTGTTATGCCATTCTTGGGGGCGATTATCCTGACATTGATCATCCTCATTTCCTTTCCCGAACTCGCGACTTTTCTCACAAAGTATGTTAGGTGGTGATGGAATAATATCAAACCTCCCGAAAGGGCATTGAAAGGATAAAAGCCCAAAAAAATAGTTGGAGCAAAGATGAAAAAAGTCATTGCCATCATCGGCACGCTCGACACAAAGGGAGACGAGATCAGTTACCTGAAATCCCTCGTTGAAAAACGAGGGCATGATGTACTGATCGTTGACACGGGGACCCTCGGGACACCCTTCCTCGACCCCGACATCTCCCGGGAAAAAGTCGCCGAAGCAGGAGGGGAACGAATTGAGGAACTCCAGGCCCGGCGCGTGGAATCATTCGCCCAGGAAATCATGGCAAGAGGGTTGAAAACCCTGCTTCATCCCCTTGCGGAATCGGGCAAAATCCATGGTGTGGTTGCCATAGGAGGAGGACAGGGATCCATTATTGTTGCCCCTTTGTTGAAGTCCCTTCCTTTTGGATTCCCCAAAATTCTCGTCTCTACGAAGATCACCCAGGCGGGGCCGAGACCCTACATCGGGTCTAAGGATGTCCTCATACTGCCCCCCGTCGCCGACCTGGCGGGAATAAACAGGTTGACTGAAAAGGTGCTTGTCAATGCTGCCGGCGCTATCTCCGGGATGGTGGAGATGAAACTCCCCCGTGACAGTTCACGAAAACCCCTGGTCGTTATGAGCATGAACGGCACCATTACGGACTGTGGCCTGAGGGTCAAAGATTCCCTGGAACAGGAAGGCTATGAAGTTTTGGTATTTCACTCGATAGGAACCGGTGGTGAAGCCCTGGAAGAATTCGTGAAGACGGAAGAGGGCATCGCCGGCGTGATAGAACTTGCCGTTAACGAAATTGGTAATTATCTGCTTGGAGGGCTTGCATCTTCAGGCCCGGAACGCCTTACATCGGCTGGGCTGCGGGGAATTCCACAGGTTATTGTTCCAGGAAGCGCAGATTTCATCAATTTTCTCGGACCCGAAACGGTCCCGGAAAAGTTCAGAGGAAGAAGGATTCACCCCCATAATCCCCAGGCCACCATCGTCAGAACAAATGCCTCGGACAACCGGTTATTGGGCAAAACCATCGCCGAGAAACTGAACATGTCCAGGGGGCCCGTGGTAATCCTATGGCCGCGGAAGGGACTTTCATCCGTGGACAAACCGGACGGGCCGTTCTGGGATCCGGCGGCGGATCAAGCCCTGCTCACGGAGTTAACAGCGTGTCTCCGTAGTAACATTCCAATCGAGGAAATTGAGAGACATATTAATGATGCAGCATTTTCAAAGTCTGTTGTGGAAACCTTCTTTTATCTCCTCAACCAAGGAGAAAAAGACCTCAGGTAAAACCAATAACATATTATTTGACAGGAAAGTATAAGTACTTTTGACTATTGTTTTTTAAAACAGTGTGTGAGAGAATTAACATAACAGATAACCCCTACAAAAGGAGGAAATCATGAAATGGAAAGGATTAACAATCACCATTATAGCTTGTGTATTTATGGCTTTCTTTCAAGAGGCGAAGGCCGTGACGAAACTAAGAGTCGGGGTTCTGAAGCTGACGTCTTCTGCGCCCATCTTTATTGCTGTGGAAAAGGGATTTTTTAAAGAGCAGGGCTTGGATGTCAAGCAGGTTTTTTTCAGGTCTGCACAGCCGGTCGCCGTCGCCTTGGCTTCCGGTGATATTGTTGTCGGCGCAACGGGCATCACCGCCGGCCTTTATAACGCCATTGCCGGCGGTGTTGAAATGAAAATCGTTGCCGACAAAGGCCGGGAATGGAAAGGGTATCAGTTGTGCGGCATCATGGTTAGCAATAAGGCATGGAATCAGGGCATACGCACATTAAAAGATCTCAAAGGACATCGCGTGGGGGTAACCCAGATCGGCTCTACTTTTCATTATATGCTCGGAAATATGCTGGGAAAAAACGGGATGTCCTTGAAGGACGTCAAAGTTACCCCATTGGGTGGGGTCAAGAACATGATGGATACGGTGGCTTCTGACAACATTGAGACTGCCTTCATGGTTCAACCGTTTTGTTCTGTGATGGAAGCGAAAAAAATGGGACACCGCATGCTCTGGGTCAGCGACTATCTTAACTACCAGATTGCCGCGATATTTTTTGGGAAAAAGATGATGAAGGATAAGAAAACATCAGAAGCCTTTATGCGGGCTTATATAAAAGGCTGCCGATACTATTTCGACAACTGCCTCAAAAAGAGGAATGGGAAAATCGTCCGGGGACCCAAATTTGACGAAGTCATGAAGATAATTTCAAAATACACGGGACGAAAACCCAAGCTTATCGCCATGGGGCTCAACTATAATGATCGTAACGGCAAACTTTTTGCGAAGGATATCCAGCATCAAATCGACTGGTATTATTCCCACGGGATGATAAGCAAACACCTGGACGCTCGCAAGATCGTGGATATGTCCATTTGGGAACAATCCATGAAAGAGCTTGGGCTCAAGCCCTGAGATAGCTTTCGCTTTCCCATGCGGGTTGTTATCGAACATGTCTGCAAAACCTTTGAAGATGGCTCCGGCGGCAAGACGGAGGCATTGCGGGATATCAACCTGACAAACGAGGAAAATGAATTTCTCGTGGTCGTTGGGCCTTCGGGATGTGGCAAATCCACGCTTCTCAATATTGTTGCCGGGCTCCTTCCAGCAACATCCGGAAAGGTGATCTTTGAGGGCATACCTGATTTATCCAAGCCCTTCACGTCGGTGGTTTTTCAGGAATTCGCCCTTTTCCCCTGGCGCACGGTCGAGAAAAACATCATGTATGGCCCGGAGGAACGGGGCTTGCCAAAAAATGAGCGGGAAGATATCGCCCGGCACTTTATTGACATGGTGGGCTTGAAGGGATTCGAGAAGAGATACCCCCACCAGCTTTCGGGGGGGATGAAGCAGAGGGTATCCATCGCAAGGGCCCTCGCGAACGATCCTTGGTTGTTGCTCATGGATGAACCTTTCAGCGCACTGGATGCGCAGACGCGAACGATCATGCAAGGTGAACTTTCCCAGATCTATGAAAAAACCCATAAAAGCGTGCTTTACATTACTCACAACATCCAGGAGGCCGTTTTTCTGGGTGATAGAGTGGCAGTCTTGTCCCGGAGACCGGGACGGGTGGAGAGTGTGATCTCCATTGATCTTCCCAGACCCCGCGAGGAAAACATCGTGCTGGCCCCCGAATTTTTGTCTTACGCGGAAGAGATATGGGGGCACATACGCGACCAGGCAAAATCCGCATTGAGTGAGTAGAATCGATGGTTCAACAGAGGCAAGTGTTATCTCAAACGGTGGTACAGGATAAAACCACTTTCTTAGTGCGCAAGGAGCATCGCTTGGTTAGTTTTCTCTCAATTCTTTTCCTGTTCTGTCTCTGGGAATTCATCGCCCGGTTGGGGTTCGTGTCGCCTTTGTTCCTGCCCGCCCCTACCGCAATTCTTGAAACAGGCATAAAGATGGCGTTGAGCGGGGAAATTTTCCATCATATCGGCGCCAGCCTGTGGCGTATCTTTTGGGGATTTTCCTGCGCCGCCGTCATCGGCACGCTGGTGGGCATTCTTCTGGGTTTCTTTTCGCTGGCCGAAAGTATAGGAAACCCCATTATCGCTGCCACGTATCCCATTCCCAAAATTGCCATCCTTCCCTTGTTGATTTTGTGGCTCGGCATAGGAGAGTATTCGAAAATCGCGGTGATAGGCTTGGGCGTTTTCTTCCCCATGGTCATCAATGTTTATACCGGTGTCCGAAACGTGGACCCCGTGCTTATCAAGGCGGCGATTTCCCTCGGTTCCGACCGAAAACGAATTATACGCAAGGTCATCTTACCCAGCGCTCTTCCGATGATTTTCGCAGGTTTAAAGTTGGGCATCGGGATTGCGCTTTTACTTGTCGTCGCCGCGGAAATGATAGCCGCGGACGCGGGGATAGGATATATGATCCTGACATCGGCGGATTTGATGCAAACGACAAAACTGATGTTCGGTATTTCCATTCTTTCTATGTTGGGACTTGTCTTTTCTTGGATCATCAACAAAATTGAAAAATTGTGTATTCCATGGAAAACGTGAGAAGGAGGAAATTTTCGTGAAATTCATCGTGAAGAAAAGTTCTCTCCAGGGAACCACCCGAATCCCAGGCAACAAGTCCGCCACGGCGCGTGCTATCGTTCTGGCCTCACTCGCGGATGGCGTTTCCAGGATAAAAAATCCATTGCCCGGCGCCGATAGTTTCTCGATCGTTCAAATGATGCGGGCGCTGGGGGCAGAAATCGATATCTCCGGGGGAAACGAATGGATTTTTAAGGGCGTTGCCAATCACCCCAAAGTACCGGGATGTGTTTTGGATGCCGGGAATTCCGGAACCGGATTCTACCTGCTCTGTGCCATAAGTTCCCTGATAGATGGATGTTCGGTAATCTCGGGTGACGAACAATTATGCAGGCGGGCAACGCAGCCGCTTATTGACGCTTTAAATGACTTGGGCGCCCAGGTATATTCCACCCGTGGCTCGGGAACTGCGCCTTTGGTGATCAAAGGTCCCTTGAAGGGAGGGGAGACAAAACTTCCCGGGGTCAATTCCCAGTGGCTCAGCCCCCTTTTGATTGCCGGCGCCCTCACTCCGGAGGGAGTCACCATTCATGAAGACAATCTCATGGAACGTCCTTACGTCAATATGACGATGGGGTGGATAAAACGGGCCGGAGGAATCGTGACGCACAGGAATTACGAAGAATTCACGGTTCCAGGCGGCCAGGAATATGTTGGTTTTGAGGCCGACGTCCCATCGGATTGGGGAAGCTCGGGATATCCCATGGTCGCCGCGGCGATCACGGATTCCAAAGTAACGTTCGTGGGCATGGATCCCGATGATTACGCCGGTGAGCGAATGTATCCGCACATCATAAAGGATATGGGCGGGAATGTGTCTTTCCTTGATCACGGGAGAACGGTTGTCATTGAAGGCGGCAACGAACTTCAAGGAATCGAAATCGATTGCTCCGGCACGCCTGACGCGGTTCCGGCCCTGGCCGTTTTGGGTTGCAGAGCCAGGGGGAAGACTGTCCTAAAAAACGTGGAGGCAAGCCGACTTAAAGAGACGGATCGGACAAAATCGATCATGGAGGAATTATCCAGGATGGGAGGGCGTTTTGAAGAAACGCCCAACAGCTTAACGGTCTATCAGTCAAATTTGAGAGGTGCGCATATTGATGGACGGCACGATCATCGTATCGTAATGGCCACGGCTGTCGCGGCGATGATGGCGGACGGGGAAACCATTATCGATGACGCAGAATATGTCAAGGTTTCCTTTCCCAACTTTTTCGAAGTTATGACCGGTTTAGGCGCCGACATGGAGAGATTGGTTGTCCTGCCTTCCGGCTGTAACGAATGACATTAACAAAAGGAATGTCCAGGGAAACGCCGTGTCTCCTTGTTCCCTTGAGCGTTTCTCTCGTCGATCCTACACGCTTTCCGGATAACTGCCCAGCCACTGAATCTTTTCCCCGTATTCCTTTATGACCGGCTCGATCCGCGCGTCACGGGAATACCCTTCCAGTTCCATGTAAAACTTGTAGCTAAAAGGGCTCGCACTTTTAACCGGTAGTGCATCGATCCTAATGAGTGTGATGCCGGCGTTGGTTAAACGACGAAAAAAACGCGAAAGATCCTTTCTTGATTTCGAAAAGTTGGCCAGAAGGGAGGTTTTGTCCTTCCCCGTCGGCCTATTCTCAAAATCGCTTAGAACAACGAAACGGGTATTGTTTCGGTGATCCTCGATATTACGGTAAAGAATGGGGAGGTGGTATAATGTCGCGGCTTCCGTCGAACAGATCGCGGCGCTTTTTTCTTCCCTGTCCGCGAGCCAGGCCCCTTTCGAGGTCGACGCGACAGGAATAAACCGAGCGTCTTCTGGGCAATAACGTTGTAGAAACCGCTTACATTCTTGAAAGGCGATATCCTTGGAATATATTCTCTCGATTTGATTCATTTCTTCGCACCTCGATGCGAAAACAAGGTGGATGGAAATAGCGATTTCG
>JALSPC010000180.1 GCA_026986155.1 bacterium
GGAGCAGGGATGAACTTCGTAAAGTTGCTGAAATATCTTGAGGCAACTTTTTTGCGCCTGTTTCTGTCTTTGGTTTATTCGAACCGATGTTCGATTTATACCTTCCAATGAGTGTCCCCACAACTCATAACGGCGTGAATATGCGTTTTTCAGGGGGAACTATGTATAAAAATGTAAGAGGCTTTCATGAAAAATAAACAAAATACTTTCTGGGTCTTCGCAGGATTCTTTTTCTTTGTCTTTCTAGTTTTTCTAGGCATCAACGCGGGAGAAACCCGAGCGATTCTGGAAAAGGCCACCAAGATCTGTCTCAGCTGTATCGGGCTCGGGTAACATGGGATATTTGAGAAGGCTGATCCAGTTCGTCGCGACCTTTCTGACCAATTCCTCGCTCGGGTTTATCCTCACCCGGAAGATCTACCAGGGTCCACTGAAATCCATCTGCGTCCCAGGTCTGAATTGCTATTCCTGCCCGGCGGCCACGTTCGCTTGCCCCATTGGGTCTCTCCAAAGTATTTTCGCAGGTATCCGTCCCTCCCTCGCCAATGCCCGGTACCACGTGGGAACTTTTATTATCGGATTTCTGGGAAGCATCGGCATGCTGGCAGGCCGGTTTGCCTGTGGATGGCTTTGTCCCTTTGGTTTTCTCCAGGAACTCCTCTACAAAATCCCCTCTCCCAAGATAAAGATTCCGAAGATTCTGAATTATGGAAAATACCTGTTTCTCGGGCTCTTTGTCATTCTTCTTCCTCTCACGGTCTTGGACGCTTTCGGTTACGGCGCCACCTGGTTCTGCAAGTATGTCTGTCCCGCGGGAACCCTCGAGGCGGGGATTCCCATGCTTCTCTTGGACCCGAGCCTGAGAAAACTCATCGGGATTCTTTTTTACAACAAACTCGTCATACTCATTGTCATCACGTTTTTTACAATCCTCTCCAGGCGTCCCTTCTGCCGCACCATCTGTCCCCTTGGCGCCATCTACTCTTTTTTCAACAGATTCAGCATTATCCGAATGCGTTTCATCGAGGAAAACTGCGTGAAGTGTAACCAGTGCCTACGGGACTGCCCTATGGATTTGAAATTCTACGAGGGGGCCAATCAGCTCAACTGCATCCGCTGTTTCAAATGTTACACGGATTCCTGCCGATTCCGGGCCATTGACATCGAGATCGCGGGGATTACCCACCCATCCTACAAAAGGAGGATCAATGGGACGCTCATCAAGTAAATCCCCAAAAACCTTCCTGGTCTTATTCCTCATTGCTTTGTCCCTCGGTTTCGGATGCCAGAAAAAGGAAGAACCCCCTAAAGATAAGCAAATAGGAACTATCCCCATCCTAAGTCCCGCGGCTTTCGGAAAGGCCGTCCAGGCGCACAAGGGCCACGTCCTCGTCGTCAATTTCTTTACCACCTGGTGTGAACCGTGCCGCAAGGAGCTTCCCGATCTCATCAAATTGGCAAGACGGTACAGGTCGAAGGGGGTTGATGTCATCGGTGTCAGCCTGGACAAGAGCGGGGGCAGGGCGTTACGGCCCTTCCTGGAAAAAATAAATATTCCCTATCCCATCTACCTGGCAAGCCAGTCCCTCATGGATACCCTGAAGATAGACGCCATCCCTGCGACTTGCTTTTACAACAAACATGGAAAACAGGTCGGCCCCATCATCAAAGGCAGAATACGATATGACATTCTAATCTCTAAAGTAGAAACCCTTTTGAAAATCCCTGACTAAGCTCTTAAAAAGCTAAGGGAATAATAGTCCTTTACAACAAATACTTATCCCACGTTTTCTTTATGTCGATTTCTATTTCTTCCGGATTTAAAGTTCCTAAAATCCTCATGGAAAGAACGCTTGAAAGATCAAGTTTTTTGGGTTCTGGCAAAAGATTCCCCTTCCCGTCGTAGATAACTAATAACTTCGGTCGAACGGAATTTGTTTGATTTCCCTCAATAACCATTCCAATACTATCATCGCTGAGACGCACCAGGCTACCCAAAGGATAAATACCCACAATTTTGATAAACATCTCCACAAGTTCTGGGTCGAAATCGTGATAACGCCATTCATAGATCTTTCTTAACGCCTTGCTGGGGATCATGCCTCGATGATAGACGCGATCGGATGTGATGGCATCATACACATCCACGACCGCGGCAATCTTTCCAAACTCAGAAATCTCCTCCCCCTTTAAACCCCGCGGGTATCCTTTGCCACTGTGGCGTTCATGATGTTCAAACGCCACCTGAATTGCCTCCGGCATGATCCCGGAAAGTTGTTTCAAATAATCCACCCCCCGCACGACATGCTCCTGCATGATTTTGAACTCGGCTGGTGTCAGTCGCCCGGGTTTGTTCAAAATCTTTTTGGGAACAAGCATTTTCCCAAAATCATGTGTTAAGGCTCCAACCCCCAAAACAGACAATCTGTCTTTTGAATAACCCAAGGCCTTCCCGATAGAGAGACAAAAGATGCAAACGTTTAGGGAGTGGGTATAGGTATAATCATCGTAATCTTGAAGTTTGCTCAGGCCAACAACAGCCTCTTGATTGTCCAGGATTTGTTCCACAAGGTTTTCCACCGTTTCCGTAACTTCCTTTACATCAACCAGCCGTCCAAGACGGACATCATTCATCAATTTTCTCGTGGTTTGAAAGGATTTTTCGTAAACTCTTTCCGCCTGTCTGAAACTTTCAAGGGCATCCAAATCTTGTTTTTCTACATTCAACGGTGCGCTCGACTCAGCTCTCGCGCTTGTATCTGAAAAAGAATCATAAGTTTCTTTATCTCTCAGCCCCGTATCCTCTAAAAAATCCAAGCCACGAGAAGTATCAATGTAAACCTCTCGAATCCCGTATTCAAAAAATTTTTCTATCTGACTCTCGGTAACTATTTTAAAGCTATCTTTAAAAAAAGGATTTTCTAACCATCCCCTATCGATATGATCGACAAACATACCAATACGCAGTTTACTTGAAGGAATCTTTTTTATCATTTCTCGCTAACCCGGTTACGTTTCCAATTTTCAAAAACGTAATCTATCAAAAAAAGTAGTCCTTGACCAGGATCTCCGCGATCTGGACGGCGTTGGTCGCCGCGCCCTTCCGGATATTGTCCGCAACGATCCAGAGGTTGATGCCCCGTTCGATGGAGTCATCTTCGCGAATCCTCCCTACAAAGGTCTCATCCCTCCCGGCGGCGTCGATGGCCAAGGGATAGAGATTCTTTTCAGGATCATCCACCACTACCACGCCCGGGGCCCGCGCGAGGAGTTCCCTCACCTCGTCCGCGCCGATCTTTTTCTTCGTCTCCACGTTCACCGACTCCGAGTGCCCATAGAAGACGGGGACCCGAACCGTGGTCGCCGTGACCCGGATGGCGGGGTCCTCAAGGATCTTTTTGGTCTCGTTGACCATCTTCATCTCTTCCTTCGTGTAACCGTTTTCCAGGAAGATATCGATGTGGGGCAGACAGTTGAAGGCGATCTGGTGAGGATAGACCTCCGCCTTGATGGGTTTGAAGTTGAAGATGGCAACGGCTTGGTCCTGCAGTTCCTGGATGGCCCGCTTCCCCGTCCCGGAGACGGCCTGGTAGGTGGACACCACGACCCGCTCGATCCCCGCCTCGTCGTAGATGGGTTTCAGCGCCACCACCATCTGGATGGTGGAACAGTTGGGGTTGGCAATGATTCCCCGGTTGCGGAAATCGGCGATGCGCCCGGGGTTCACCTCGGGAACCACCAGGGGGATGTCCGGCTCCATGCGAAAGGCGCTCGAGTTGTCCACCACCACGGCGCCCCTCTCCGCCGCGATGGGCGCGAATTCCTTGCTGACGGACCCGCCCGCCGAGAAGAGGGCCACGTCGACCCCGTCGAACGATTCCGGGGTCAAGACCTCCACCTTGTGGGCCTTTCCGTGAAAGAGCATGGTCGTGCCGGTGCTCCGCTCGGAGGCGAGGAGTTTCAATTCGTTGACAGGGAAGTTCCTCTCCTGCAAGACCTCCACCATCATGTTGCCCACGGCGCCCGTGGCGCCGACCACCGCGACATTCACCTTCCCTTCCATGAATCCTCCCTTTTATCTCCCTAAATTAAAATCACTCTCAAACCGCGGGACGCGCACCCTGCGCGGCGAGTCTCTTTTTTACGTGGGCCATCAGCCCCCCGTCCTCGATGAGCCCCTGCATGAACGGCGGAATGGGCGCCACCCGGAATCGCTTCGACTTTCCCTCGATGGTGATCTCGCCCTTGTCCCCGTCCACGTGGACGACGTCTCCCTCCTTCACCACCCGGGAAAGCCCCTCACACACGAAGATGGGCAGCCCCATGTTGAAGGCGTTCCGGAAGAAAATCCGCGCGAAACTTTCTGCGATCACGCAGGCCACGCCCGCCGCCTTGATGGCGATGGGGGCGTGTTCCCGGGAGGAACCGCTCCCGAAGTTCTTCCCCGCCACGATGATGTCCCCCCGTCCCACCTTTTCGGGGAAGGCGGGGTCCGCGTCTTCCATACAGTGTTTTGCCAGGACCTCCGGGTCCGAGCTCGTCAGGTATCGCGCCGGGATGATTTGGTCTGTGTCCACGTCGTCCCCGAAAACCCATATCTTTCCCGAAAACTTCATATCGACTCCTCCCCCGCCACGCGAGCCGGATGCGTGATTTTGCCCGTCACCGCGCTTGCCGCCGCCACGGCGGGCGACGCGAGATAAACCTCGCTTTTCGGATGCCCCATGCGGCCCGGAAAGTTCCGGTTGGTGGTTGCCAGGGCCCGCTCCCCTTCCGCAAGGATGCCCATATGTCCTCCCAGGCAGGGACCGCACGTGGGCGTGCTTACCGCCGCGCCCGCCGCCACGAAGACCTCCAGAATGCCCTCCCTCAGGGCGTTGAGGTAGATCTCCTGCGTGGCGGGAAAGACAATGAGGCGCACATCGGGATGGACCCGCCTTCCCGCGAGGATCTTCGCCGCGACGCGCAGGTCGGAAAGGCGCCCGTTGGTGCAGGAACCGATGACCACCTGGTCAATTTGGATATCCTCCGCCTCCTCGACGGGACGCACATTCCCCGGAAGGGAGGGGAAGGCGATCCGGGGGCTTATCTTTGAAACATCGTAATCCCTTTCTTCCACGTAGACGGCGTCCGTGTCCGCCCGGAAGACCCGCGGCGGACGCAGGGCCCGCCCCTCCAGGTAGGCCCGGGTGGTCTCGTCCACCTCGAAGATCCCGTTCTTGGCTCCCGCCTCGATGGTCATGTTGGCCATGGTCAGCCGGTCGTCCATGGACAGGGAAGCAACCGCCTCCCCGGTGAATTCCATGGCCCGGTACAGGGCCCCGTCCACGCCAATGTCCCCGATGGTATGCAGGATCAGGTCCTTGCCCGTCACCCAGGCTTGGCGTTTCCCATGATAGATAAAGCGCATGGCCTCGGGAACCCGGAACCAGCACCGGCCCGTCGCCATCACCGCCGCCAGGTCTGTGCTGCCCACGCCCGTGGCGAAGGCCCCCAGGGCCCCGTAGGTGCAGGTATGGCTGTCCGCCCCGATGACCACGTCCCCCGCCGTCACCAGCCCCTTCTCGGGCAGGAGGGCGTGCTCGATCCCCATCTGCCCTACCTCGAAATAGTTCTTGATGGCATACTTCCGGGCGAACTGGCGCATCACCTTTGCCTGGGTGGCCGCCGCGATGTCCTTGTTGGGCACGAAGTGGTCCGGCACCAGGACGACCCGATCCGGATCGAAGACCCCGTCAATCCCCAGCCCCTCGAAGGCCTGGATGGCCAGGGGGGCCGTCACGTCGTTTCCCAGGGCGATATCCACCCGGCATTGGATGATCTGGCCGGCAGCGAGATCCTTCTCCTCGCAGTGGTCTTCGAGAATTTTCTGCGTCAGTGTCTTTCCCATCACGACTTTCCTTCCGAGGATTCCGCCTTGTCCGTTTCCTCTCTCCGCTTGGTTTTCTGGTATTCCAGCTTGTTCAGCGCGTTTATGTAGGCCTTGGCGCTGGCCACGATGATGTCCGTGTGGGCCCCCTGCCCCATGACAGAGATGCCGTCCTCCTCCACGTGGACCGTCACCTCGCCCTGGGCGTCCGTGCCGCCCGTGATGGCGTTGACGGCAAACCTGAGGAGCTTGCTCTTGGAGTGTGTCATCTTCTTGATGGTCTTCATGGCCGCGTCCACGGGTCCATCCCCGAAATCCACGTCGCGAACGGGCTCCCCGTCGATCTCCATGGTCACCACGGCAGTGGGAATGGCGGAGGTTCCGCTCACGATGTTCAGGTAATCCAGGCGGTAGCGATACGGGATTCTCAACACCTCGTGCATGACGATGGCGACGATATCCTCATCGTAAACCGTCTTCTTCTTGTCCGCCAGGGCCTTGAAGAGCTCGAAGGCCTTCTGGATCTGGTCCGTGTTCAGATCGAAGCCCAGGGACTTGAGCCGGTCTCGGAAGGCGTGACGCCCGGAATGTTTCCCCATGACCAGCGAACTCTTGGGAATCCCCACCGATTCGGGAGTCATGATCTCGTAGGTCAGCTTCTCCTTCAGGACCCCGTCCTGGTGAATGCCCGCCTCGTGAGCGAAGGCGTTGGCCCCCACGATGGCCTTGTTGGGCTGCACCCGCATCCCCGTGATCTGGGAAACGAGACGGCTAGTGGGATAGATCATCCTCGTGTCGATCCCCGTCTCGTAAGGGAAGAGGTCCGCCCGCGTCCGGAGGGCCATGACCACCTCCTCCATGGCCGTGTTCCCCGCGCGCTCCCCGATGCCGTTGATGGTGCATTCCACCTGGCGCGCCCCGTGCTGGATGGCCATGATGGAATTGGCCGTGGCCAGCCCCAGGTCATTGTGGCAGTGGACGCTCAGCACCACCTTGTCGATGCCCGCCACCTCCTTCTGGATCGTGTCGAGGATCCGGGCGTATTCCGTGGGCACCGTGTAACCGACCGTGTCCGGGATATTGATGGTTTTGGCCCCCGCTTCAATGGCAACGCGCACCACTTCGCAGAGAAAGGCCAGGTCGGTTCGCGTGGCGTCCTCGGCGGAGAACTCCACGTCGTCCGTCATCTTCCGGGCGTAGGAGACCGCCTCGGCGATGTCGCGAAGCACCTCCTCCCGCGTCATCTTCAGCTTGTGCTCCAGGTGAATATCCGACGTGGCGATGAAGGTGTGAATCCGCGGATACTTGGCCGGGCGCACCGCGTCCCAGGCCCGGTCGATATCCTCCCTGTTCGCCCGGGCGAGCCCCGCCACCGTGGCCTTCTCCAGGGTCTTGGCGATGGTCCGCACCGATTCGTAGTCTCCCTCGGAAGAGATGGGAAATCCCGCCTCGATGATATCCACCCCCATGGCCTCCAACTGCCGGGCGACCCGTATCTTCTCCTGGATGTTCATGGTCGCCCCGGGGGATTGCTCGCCGTCCCGCAGGGTTGTGTCAAAGATATAGATGTGTTCCGCCATCAGTCCGTTCCTCCTCGAACACCTTTCTTCCTATTATACACGATTATCTCGATAAAATCATAGAGGTCTTCCCCGTTTTCCACATTCATCCGGACGGAGACAACATAAACCTCGCGGAAGGGATGGCGCCCCTCCCACTTGACCCAGTCCTTCTCCGTGGTTACGACGGCCGTTTCGTTTCCCACCCTCAGGGCGATCTCCGCGAAATCCGCCGGAGTGTAGGGATGATGGTCGGAAAAGGCCGTCCATCCCTTGACGGAAATCCCCAAGTCCTTGAGGGTCTCGAGAAACGCCGCCGGGCGGGCGATCCCGCATACGGCCCAGACCGGCTTTCCCGCAAAGGTTCCCGGATGAACTTCTTTTCCCGAGTTTGCCTCCACGACGGAAGCCACCGCCAGCTCCGCCCGGAAAACCGGGACCGAGGGAGGCAAAAATTTAGGGAGACCCGGGACCGTTCCCGTCCCGCCGCCGGTAACGACCACGCAGGAAGCACGCCGGATATTTCGGGGGAACTCCCTCATGGGCCCCGCCGGAAGGACCCTCTCTGCGGCCAGGTCCCTTTTTCCGTCCACCACTACCATATCCACGTCCCTGTGAATCCGTCGATGCTGGAAGGCGTCGTCCAGGATCAGCAGGTCCAGATCGAAGCGGGCCAGGGCCTTCTTCGCCACCGCGACCCGGTCCGCTCCCACGAAGACCTTCACGCCGGGCAGCCGCCGCGCGACGAGAAGGGGTTCGTCTCCCGAGGTTTCCACCGTCGCCAGGATCTTTTCGCCGTCCGAGACGAGCCAGCCGTCTTGGGTCTTCCGCCGGTATCCCCTGGAAAGCACGCCCAGATTCAGCCTGGGATTGCGCCTCAAGAGTCCCCCGGCGATCTCCAGGGTCAAGGGGGTCTTTCCCGTCCCACCCACGGAGAGGTTCCCGATGGAAACCACGGGAACAGGGAGCGTATGAACCTTGAAAACTCCCCTGTCGTAGAACAGGTTCCTCGCCTCCATGAGCATCCCGTAGCCGACCCCGGCGGGCCGGAGCAGCCGGGCGAGCCACCGGTTCTTCTCCCAGGGTGTCATCGAGATTTCCTTCGGCATGTTTTCCATGATCTCACGACATCATAGTATAGACCCCAACGCAAGGCAACGGGCGCCCCGAAAATCTCGCTACCCTTCACAAACACCCTGGAATCGGATAGATATAAACCATCACCAACGGATTTCAGGGGGAGAGGTCATGCATAAACTCATCTATCTGGACAACGCCGCCACCTCCTTTCCCAAGCCCCCGGGGGTGACGGAGGCCATAGTTCACTTCATGACGGAGGTGGGGGCCAACCCGGGCCGATCCGGCCACGCCCTGGCACGGGAGGCGGAGGCCATCGTCCGAAACACCCGGGAGGGCCTTGCCCGGCTCTTCAACATCCCAGATCCCGGAAGAATCGTCTTCACCCTGAACGTCACAGAGGCCATCAACACCGTCCTCTTCGGCTTCCTCGACGACGGGGACCACGTGGTGACCACGGCAATGGATCACAACGCCGTCCTGCGCCCCCTCGAATACCTCAGAAAAAAGGGAGCCGTCACCGTGGACATCGCACCCGCCGACCGGCAGGGATTCGTCGATCTCGACGCCTTAAAAAGGTCCCTGAAAACCAAGACCCGGCTGGTCGTGGTCAACCACGCCTCCAATGTCTGCGGAACCCTCCAGGATATCCAGGCCATCCGGGAGATTATCGGGGAGATCCCCCTCCTCGTGGACACGGCCCAGACGGCGGGATGTTACCCCATCGACGTGATCCGGGACGGCATCGATTTCCTCGCCTTCACCGGCCACAAGGGGCTCATGGGGCCCCAGGGCACGGGAGGGCTCTACCTCCGAGAGGACCTGTCGCTCCGGCCCCTGAAGCGGGGCGGCACGGGAACCCTGTCTGAAAGCCTTGATCAGCCCGATTTTCTCCCCGACGCCCTGGAGAGCGGCACGCAGAACAACGTGGGCATCGCCGGCCTGGGCGCCGGCGTCGATTTCATCCTGGAAACCGGGGTGGAAACCATTCTGCGGCACGAGCGCGAGCTGACCGCCCGCCTCCTCAAGGGGCTGCGGGGGCTCACCGGCGTTACCATCTACGGCCCGTTGGATCCCGAAAGGCAGACATCGACGGTCTCCATCACCTTCGACAGCATCCTCCCGGGAGGAGAGGACCATCCCCTTGGGGGGTGCGGGGCCATCAACCTCGCCTGGACGGAGGAAGGCCCCCTCCCATCCGAGGCGGGGAAGCTCCTGAACGGCCGGTTCGACATCCTCGTGAGGGTCGGGCTGCATTGCGCTCCCCTGGCACACAAGGCACTGGGAACCTTCCCCGACGGCACCATCCGGTTGGGCATGGGATACTTCAACACCCGCGAAGAGATCGATATGGTCATCCGGGCGATCCGGGCCATCGTGGAGGGAGACCTGTGACGCGGCACAACATCTACGCCCTGAAATACGCGGGTCCCTTCACCAGTTCCGGGGCCTTTCTCATGTGGCTGAAAAACTGGGACAAGACCGTGAAACGGAACTACTACTTCTGGGTCATCACAGGGGATCACGCCCCCGTGGTCGTGGACGCCGGCGTCTCCCCCGAACTCGCCGCCGAGAGGGCCCTGGGGGGATATGTCTCTCCGGCGGATATGCTGAAGCGCATGGGTCTCGAGGCGGAAGAAATTCGCCACGTCATCCTCACGCATCTCCACTGGGACCACGCCAGCGGGATCGCCCTCTTCCCCAACGCCGCGGTCTACATCCAAGAGCGGGAATACCGATTCTGGCTGGAAGACCCCATCGCGAAACGCCCCCCTTTTCGCCACGTCTCGGACGAGGTGTCCCTGACGTACCTGAAACGGCTGAAGGAAGCGGGAAACCTGAGGCTTTTAAACGGGGACGCGGAGATCCTACCGGGAATCACATGCCTCCTGGCACCCGGCCACTCGGTCGGGCTCCAGGCCGTCGCCGTCGAGACGGCGGAAGGAACCGCCATCCTGGGATCCGACTGCGCCCACGTCTTTAAAAACTACACGGAAGACTGGCCCAGCAGCCTCATCACCGACCTTGTCGCATGGATGAAATCCTACGATAAGTTAAAAAATTACGCGTCCTTACCAAATCTTTTATTCCCAGGCCACGATGTCGCGTTAAACGAGAAATATCCCTTTGTCGCGGAAGATATAACAAAGTTGGCATGAAAAAAATCACAAGATTATTTTGTCTTCAACACTTCGACAACTTTACTGGATAATTTCTCTAAAGAAAAAGGCTTTTGTATAAATCCATCGCATCCCCGAGCCATAATTTCCGAAGCCTGGCTGTTGAGGCTATAGCCACTCGCTAAAAGAACTTTAATGTCAGGGTCTTCTTTCTTTAATTTTTCGTACACCTCCAGCCCTCCCATTCCGGGCATTATCATATCCAGAATCACTAAATCGAACCTATTTTTTTTATTTCTAAAGATTTTGATCGCCTCATTGCCACTGTTCGCGGTCAAAACCTCATATCCAAGTGTTTCCAAAAGTTGCTTGCCTACGTTAAGAATCCCTTCCTCGTCATCCACAAATAAAATCTTTCCTTTTCCCGAAACGACATCCTCGGAAACCTCTTTTTTTTCAATTTTAATATCTTTTTGGGTCGCCGGCAGGTAAATCGTAAAGGTCGTTCCCTGTCCTTCCTCGCTTTCCACCTCTATGGCGCCCCCATGGTTTTTTATGATTCCATACGCGGCCGCAAGGCCTAAGCCCGTTCCCTTTTCTTTTTGCTTTGTGGTAAAGAATGGCTCAAAAATCCGTTTCATGATTTCCCTTGACATCCCCACACCTGTGTCTGAAACGGAAATCTTTACATATTCCCCACTCCTTAACGACAGGGATTTGGCTCGCAATGTCTCATCATTTAAAAAGACATTCTCCGTTTGGACATATAAATATCCGCCCTGGGGCATCGCCTGCCAGGCGTTAACAAAAAGATTGAGAAACACCTGGGCTATTTGACCCTGATCAACTTGGACCGCCCATAGATTATCTTGAAATTTTGTTTGAATCTCTATCTCTTTTTTTGTTCTGCCAAAAAGCGCTATCTCCCTTCTGATTAAGAAATTCATATCGGTTGGCTGAACCTCGTACCTTCCGCCTCTCGCAAAACCTAAAAGTTGCATCGTAAGATCGGAACCATGCTGCACGTATTCCTCGATATTCTTCAACCGTTCAAATTCTGTGCTTTTCGCGTCAATTTTCAACTTCAAAAGGGAAACATTGCCTTGGATCCCCATAAGAAGGTTATTGAAATCGTGGGCAATGCCTCCCGCCAATGTTCCAATCGCCTCCATCTTTTGGGCTTGAAGCATCTCTTCTTGCAGTTTCTTTATTCGCCGTTGGGCAATGACACGCTCCGTAACATCTCTCGCTATCCCGCTAATGTAAGGCTCACCGTTTTCAGGTTTTACCAATGTGCTGCGATATTCCAGATAGATCTTTCTCCCGCCTTTGGCGTAATACGCGGACACCCCTTTCGAAAATCCCTCCTTTTTGATTGAGTCAAGATATTCAGTCTTAAAGGCCCGTTTAAATCTTTTGTCCATAAAATCCGAGGCGCGTTTTCCAATAAACTCTTCTTGGGCCAAACCAAAAATACCGCTCAAAGCCCGGTTGGCAGAAAGAAAGCGTCCCTCGAGATCTTGCGTGTAAATCAAATCTGAAACGGAATCGAAAAGGTCTCTGAAACGTCTTTCTGATTCCCTGATGGCCTTTTCTGCCTGAACCCGTTCTGTAACATCCCGAAGAACCACCAATATGCCGACGGGCTTCTTTGAAGCATCCAAATACAAAGACCCGCTCACGCTTACATTTAGCAAACGGCCATCCTTTGTAAGTCGAAGTGTTTCAAATCCATGAACAGGTTCGCGGGTTGAAATAAGTCTTTCTATTATCTCTTTGGTAGGCGATTTCTCTGATTCGGGGACAAACGGAATCTGCTTTCCAACCAAATCTTCAAAGGTCCAGCCAAATGTCCGGGTAAAGGAAGGGCTGACAAATTCCACTTCACCTTTAAGATTATAGATCACGATAGCGTCAGCGGAGGAATTCAAAAGCGAACGATACAGCTCTTCCTGGCGTTTCGATGCCTCGTAGAGCTTTTTATACCGTTCTTCCTCTTTTTTTAGTTTTTCCTCCGCCCGTTTTCTTTTGGTTATATCTCTTAAAAGAACGAGCATCCCCGCTGGTTTATCTTCGCCATCGTTGAATCGAGAAGCGCTGATACTTATGTCTAAGACATTCCCGTTTTTTGTGTAACGGCGTGTTTCGAATCCATGCACAAGATCACCGGTTTGAAGAAGCCTGTAGATAACTTTCATGGAAGCTTCCCGCTCCGATTCAGGAACAAATGGGATATGCTTTCCTTGAAGTTCCTCGAGTGTCCAGCCAAAAATCCTTGTGAAAGAAGAATTGAGAAACTCTACTTCTCCTTCAAGATTATAGATCACGATAGCGTCAGCGGAGGAATTCAAAAGCGAACGATACAACTCTTCCTGGCGTTTTGACGTCTCGTAGAGCTTCCGATATTTTTTCTCCTCAGCCCTTAACCTTTCCTCCGTTTTATTTTTTTCCGTCACATCCAGAAAAATAGAGAACACGGCTTTTTTCCCGCCGTATGTAAAAGGGAGGGAATGCACTTCTATGAGGGCCTCTCGCCCGGTTGAATCGAAAACTTTATACATGCTTGGCGTGGGTTTTATCTCCTTATCTAAAATATCCTTGACGCGTTGTCGGACAATATTAATATGATTCTTGTCCATAAAGTCGAAGATTGTTTTCCCGCCATAGTTTTCCTTCAAGGTAAAACCAAACAATTTCCGCGCAGCGGGGTTCGCGTAGAATATCTCCCGCATATCAAAAACAGTTATAGGAAGTGGTGAGAATTCAACTAATTGCCGGTATCTGCTTTCACTCTCCTGTAGCATCTTTTCTATCTTCTTCCGCTCGGAAACATCCTCGGCGATGGCTAAGATCGTGGGGTCTTCAAATCCTTCATCCAAAAGGGAATACCAAAGATGACAATCGAAAACCTCTCCATTCTTTCTCACCCATTTTGTGTCCAATTCGGCGATCTTCTTTTCATGGCTGAGCGATTTGATACATTCTCCAGAGCGAAGATATTCTTGTTCATCGGGATATAGCATCCTCGCGTTCTTTCCTCTAAGTTCTTTAGGCTTATACCCTAAAAGTCTCGACATGGCTTCATTGTGCCATTGCATGATGCGATTGCGAACCAATCCAATACCAAGCGGTGAGGCTTGAAAAACACGATTCAAACGAGCCTCGCTTTTAACCAAACGTTCCCTCATGTCTATCTGTGTTGTGATATCTTGAAAGATGGCTAAAATCGCTGGGTTTCCATCGTAAGTAATCGGGATTGAGAGCACCTCGATATGTTTAACCTCGCCGCCAAGGGTGATGATTTTTTCTTCCACCTTGGGCAACCGCTTTCCTTGGCCTATTTCTCTTCTCCTCGCTTCCACCAGCGAGCGAGAATCGGGATGCACAAAATCGATGTTTTTTCTGCCCAACAGCTCCTCTACGTTTTTCGCCCCCGTTAGTTTTACCGCCGCGTCATTCGCGAATAAAATTGTTCCATCAAGTCCATAAACTCCTATGGCCATTGGGGATAATTCCACCAAAGTTCGATAACGCGCCTCACTTTCTGAAAGGGCCCGCGCTAATTTTTCTCTTTCAGATATATCATGGTATAATCCATAAGCCCCCACGAGCTTGCCATCCACAACCGTGGGCACCGCAAAAAACTCCACATAAACAGGAGAATCATCTTTTCGAAAACGAACGCCTTTTCCGCGAACGGAGACCCCTGCTAATGTCTCCCTTGAATACTTTCTCGCCTCCTCGAGTTCTTGATGCCGGGCAAGTAACCGATCAAGATTCTTGCCTATTATCTCCGACTCCGTGTAACCGAAAAGATCTTCAAAGGCTTTATTGCAGGAAATTACCTTAAGGTGTTTATCAACATTAACAATCCCTAAAAAGGAATTCTGGATAAGCGATCTTAAAATTTCCTCGTTTCTTTTCAGGAGTTCAAATTTCTCATTTAAATGAGAAAGGTCGTTTTCTGATTTTCTAGCCATGTTTTCCCTGAATTATACTTTCTGCCCTACAATATACTTTTATAATAACATTCAAAAAATAATATTGAAAGCGCCTCTTATGTAACCTTTTTTTGAAATCCTCTATGGATAAAATTCTTCACATACACCACGCTATGGGCACAAAATTTCCTTTAATCATTTTTATGAAATTGACACTTTTAGACTCCTTGTGATAGCATACCCCGCATTGAAAATCCAAAAGTTGCGAGAAATCATAAGACCGTTCCCATGAAGATCGCCCTCATCATCGACCGTTTCCTCCCCGCCAAAGGGGGCGGGGAACGCTACGTGGAGATTCTTGCACGGGGGCTTGCCGAACGCGGGCATGATATAACCATCTTTTCCAGGAGGTTTCCCGAAGGCCATCCACCGGAAAACATCCATTATCATCCCGTTCGCACGCTCACGTGGCCTGGGTTTCTCAAGGTGCTCTCCTTCGCGCGGCGGTGTGGGGCCGAGATCGCCATGGGGGACTTCGACATCGCGCACGACGTGGGCCACATCGTCGGGGCGGACGTCTTCAATCCCCACGGCGGCGTGGAGCAGGTATGGCTTAAGCGCTACTTCGCCTCCTACGAAAACCCTTTCCACCGCGCCTTCAAAAGGATCCAACGCCGCCTTTCCCCGAAGGAATGGACGATGATTGCCTTGCAAAGGCGTCAGTACCTCTCTTTTGACACCCGGCGCATTCTCGCCATCTCCCCCATGATCCGTGATCACATTCGTTCGCATTACCCGGGGATCCCGGCCCGGAAAATCGTCCTGGTCCAGAATCCCGCGAACCTTTCGCGCTTCAGCCCGGGGAACCGGGCGCAATTCCGCGATGCCACGCGCGAACGCCTCCACCTATCCGACGGCGAGATCGTCCTCCTCTTCGCGAGCAACAACTTCCGTCTGAAGGGGCTTCACCCCCTCCTTCGGTCTCTGAAAATCCTACGCGGCCTGAACGAGTCCGCGCGGCCCTTCCGCCTCCTCGTGGCGGGGAACGAAGATGCCGCTCGTTGGAAAAGGTTGGCTAAGCGTCTCGGGGTAACCAATCTCGTTACCTTCCTGGGCCCCGTTAAGGAGATGGAACACCTCTACGCCGCGGCCGATATCTTCGTGCTTCCCACCTTCTTCGATTCCGCATCCCTTGTCGTGCTGGAGGCCCTGGCCTCCGGGCTGCCCGTCATCACCTCCCGATGGGCCGGGGCCAGCGCCCTCATAGACGCCCCGGCAACGGGTATGGTATTAAGAAACAATGACGATCCCGTTGAAATCGCGAAGGCCGTCGCCGCCTATTTCCCGGATAAACCCCGCGAAAGGGCCCTCTCGGCTTCGCCCCGGCAGGTCGGCGCCATCGTGCTCGACCGTCACATCGAACGTGTTCTCGGCATATACGAGGAAATTCTGAAAGAAAAGTCCCATGGATAGACCGCTTCCCCCCATTTCCGTCTACATCCTGACCTTTAATAACGCGCGCACCCTCAAGGCCTGCCTGGAAAGCGTGGTTCCCCACGCCGATGAGGTGGTGGTCCTCGACTCGGGAAGCACCGACGGATGTATTGAGATATGCAAATCCTACGGCGTCAGGCTCTACCACCAGGATTGGGCCGGTTTCCGCCGCCAGTACCAGAAGGCGGCGGACCTGACAATGCATCCCTGGATCATGTTCGTGGACGCGGACGAGGTGGTCCCCGAGACGGTGTGGGAGGAAATCCAACATGTCCTGGCCCAAAACGGGGAAAGATACAATGGATATGTCATTCCGCGGCGCAACTTCTACATGGGACGCTGGATCCGGCATGGGGGTTGGGTTCCCGACAAGGAGATTCGTCTCTACAGAAGGGACAAGGGGCGGTGGGAGGGAGACCTCCACGCCAAGGTGGCCGTGGACGGTCCCGTGGGGGAATTGAAAAATCACTACCTTCACTTTCCCTACCGGAACATCTCCGGGCAGATACAGACCATCGACAGCTACTCCGAGACGGCGGCTGACGACCTGTTCCGCCAAGGAAAGCGAGTCGGCCCCCTCCACACCGTTTCCCGCGCCTTTTTCCGGTTTTTCAAGGAATACATCCTGAAAAGGGGGTTCCTGGACGGCTTCCCCGGCTTCTACATCGCCGCGGCCAGCGCCTTCTATGTCCTGACAAAGTATGCTAAACTTTGGGAGCTTTACAGGATCCCGCAAGAAGAGGAGAAGCGTGAAGAATCCCTTTGAAAACGCGAACGTCTTGATCACGGGCGGGCTGGGCTTTATCGGCAGCAACCTGGCCATCCGCCTGGTGGGCCTGGGCGCCAACGTCACCCTGGTGGACAACATGCTTCCAAGACAGGGGGGCAATCTCTTCAACATCGAGCCGGTGAAGGGCAAGGTTCACGTCAATTTCAGCGACATCCGAAACGCCCTGTCCATGAACTACCTCGTCCAGGGAAAGGATTACGTCTTCCACCTGGCCGGGCAGGTCAACCACGTGGACAGCATGCGCAACCCCATCCAGGACCTGGACATCAACTGCAAAGGAACCCTCGTCCTCCTGGAGGCCTGCCACCACAACAATCCCGACGCCCGGATCATCTTCGCGGGCACCCGGGGGGAATACGGCAAAAGCGTTCACCTGCCCGTGGACGAGGAACACCCCACCAACCCGGTCGGCATTTACGCCATCACGAACCTCACGGCGGAAAAGATGGTGCTGGTTTACCACAACGTGAAGGGGCTCCAAGGCGTCTGCCTGAGGATCACCAACACCTTCGGCCCCCGCCATCAGATGATGCACGATGAATACGGCGTCCTGAACTGGTTCATCCGTAAGGCCCTGGACGACGAGGCCATCCCCGTCTTCGGAGACGGGGCCATCCTGCGGGACTTCCTCTACGTGGACGACCTTCTCGATGGCCTCCTCGCGATCGCTACAACCCCGGGAGCCTACGGGGACGTCTACAACGTGGGAACCGGCCGGGGCATCTCCTTTCGGGAGCTGGCGGAGACCATCGTGGCGGTGGCCGGACAGGGGCGCGTGGCGCACGTCCCGTTCACCCGGGAACGCAAGGAGGTGGAACCGGGAGACTACGTGGCGGACATCCGCAAGATCCAGGAAGCCACCGGGTGGAACCCCGGGATCCCGCTGGAGGAAGGCATCCGAAGGACCGTCGAATTCTACCGAAAATACCGGGATCACTATTGGAAACGGTAAAGATCTTCGACCTGACCCGCCAGGCGCGGGCCCTGAAAGACGAGATCGACCAGGCGCTCCAGGCCGTCCTGGAAACGGGACAGTTCATCCTGGGATCCCGCCTTGAGGCCTTCGAAATCGCCTTCTCCGATTACCTGGGATGCCGTTTCGCCGTAGGCGTGGGTTCCGGGACGGGGGCGCTCAGCCTCGCCTACCAGGCCGCCGGGCTTGCCCCGGGCAAGAAGATACTCACCGTTCCCACCACCTACGTGGCCACGGCCATGGCCGCCGCCATCCACGGGGGCATCCCCGAGTTTATCGATATCCGTCCCGACAATGGCAGGATGGACCTCCAGCGGCTCCACGACCGCCTCGCGCGGGCGAGGCGGGAGGGGACCCTCCAAGACTACGCGGCCATCGTGCCGGTGCACCTCTACGGACACCCGGAAGACATGAACGGCCTGACGGCCATCGCCGGGGAGTTCGGGATTGCCGTCATCGAGGACGCCTGCCAGGCCCACGGGGCCTGGTTCCCCGTAAGCGGGTGCGGGAAGGTCATGGCGGGAACGGCGGGGGCCCTGGGCTGTTTCAGTTTCTATCCCACCAAGAACCTGGGCGCCTACGGGGACGGCGGGATGGTCGTCACCAACGACCCGGAAATGGCAGAGCGGGTCCGGATGCTCCGTAACTACGGGCAGGGGGAAAAACGGCACACCCACTTCGCCATCGCCGCCAACAACCGCCTCGACGAAGTCCAGGCGGCGTGGCTGAGCGTGAAACTCCCCCACCTCGATGCCTACAACCGGCGGCGGCGCGAGATCGCCGCCTACTATACCGCCCGGTTTGCGCCCCTTCCCCTCGACTTGCCGCCCCGGGAGGCGGAGGGAGAATATGCCGTTGCGCACCTCTACGTCATCCGAACCAATGACCGGGAGTCACTCCAGGCCCACCTCGCCGAGCGGGGGATCGGGACGGCCATCCACTACCCCATCCCCATCCACCTGCAACCGGCCTTTCAATACCTGGGATACACGGAAGGCGCCTTCCCCAACGCGGAGGCCTTCGCCCGGCGGGTCCTCTCCCTTCCCCTTTACCCGGAACTCACGGACGGGGAGGTGGAAAGGGTTGTCTCGGCCGTGAGTGACTTTTTCTGAACGGCTTCATCATGAAGATCACCCAGGCCACTTACGTCAAATCCTTCGCCGGAAAGGACCACCTGAAACTCACCTATCCCAACCAGGTTGCCTTCGCGGGACGCTCCAACGTGGGGAAATCGTCCATCCTCAACTCCCTGCTCAACCGGAAAAACCTGGCCAAAACCAGCGCCACGCCGGGAAAAACGCGGATGGTCAATGTATTTCGCGTCAACGACACGATTCATTTCGTCGACCTGCCCGGCTTCGGCTACGCCCGGGTGCCCCGGAGCATGCAGGAGAACTGGAAGGATCTGGTGGAGGCGTTCCTCACGAACAACCCCAACCTGAAGGGGATGGTCCTGATTATCGACATCCGCCG